>CAZRVE010000001.1:0-42241 GCA_964603485.1 uncultured Candidatus Saccharibacteria bacterium
CAGAACGGGACCGCCATCACTTGCCTCACAGAAGATTACTCGCTGATGCGCCCAGTCGGAGTTTGATACTCCAAGCGGGCGCATGCGAATCGCATCCCCTGGTAAAAGTGCGTAAAGCCCCTGAGCAGAAAGGAAGTTGCCAATTTGCGAGAGATCCTCGGCGAGCGCATGAGGAGAGCCCGCAACGGTAGCCACCCCCTCGGTGCTGTCATCATGATCGACACTTCTAGAAGTATCCACCATGACGAGTACTGCTGGTTCATCGAATACACCAGGTGAGCCGGCGAGCGCGATTGTGGGAATACCATCACGACGTTCCGTAATGCGAAATACCGTCATGATTTTTCCATCTTCAACTACGGGTGGATCTTCCGTACTCAGGAAAACCAAACGGCCGGTTGTCCCTTTTCCCACGATGATTGCATCTCGAGTGGGGTTGAGGTTTGCGATGATCCCAGGAACGAAAGAATCGTGTCCTACGGTGTAGCACGTGTGCATCAAAAGCCTCCAAAGAGGGTTTTTACTGAGAGCGCGCAAGCCCCGCGCCAAGGGTTATATAAGCAAAGGCATAGGCCTTGTAGAAAGATCAGCGGCTCACATCATAAAATAAAAAGATGGATAGGTCAACTAAAGAAGCTAAGTATGAAAAAGAGGCAACCAATTGGTTACCTCTTCAAAAGTGGTGGGTACGGAGGATATAAACTCACGCCGGCAGTTCAACGTGAACAACGTCTATATACTTCAGCCTCTGCAGAAGGGAGAGTCCTGGATTGACTGCCCCCGTACCCTAACGAGCATTGTCTGTACAAAAGAGTACCCTTTTTACCATAAAATGCAACTACGTCTTCTCTTGTGGGTCAAATATCGAACTAGGGATATCCTTTTCCAAGATAATGTCAGAGATTCGATTGCCACCAAAAATTGAAGGCAAAATTCCAATACCATTACACCCCAAATTATAAAGAAGGACTGGATTTTTAGGCTCAGTGCCAATCAAGCGAATACCCCCTCGGGTATAGCCCATAAGTCCATGCCATTGGAATGTGTATTGAATATCTTCCACTTTTCCAGACTCAAAAATATCTCGAGCGAAAGAATCTATAATGCTCTGCGCTTCTTCAGGGTAATCCCGATCACTTCCGTATTCTCCCCCATCCTCAAGAGATATTTCCGGTCCGCCAATTGAGATGAGATTGCGCTCTCCATTACCATCATATTCATACTCGCGTCGAGTGACGTAAAAATAATCACCAGCCAAAGGAGAGTCGGACTTCATGATGTAACTTATTGCAATTGGAGGTTTATCATACTTCTTTAAATATCCAGACATAAAACCCACAAGCCCTTTCACGTTATGGTGAAACCGAGTATCCACATCAAGTCCTGATTTATTTAATATATGAATATCCTCAAACCCATTAGTGCAAAGCACTACCCGAGAAGTATGAATCGTATGACTTACCGCATCCAAAAGTGCATAATCTTCGTGAAGAACAACTTTTTTAATGTGGGTATGTTCATATAGAGAAAATCTCTCAGGATATTTTTTCAGCAAGAAAGATACAATTTCTTGGCAAAATAGAGCTGAGTTCATACATCCTTTCTGAGAACAAGAGACCGCCATAAAACGACCATCTTTTGTTTCAAGCTTCTCAAGAACCATCCACTGCGGAACAACTGAATACAAATCTCTAAAATTTTCAGGAATATCCTTAAGGAAAGGGGCGTTGTCTGCAACAAGTAGTTCCTCCACCTCAAGCCCGCACGTCTTACGAACTTGGCTGTCCTCCAAAAATCTCAAAAGTCTTTCTAGGTCAGTAATCCCTGCATATCCAAGGAATCGAGCGACGGGGATAGAAAGCCCTGCGGTGGTATACATGTGGTCAAGAAGTTCCCAAGCTGATTCAATCCCCTGTTGCCCTTCTTTTGTTTTTTGAATACCAAACTCTTCTGCGATACTCTTAAGAGATCGTTCAAAGTAACTCGTAATTTGTCCAGCATTATGACCCGTAGCTCCATGCGCAAGTCGATATCCGTCAATGAGTACAATTTTTTTATTAGTTTTTTCCAAAAGAAAAAAACTTGTTGCAACTCCTGCAATTCCCGCACCCACTACAGTAATATCTGTATCTATATCACCATGAAGCGCCACTTGAACCCGTTCATGGTCAAGCTGATGAATCCATGGTGATCGATTAACTTTCATACAAAATCAATATCAAAAAACAGTTAAATATTATTCTTTAGTTTCAATTCCAGTTTGCAACCAGTGCAGAGCTTTTTCTTTACTATTAAAAGCTCTAAGATTGTTGCGTCCAGAGAGTGCAATCACTACATCCTCTGCCATAGTAATGGTGGAGTTTCCCCCAAATGTAGCAGTCCGAAGAACATAGGGTTCATTATCTTTCATGAGTGTTGCAAGAGTTGTGAGAACGTCTGCATGATAGGCTTTCATATTTGTGATATCGACAAGACAAAGAACAGGACCTTTCTTACTATGGAGATCCTTAATAGTCTCTTTTACTTTCTGAGCCCACTCCGTAAGCTTCGCCATCTCTTCTGCACTGACATCCCCTCCAATTGTCATATGAACAATATCTCCCGCCCCCACGGATACTTCTAGAATAGATTTGTTTTCCATACCTCTATTATATAACAAAAAAGCGCCTTAGTCGGCGCTCTAACTACCTCTTGCGATGCGGACGGAGTACGCAAAATGTTTTACCCGATGGACAGTGAGCCCGGTAGTTATCACGGACACTATCCCGCTGCGCCTGAGTCACTGAATCCCCTCCTTTAAAGAGATGGTCGAAGAAAGGGTTTCGAGTACGTTCCCAAAGAAAACATCCTCCAGGATAATTGCGAGCACGGTACACTTCTGCATACTCATTCGCGAGCACTTTCTTGAGGCTTACTCTTGCAAGAGAATCCTTGAGAATGTAGACGACTGGATTTCCCACACTGTCACAAGCTGTTTGCGCAGCCTTGTGATCAAAACTGACCCTTTCTTGAGCCCCTAAGAAGTTCGAAAGAAGGAGTCCAAGGAAAGAAAGTGCTTTCCGCATGGTTATGCTCCGGGAGCAGGTCTTTTCTCATAGTACTTATTTTTAACGGACAAGTACAAAATACAAGCCCAACCAAAACTGCTAGAATGGAGAGGTTTCAAAAAAGTTAGAGAACTCACAATAAAATGAAACTACAAAAAATACTTAAAATAAGCAGACCACGTTTTTGGATATACGAACTTGGCCCTTACGCTTTAGGAATTATCGCAAGTGCAGGAGACATCTCTTTATTACCTCAATTCGTTATATTAGCTTTTGCACTTTTCTTCCTTTTCCCTGCAAATCTCTACATCTATGGCATTAACGATATATTTGACTACGAAACAGACATCAAGAATCCAAAAAAAGTATCCTATGAAGCGCTCGTAACACCAGCAGAACACCGATCGCTCTTCTCTTGGATATTCTTTACTTGTATTCCTTTCGTTTTCCTACTCCCCTTGAACAATATCGGTGCGGTCATATCACTTATTGCATTCTTTTTCTTCGCAGGCTTCTATTCCGCAAAACCAATTCGCGCAAAAGCAATTCCTTTTCTCGATAGTTTTTTCAGCGCAGGGCACTACGTTGCAACAGGAGCATTTGGGTATTATCTCCTGGGTGGAAGTGGGGTTCCTATAGTTCCACTTATTGCAGGAATGCTGTGGGCAATTGCAATGCATGCATACTCTGCAGCACTCGATATTGATGCAGATAAAGATGCAGGTCTCGATACAATCGCAACTCTCCTCGGTAAAAATAAAACAATCATATTATGTGGAGTGTTCTACATAATATCTGCAATCTTGATAACCCCTTACTTAAATAAAATCGTACTCTTACTCGGCCTACTCTATCTCCTACTTATGCTTAAGACGCTCACCATAAAGACACAAGATGATTTTTTTAAGCTCTATAAGTTTTTTCCACCCATCAACACCATATCGGGCATGATTATCTTCTTCATACTTCTCTTTGAGAGATTCTACTAAAGAGTGGTGAGTGGCGCAGGATCCTCAATCCCAAGGATTCTCTTATATACCAACTGAGCAGAAATCAAGCACACAGGCATACCAATGCCAGGGTTGGTATATGCGCCTACGTAATAAAGATTCTTTACTTTTTTACTCTTATTGTTTGATCTGAAAGATGCAGTCTGCAGCAGAGTATGCGCTGGGCCAAGAGCGGTACCTTTAAAACTATTATAGTCTCGTTCAAAATCTTTAATCGAATATATCCTCTTGTACACAATCCTTTTTCTTAAATCAGGGACATTCATTGAGACCTCAATAATAGAAAGTACCTTTTCTGCATATTGCTCCTCTTCAGTTTCCGTATATTTCATACCAGAACCAATAGGAACAAGCACAAATAAATTCTCCTTACCTATCGGCGCGACAGTGTCGTCACTTTTTGATGGAGCAGAAATATAAATTGAAGGACTATCAGGCCACTCTGGTGTGTCAAAAATCTGTTTAAAATTCTTTTTCCAATCTTTGGAAAAGAGTAAATTATGATGTGCTAATGAAGGGACCTTCCCTTCTACACCGAGATACATAATAAAAGCAGATGGAGCGAGAAGTTGTTTGTCCCAATACTTTTGAGAATGATCTCTGAAATCCTTATCTAGCAACCTATTTTCCGTATATTCGTAATCTGCATTTGAAATCACAATATCAGCTCTCACCTCCTCACCACCCGCAAGTCTCACTCCAACCGCTCTTCCATCTTCTATAATAATTTTCTCTACTGGAGCAGAAGCCTTGAGATGCACACCGTTCTTTTTTGCCACAGCTACGAGAGCATTGATGAGAGAATATATTCCTCCTTTTGGATAATGCACGCCGTCTATAAAATCTACATAGTTCATTAGACTGTAAATACCCGGGGTGTCATACGGAGATGTGCCCAAAAGAACAGTCTGAAACTGGAGCACTTTTCTTAATAATTCATTTTTAAATAATCGCTCAATGACCCTATTCATCTTGGTAAACAGAGGCAACTTCCTTCCCTCTGTCATTACACGTTTATTGAAAAAATCAAATAGAGAATCATAGTTCTTATACATGAATTCATTCTTTGCAATTCTGTATTGATAACCGGCATTTTCAAGATATTTTTTTAAGATACGAGATGAGCCTGGTTCGAGAGATTCAAAGGTCTCTTCATTCTTTTTTGGATCCGAATAGAAATCATAATGTTGATTGCCGCCTTCCAGAAAAACTCTATACGAAGGAGAAAGTCTCTCCAAAGAGAGGTACTCATTAATATCCTCACCAAGGAGTGCAAAAAATTCTTCAAATATATCTGGCATCATGTACCACGAAGGACCCATGTCAAAGGTAAATCCTTGTTCTTGAAAGATGTTTGCTCTTCCGCCAAAATGTTCATTCTTTTCAAAGAGAAATACTTCGTATCCTTTTTTAGCAAAAAGTGAGGCGGTACCAAGACCACCAATACCTCCTCCAATTATGATAATTTTTTTACTCATATAATTTCTTGTAGCAGTGTCTTTGAGGCGATAAATGATTTCCCAAGCCAACTCACACTCAGTCTCTCGCGAAACACATCGAAATCATTTTTCTCAATTTCATCGGGAATCGCTTCATAAAGACGCGAAGCCATCCGTATCGCACGTTGTCCGGCTGGGTCTAATAATAGAATTCCTTCTTCCGCCTCACGATAGAGTGCCCTCGTTCTCTCTATTTGAAACTTCATAAACTCTTTCCACCCCTTACTTATCTTTCCTCCAGGAATTGCATCTACAACACCAAAGTGTGTAATTTCGTCCTGTGGCATATAGATACGATCTCTTTCTTCATAATCTTCCTTTATATCTCGAAGCATATTAGTAAGTTGCATTGCTTCACCAAGCTTTTTTGCATATAGCAGAGCTTTTGGATCAGTAAACCCAATTACATACGCCATAATGTAGCCCACCACCGCTGCAGAACCATACATGTACGAGGCTAGCTCTTCATAATTCTCATATCTCTTTTTTGTAACATCCTGGATCATTGCATCGAAAAAATCATCCGCATATTCGAATGGAATATTCTTTTTTCGAAACAAATCAGCAACAGCAAGCAGAACCGGCTCGTCACACGGTACGCCATCAACTACATTCAGCCACTTTTGCTTATGAGAAAGAAGTTCGTGACGGACAACCTCTTCATCCTTGTCCGCGGTATTATCAACTATTTCATCAGGAATACGAAAAAAACTGTAGAGGTTATAGATGTCTTGGCGTAAATACGCAGGAAGAAATGCGGTCGAAAAATAGTAGCTTTTTCCATAAAATCTTTGAATAGATTTCGGACTTGCAGTAAGAAGTTGTATGGAATTACGCTTGCGAGGGCTCATGTGTGACTAAAGTATCCTAACAAAAAAAACGACTAAGAAAAAGGCGCCTTCTGCAAAGCGCCTTTTTCTTATTTATTCTTACGTACCCTCTCTTACTGAGCTATGAGAGTAAATAAGACCGTAAACATGTCATCAATTACATTGTTTGCGAGATTATCAAAAAACTTATCAGAGCCATATCGCACATCCCATAACGTACGATCAAGCGAAATAACTCCTTGCACTTGAAGCTTTCCATCCTTGTTTGTAAGAGTTGCAGGAATTTCTACCGCATTAGTCTTCCCTTTTACCGTAAGATCTCCGCGGATTACGAAGTTCACACCATCTGAAGAAGTCGCATCTTTCACCTTAAGCTCCGCGGTAGGAAACTTCGCAACATCAAAAAAGTCAGCACTCTTGAGATGTTCCGAGAGCTTATCTTGACCATCTCCTTTTCCGGTACTTAATGCAGTAATTGAACTCATATCAAACACAACAGTTCCTTGCCCCACTGCGCCATTCTGAACCACAAATGATCCACTCTCTAGAGCGAGGGTTCCACTGTCTGTATAATTTGCGACGAGAGTCTTCCTCCCTTCCCACTGCACAGAACTTTCCTCTTTTACTACCACGTAATTACCATCCTTAAGAGATACGGGCGCGCGTGAAGTGGTTTCAGACTGAGATGTTGTAATTGTCTCTTCCATTACCTTCTTGTCTCCGCGTCCAAACGCAAAGAAAAGAATCACAATAACCACAACCGCTGCGACACCAATAAGAGTTTTTGTATTCATAATGATAATAAATTAGCTTTCAATCCAAGCATTATACCCGACTGAAAAGGTCGCCTGAACAAAGGACTATTCTGGAACAATCATGTCAAACGTAACGAAAAAACCTCGAGACCCATCTAAAGTGACCGTAAACATACGCTTAAAAGCATAATGTCCATCTTCATAAAACACCGCTCCGTGAAAATCATCCTCCCAAATTATTTCTGTTACGTAGAAAGTTCCTCCGAGTACAGCTTTTTCATCTGAAAGATTTGTAATATTTTCTCGAATATAGCTTTCAACTTCAACTCTATTCACTTTCCTCGTTATCTCTTGAAGTGTTGATGTCGGTACAAAAGGAAGAATTGGAGCTTTCGGTTGACTTCCCTTTATTGCGCCATAAAGTAGCGCCGCAACTGCAATACAGAGGAATGCAACAAACATCTGAAGAGTATGATTATGTTTCATGGAGTAGCTACGACATTAAAAAAAGCACCAAGAGAATGAGAGAGCCCCACCAAAAGGTAAAAGAAATAACAAAACTAATAGTAATCCAAAACTGCCATTTTTCTGGAAGTAACTCTCTCGACATTCCATCCCTCTCTCTCTTTAAAAGAAAAGGACTCACCCCAAAAGAAAGAAAAATCCCATTAAGCACAAGAACCGCCAATGCAATGCCGTGATAGACAACAGGAAATTCAGTACCCATTTCTCTGTAAGTAATTGCCCCTCCAATTGTTGCAAGGATAATGCCAAGCCAAATTAAAGGTTTTGTGACCTTGTGGGATCTCACTGTCGCTTCCGTCCAATAGGAAGATTTTCTCCCAAGAAACCCGAGAGTATCAATGACCGTAACCGCACCGAGTCCCACCACGAAACCTGCAATAAAAAGAAAGAGTCCTATAAAATCGAGAATATTCATCTTTTAATTATAACAAATCTGCCCCTGTAAGGGGCAGATGAAGTATTAGTCGATGAAAGTGAGAGCCTTACCAGTTGCGTGAGCTCGGCCGGTACGTCCAATTCGGTGAATATAGTCTTCGTAAGTTGCAGGCAATTCATAGTTGATCACATGACTTACTCCCACGATATCAAGCCCGCGCGCCGCAACGTCTGTTGCAACAAGCGCTTGCACTCGTCCATCTTTAAAGAAGCCGAGCGCTTTTTGTCTTTGGCTGTGATTCTTGTTTCCATGAATTGACTCTGCCTTAATACCCTCTTTTTCTAAAGCAATCGCAAGCTTAGAAACCCCATGTTTAGTGCGTCCAAAAATGAGTACCTTTTCAAAACCAGGCTGTTTTAAGAGGTCGACAAGCGCGTCGAACTTAACTTGCCCTGGCTTGAGTCGAACCACATCTTGATCAATATTTTTTGAAGTATCACGAGTCTTCACCGAAATCGAAACTGGCTCATGAAGAAAATCATGAATAAGCCTTTCAATATCTTTTGACATCGTTGCAGAAAAGAAGAGTGTATGACGCTCCTTTGGCATCTTGGTCATTAGATATTTCATATCAGCAATGAATCCCATATCAAGCATTCGGTCAGCCTCATCAAGCACCACCGTATTGGTAGTACTAAGATTTAAATCGCCTCGCTCAATAAGATCCTTGAGACGCCCAGGTGTTCCAATTACAAACTGATTTACATGCTTCAGTGCCTTTATTTGGGGAACGATAGAGGTTCCTCCCACACAGACCACGGAGAAAATGCCCATGAGTGGAGTGAAGCCCTTAAGCTCACTTTCAATTTGAATCGCAAGCTCACGAGTAGGCACCACTACAAGCACGCGCTCTTTTTTATCCTTAAGAATTTTATTTACAAGCGGAATGAGAAAGGCTGCAGTCTTTCCAGTTCCTGTATTTGCAATACCCACCACATCACGTCCCTGAAGGATGTGTGGAATAGCTCTGTCCTGAATAGGAGTAGGAAGCACATAGCCCTTTTTTGTAATATTTTTTTTGAGGCTTTCTTCTATAAGAAAATCCGTGAAGGCATGCTCTGGAATAAAGCGCTCTTCTGATTCCTTTACTACAACTGCTTTATTGATAAAGCGGTTAAGATCAAAGAACTGAGACTGTTTAAAGCCACTTCTTCCGCCTCCACTACGTTGAGGACGGCGACCTCCACCAAAGCGATTATTTGGACGAGAAAAAGATCCACCCGAAGAGGAATTACCTCTAAACGGGGGTCTACCACTGCCCGAAGAACGGGAGCCACGAAACGATGATTGATTATGCATACAAATTGAAAGAAGAGTCTCGCGCGTAGAAGGAATTAATTCCGTACTCTTCGTTTCAAATAACTAGTAATAATGCTAAAACGAAAACGAGTGAGATTTTTCTTACTTCCTACAATAGCAAAAAATAGTATTTTTGTCAAATAAAGAAAAACCCGCATTCTAAAAAAACAGAATGGGGGTAATTTTTTAACCGGGCATGATGGGTATCCCTGCATCTATCACTCTAACCGGAACACGACCCTTCATCTCAAACTTCATGGAAAGGTTGAGTCCGTTACGAGTGAGGAAATGAATGATCTCCACTTCCGAACGCCTCCCCACATGTCTTAGCCTTAACAAGCTGGCCTTGTCGAGACTCACCAGGTCAAAGACCTTTGTGACTCCACTGTCACGGAGAGCATTCCGAAGACGGGTCGAAAGAGTAAACTCTAACCTTTCGATGTCTTGTAAAAGAATCGGAGGGACCGTTTCTTCTCGAGGTGGACCCCCGAATACGATCCGATAATATCCAAGAAAATCTCGAAGAATATCCGGACGCGTGAGAAGAGTCCCTTGAATCTCTTCAGTGAAACCGAGCTCCTCCATTAAAAGGAGAAGACGTCCACCCACCGAGAGATTAGGAAGATCGTCTACAGAATCACCAGGTGGCACTAGAACCCCCTTTTTTTGTGAGAGTGATTTGATTATCCAATAGGAAAATACCATTCTAGCAAAAAAGCGTCAACTATTACGTATATTGTCCCAGTCACAAAATAATGATCAATAAAACTGTATAAATGCCCTGCCGCCTCCCAGAAAAAGAAAAACCCGCATAGATTTATGCGGGCATATCGAGCTCTATGGGGCGGCGGAGCTTCGGTCGAAGAGGCTTGATCGCCTGCGCCATCTGAAATCGAACAAAGTTGAAGTTTGACCTCGGTGACACCTTTATTCTCACTTTGGGACCGACCGAGATTAATATCTCAGCCTTCACCTTCTTTGCAACCTGGATTGCTTCACGTGCAAAGTCAGTGGGAGTGTTCGATACTACCATGAGCTCCAAAGGATTGAGTGCGTACCCGGAGGAACGACGGATCACAAGCATATATTTCCTCGGCGGAAGGTGAGTATTTCCGAAAAAAGATTACTCTCTTGATCTTGCAAAGTCAAACGAAAATCCTACAAGAAATCTCTAGTGATTTTTCAACAAATCTGCAAACTGTTTTTGTACTTTCTCTAACTTTGGGTTAATCACCAATTCACAATATGAATTATTTGTATTCCTGGCGTAATAATCGTTGTGATAATCTTCGGCCTTATAAAATGATGTACGTGGAACAACTTCCGTCACAATTGGATCCCCTTTCGGATTCGATTCATTAATCTCTTTTATAAAACGCAAGGCTTCCACCTGTTGGCTTTCGTGAGTATAGAAAATCACGGATCGATATTGAGTGCCCACATCCGCACCCTGTCTATTACGAGTAGTGGGGTCGTGACTTCCAAAGAAAACAGTGAGTAGGCTTTCGTACGATATTTCCTCCGGATTGTATTCAATACGAATGACCTCCGCGTGACCCGTATCACCACCCGAAACCTCTTCGTAAGTTGGATTTACTTTCTCTCCTCCTGCATATCCTGGAGTAACAGCAACAATCCCTTTAAGCATTTTGAAAACCGCCTCAGTGCACCAGAAACATCCCCCACCAAATACGGCAACTTGGGTCTGCATTATATGTTTTTATGTCCAAAGTCTTCGTCTTCAACATCCAGAGATGCCTCTTCTTTTGTTTTATGAATCCTTCCGTCAATATGATTTGCGGGAGAATAAATAGTGTAAAGCTTCATTGCTTCCGCACCTGTATTTTTCACATTGTGTGTAGTGCCTGCGGGAATCACAATTCCAAACTCTCCCCAAACCGGATACTCTTTTTCTCCGACAATCACCACCCCACTTCCCTTCTCGATTCGAAAAAACTGATCCACATGAGGGTGTGTTTCAAGGCCGATTTCTTCTCCAGGTAACAAACTCATTAATACAAGCTGGCTCTTTGGTCCAGTAAAAACTACTTTGCGAAAATTTTCATTTTCCAAAGTGAGAGTTTCAATGTTGCCAATGAATGGTTCCATTTGTTTTTGCGTATTAGGAAACAATATCTTCCTTTCGATTTACACCAAAGAGTGCGTTGACCAAAGAAAGGATAATCGAGAAGAAAAATGCAGTCCAAAATCCGGCAATCGTAAATCCAGGAACTACTTTTGCTGCGAGAATAATAAAGAGTGCATTTACTACAAGAGAAAAGATTCCTAAGGTAACTATAGTAAGTGGCAATGTAAGAAGAGATACCACTGGCTTAATAAACACGTTAATCACTCCGAGCACTACTGCCAAAATCACAGCCCCAAGTAAAGTAACACTTGCTCCAGGGAGAAGGTATGCGGTAATTCCAATTGCTAACGCTGAAACAATCCAATGTTTTATGTTCATATCCCTTTATTTTATCACAATAAAACCTACCCTTTGAGATATATATCAAAGTTTTCTAGGTCTTCATTTGGTCCCGCTTCTATAAGATTAAGAATTGCTTCCTTTCCATTGAAGGTCGCACCAATACGAGCATTTTGTTCTGCATTAAATTCAATCTTGAATCGACGACTCGAAATGACTTGGGCGCAAACATCCGCATCGCTTTCTGTATTAAACACGAGGGTTACTTGTTCTGGATTTGATTCTCGGAAGAGTGTTTCTACAGAAAGAGAATGACAGGGTGTAGGAACCTCGATCTCACCCGCAATAATATGTTTTCCGCTCTTAAAAGAATGCTTTGCGTTTATTCTCACTGCATCTTCAGATAGAACAGTCCCAGGCACCTCCTTATCTGGCAACTGAGTGAGCTCATCACTCTTTTCTCGAGAAGAGAGGAAATAGGTTCCCCCCACTACAATCAACACAACGACGAATAAAGCTCCTAATAAGGTTTTTGTTTTTTCTGTCATATTTATTGATATTAATCTTACTCTATATAAGCCGTATAAGAGAGTGATTTCTTTCAAAAGAAAAAGGTGCTTCCGCGCTTAATAAAACATTACTCGCGAGTATTGACAAATGTCAAAAAATAGCTTATAATTGTGGTTAGAATTCACAGGAGGTCTTTCAAAAGTAAGTAGTATGCAGGACTGGATTTGGGAAACTTCCCTCTCCAGAACAATCATCACAAGATCACAGGAGAAACATGCGTCGAGTCCTCATCATGCTCGCAGTCGCGCTCGCCTTCACGGCAAGTTTCGGCTCGCGAGAAACATCTGCGCAAGTTGTTGTGCAGAGCACGAGCAGTGAGTTCAAAGTCGTCCGAGGAACCACGTTGTGGGACCTCGCGAAGAAAACCACCGGCAACGGTGGCAACTGGCACTCGATCTTCGACATCAACTTCACCGCGACCATCTTGGATTCAGCAGATATCAAGGTGAACGCAGCTGGTGACACGATCGTCTACCTCCGCCCGGGAGATACTATTCTCCTTCGAGCAGATGCAGCCGAACGCGCGCCGGGGATCGTCACGAGAGCAGACACTGCTGTTCCGGTCACGCTCCCAGCGATAACGCTTGAGGCGACCGAAGCCTCATCGGGCACGTCCTGGTGGTGGCTTCTCTTGATTCCGATTCTCTTCCTAGCGTTCCTCTTGTGGAGAAGCTGGAGAGAGAACAAGAATCTCCGAGAAAGCAGCAGTGCCCGAGGCAATGAGGCTCGTGAGTATCAGAGACGTCTCGTGAATACCGAGGCGCGACTGGAGCGTGCAACGCGCCCACGGGAACCCGCAGAAATGTTCACCGACCTCGAAATTCGCGGTCTCGCTACTGGCTATCGCCGACAGCGAACCGACGACGAAGGGGAAGGTCCGTCATTCATCGGTCGTGGTATCACTTCGCCTGAGACTCTCGTGCTCGCGCTTCAACGCGCGGCCCAGATCGAAGGGGTTCGAAGGAATCCTGATGCCCCCGTCGTCCCGCACGGAAGCTACGTCTTCCGCAGAGGGCGTCGGGGCATGATTGTCTCGGGAACGTATTCGTCTCTCTTCTCCGACGGAACCGAGCGGGTTCGAGTGATCGAACTCGACAAGTCAGACACGCATCGCATCGTCTGGAAGGCAACTACGGTTGCTCCCGACGGCGCGGAGTTCGACATCTACGCGGAAGAGGTCTGTGCAAACGGCATGTCGATTCCCGTCATTGCCCAAGGCGACCTCGTCTGGCAGGAAATGCCTGACACGGAGCAGACTCATGCGCTCCCGGCGCATGCGATCTACGTCGACCCACCCGCACCCGTCGTAGCAGAATCGACGACACCCGTCGAGATGGTCTCGGTGATCGCGGTGGCAACACCCGACGGACGTGTCATTCACGTTCCGTCAGGATCCGTCATGTCTCCCGTTCAGATCCCCGCATCGGAGATGGTCTCCCTCCCGCAGGGTTCGGAGACGGCAAGTTCCTGATCGTACTACTTCACTTCCAACAAAGAGCCTCGGCCACAAAGCCCAGGCTCTTTCTTTTTATATACCCTGTGATAGCCTCATCCACAGATAAATTCACTCGCCACCCTCACTGGGAGATGTCATGGATTTCGAACAGGAAGAGGTAGTTGAAGACGGTGAATCACCGTTCTTAGAGAATCGTGCAGAGTGTCTGTCTCCCACACTCATACAAAGCACCGCAGAAGCTGGGGGTATTACCTGTCAGAGACTTTTTCGGACAGCATACATGAGGGCTGGGTACCCTGAATCTTTCTCTCGTGCGATCTTTGCATTATTTGCAAGAGAACAGATGGTCATGGGAAACGCTCCCACCCCTCTCCTGATCAAAAATCATTGCGAGCGCATGCTTAGGATGAGCTCTGCAGGAACAACCAGAGCACAAGAAGAGAAATGCTTTGGGTGTAGTCTGACTTTGACAGGACTACGCGGAGTCATTGATTCCTACAAAAGAATTCACCCAGAAGTCAGCATGAAGACGCTTATACTTCATGCGACAGATCCTCAAACCATCCGCTCATCAGCGTACCCAACCGAGGTATCCGAAGAAGAGGAGATCATACAAGATATGATTGATTCAGGATCCCTCGAAGAAGGAAACGAGGGTTGGCAATCGATGATGCAATGGGATGATACTGAATAGAGCCACGTTTTAGTACGTGGTTTTTTCTTGCCCGCACCTCAAATTGATGTTATTTTTGCTCGCAGAACAAGTCCATCACATACCCCCACGAGAGGAGAGTTGCATATGCCACAAATCGCACTCAGAAGAGGGGCCGACATTCTCCAAGAAGACCCCTCGAACCATGAGGAGTTCTCGTGGATAGCACTTCTCGCAAAGGCTCGAAAAGCTCTCGCGGAAGGTGTCGAGGTTCGCGTTGATCCATCCTCTATACGTAGGATGCCAGATCAACCTCGGAAATACTTCAATGAAGACAGCCTCCGTCGACTGGCAGACTCCATGGAGTCAATTGGGCAGATCCAAGCAGGGATTATTCGAAGAGTAACCGCTCCAGGCGGCATCAAGTACGAACTTCTGGATGGAGAAAGACGCTGGCGCGCTGCCACGATGAAGGGGCTCGACTACAAAGCAAGCTTAATAGAAGTAGACGATGAAGTGATTCCTTTCATCATTGCTGCAGTAGCGAATTTCAACCGAGAAAACCACACCCCAACAGAGGTCTCCGACTCAATCGCTCGGATGTACAATTTGGGAATACCCATGGAAGAAATTGCGAGCGCACTTGGAATCTCGCTCCATTGGGCATACCAGATGCATGGACTTCAGAACCTTCACCCCGAAGTCCGCGACATGCTTGATCCAAACCTGGGGAAGAAAGTTCTGGGGGTATCCGCAGCAATCCAGATTGCGAAAGTAGACCTCCGACTGCAACTGGGTCTCGCCAAAAAAATCCTAAGCAGAAGCCTCTCACTTGCAGGGCTTCGTAAGGAGGCTCTTAGGGTCTCGAAAGAAGCTGGTGCCCACATCAGAGAACGGCAGCTCGAACCCAACAAACGCTGGCTGAAGATTCAGGCAAATGTTCGATTGCTTAAGGAGAAAATTCGAGATTTGGAATCGGAGCTTTCTGATCCGGGTCTTGATGTCGTACTTAAGGATCGAAGACGTAACGTCTCATCGGTTCTCGAAGATCTACACACAATCATGGAAGTTTCCCAAAACTCTCGCAGGCTGATAAGGAGAGCACAAGGAACTCTCTGATCGACCGTTTTACAAAGACAACGTTCAGTTGTCTTTTTTTATATCTTTCTGCTATCGTACGCCCAGTGGAGTAAGGCCTGCCTTTGCCTTCTGTGGCAAGAGTAATCCCCCACCCGACAACTGTGTTGCACCTGCGCGAGATGACGTCGCATTGCCTTCCATCGTTTTATTTGTCTTAAATCTTCTTCGGGAATTCTTCTGCCAAGATAATATCGACAATACCACTGAAACCAGCCTCTTGGGTCATCTTTATATATCCAACCCTTCGCCTTCCAAACAGAAAGAGGTTGCGATGCATTTATCTGAAAAAAATTTAATTTTCTATCCCTCTTTTCAGGAGAAAGTTTTGCATGGGCGAACCAGCTTCTTGGAAATTCCTTCTGGCAATCAGTCATATATTTTCCACCAAAAACCCCGAGTGCAAGCATTTCTTTTGGTGTGAGATCGGGCTTGAAGGATGAATCGAATTTTTTCCCAACAGGTGCAGAAAGTATGTAGCGATACTTTCGCTGCATACGATCATTTACCGTTACTACTTTTTTCTTTTGCACCAGGAAAGATTAGAAGAGTTTCTCTCCGTGAGACTTAAAGCGCCTATAGAGATGAACCGCTGAAAATATATAAAGCGCCGCGGTAATAAGAAAAACTATTTTAGCTGAAGCAATGGACATCCCTATATTTGTCCCAGAAATACCCATAAGTCCCAGATTTATTCCAGAAACCACACTTACAAAAAAAGTAATTTTATCTTTTTGCTCATCCTTCCCAAAGAGTTTCTTGTCATGGAGAAACCATTGGTAGAGCAAGTAAAGCGATGAGAGGCCTGAGATAATCCAAGCAAGAGTAAGGACGAAACGCACAAGACCAAATAATGCAGGTACCGGAACAACAAAAAGGATAAGAGGGATTCCACCCAAAATGAGCGCAATTGCAGCAATAATGAGACGAACTTCCGACCAGATAAAGCTATAACGTAATAATTTTTCAGGCGTTGTGTGTTCTTTGATATTCATAGTCACTTAATAGTAAGTCTATGAAAAACAGGCGTCAAATATTTTTATATAAAACAAACCCCCATTCCGGCGTGCCGGAATGGGGGGGTTCATGGAGACATGATCCAGAAAGCAAGAACTCCGCCCGCGAACATCCAGATGATGCGGGTCTTGTTCTTGGACCATATTTTTCCAAGGAATCTCTTTGTCGTTGAGGCATACCAGTTGCCCCAGCCGACGATCGTCGACGCACCGAAGCCGGCAATCCAGATGGCCACGATCGCGATGAAGAGATTTGCAAAAGTACCTTGCGCCTGAGACATTACCTCTCCCTGTAGGTTCTGTATAAATTATATCACCTTTTTATTATAAAGTCAAGCAAAAACCCCACCGAGCTCGTCGACTGGGGTTTTTCTAACTGAGAACTAAACTTCTCTACTTATCTTTATTTTTCTCTATCTTCTGCCAAAGCCAGACGCCGAGAAGTGCGAGGTCAATTACAATAAGCACCCATGTGAGAAAGCAGAGGATTCCGTATTCAGGACCCCATCCCCCACCCATAAGAGCTCCTTTGTGCATATATCCGTATCCCATTGTAGTTTTTATTATGAATAAAAAGCTTCAATTACTATTATATACCCGTAACGCGCGGAGGGTAATGTTCATTAAAAACTAAAATCCGTTTGACCCTTCAATAAGATCGGTCGGATCAGGAGTTGTAGATCTATCAGGAAACTGCGAAGTATCAATAACTGGGCCTGGTAAATAATATTTATAAGAATGAATTACTCCAGTACTCTGGATGTTTACCTGTGGCGCAGTGGTCGGAGGGGTTGTTGTTGGGGTCTGCCCAGTAATCTGATTAAGCTGTTGTTGCAACGCAGCAACTTGAGCTGCGAGAGCGTCGACTACCGCCTGTTGCTGCGCGACAGTCGTTGCGGTAACTGTTTGATTCTGAGCGGGGCTCTGTGTTGGAGGGGGTGTCGTTGGTGTAGACGCAATTGCTTGTGTGAGCGAAGCCACCACGCTTGCAACATTTTGAGAAGCGGTCGTCATCGCATCAACATAGGTATTAATCTCTGTCTGAGTTAAGCCAGAATTAGCAGGCGTAAGCGTTGCCACAAACTCAGCAACTTCATTTATATACGATTGTATTTCTGTTGCATCACTCTGTAACGTAGAAAGAGGAACGCTTCCAGGATCTCCTGCGGTTGCAAGAGTTGCCATTTGCCTCCATCGAGAAAGCCTTTCGTTGATCTCCGACCTCCTTGCTTCAAGGTCTTTTTTTAGCTCGTCCTTGGCTTTTATCTTTAACTGAGGGCGTGTTGAGTCCGGCTCACGAAAAAGAGGGTCCGTCCTCTTCACTGCATCATTAATCATGTCATAGTGATCCTGCACCAAGCTAAACACTGGGTTAAAATCACGAAAAACCCCACTTAGATAATTAAGTTTGGATGTTTCAGACTCAAGTCGCTCTTGTGCATCAGCGATCTTATTTTTTAGATCAGCAACCAGAGCTTCTGGTGAATTATTTTCTCCACCCTTATTAAAGTAGATGAGAGCACCTCCGCCAATTAGAATAGCGAATATGAGAATTCCCAAAGTTACAGTAAACCCTCTTTGATCTTTTTTCACTTCTACTATTGTACTCTAACTTACTTCACGAAGTGAAGTGGGTACCTACAAAAACTATTTGAGTGTAATTCCTTTTATCACCACTGCTTCAAGCGGTCGATCTGCAGAGCCAGTTGGAACAGAGTTAATTGCCATAACCACATCAAGGCCATCCGTCACGCGCCCAAAAACAGTATGCTTTGAATCAAGACCGAAGTTATCTGCAGCATTTATGAAAAACTGACTGCCATTTGTATTTGGCCCTGCATTAGCCATTGAGATTGTTCCGACTGCATTTTTGTTAGTAGGACCAATTTCATCTGCGAAAGAGTACCCCGGACCTCCTGTTCCCCATCGAGCCATCTGGGTATCATCTTTTGAGAAAGGATCTCCTCCTTGGTTCATAAATCCTTTTATCACTCGATGAAACTTCGTGCCGTCATAAAAACCTTCCTGAGCAAGCTTCACAAAATTTGCAACTGTATTTGGTGTTACGTCAGGAGTAAATTCAATAGTAATATCTCCCATTGTGGTGTGTAGTGTCGCGTTCATAATTTTTTTATTTTGATCTATAGATTGAGTTGTGTTTTCCGAACCCGTATTTGCAACAGGTGTCTCTCCTAGCCCAGCCTTATTATCCTCTGCTTTGCCATCTCCAAGGAACCAGAAGCCTAATCCAAAAAATATAACCGCACAAAGTACTGGTACAATAACTTTTTTTATTTGCATATCCCTAGAATATTAACGCGCACCACCATAACAACGCAATACAAGAGAAAACCGTAAAACCTAAAACCTTGTTTGGCTAGTCTGTCTTAATTACCGTCGTAGAAGGAAGGCCCTTCTTTATGACATCAAGATCAGCTTGGGAATATTTATTTCCTGATAAGTCGAGGAGTTTAAGATTTGAAAGGTTTGCAAGCTCATTAGGCAGTCCTGTAAGTAGGTTATAAGAAAGATCGAGGACTTCAAGATCTTTTAATTGACCAATTTCTGCGGGGACTCCGGACAATTTATTGTGGCTAAGATCGAGCACCTTAAGTCTACTCAAATGCCTTACTTCAGCCTGTATCGATCCTTCTAGATTATTATGAGAAACATCTAGGCCTTCTAAGTTTGTTTTCGAAAACACATCCATAGAAATACGAGAAATACCTTGATTGCTTAAATCAAGTAGATTTTTCTTATACTCTGAAGCAACAGGGGTCTCTTCCTTGTTCTCTACCTCCACAACTTTCTGAGAGACTTCAGAAGGTGGGGTCTGTTTTGAGACATACACCCCCCCCATCACTGCGAGGGCTATCAATACAGATACAAATATATAGTTCATACCTATTAAGACGTGTGAGGGTAACTTTTATTACAAACAGGCCCCTTGATTAAGGGCCTGAAAATTATCGCTTCTTACTTTTTTTCGCCTTTAGCATTGCGCTTTTTATCGCAAGACGCTTTTTAGTTTTTCTTGAACGCGATTTCTTATTCTTTGTATTCACACTCATTCTTTTTGCCATAGTTTTACCACTATATACTATTTGCCCGCTAAATAAAATCTATACTCTTATTAAAGAGTCTCTGTTAACTTTTGAATATCGATCTTCTTCATCTGAAGGAGTCTTTCCCATGCCCCAGGAGCGAGCATTATTGACTCAATATTTTCAGGATTAATTTGCCACGAAAGACCGTACTTATCCTTGCACCAACCACATTGACTTTCCATTCCTCCATCAGACGTGAGTTTGTTCCAATAGTAATCAATCTCTGCCTGGTCTTTACAAGAAATATTGAATGATACAGCTTCGGTAAATGTAAACTCAGGTCCTGCATTTATTGCCACAAATTCTTGCCCCATGAGAGAGAAGTAAATTGCAAGAGGCTTTCCAGCGAACTCTTTCTGGAAATCAAGCAATCCATCGGTTGGATAATATGAAGTTGTAATTATTTTTCCTTCAGGAAATACAGAGAGATAAAAATTAACTGCTTCCAAGGCGTTTCCCTTAAACCATAAATTCGGTGTGATCTTTTGCATTATGGTTTTACTATTTTTCTGCTAATTCTTTCAAAACCTGCAATGCCTTTCCCCACATCTCCAAGAACATTTCCTTATATTCTTCGCTCACGTCTAGATCAACCTGGACCTCAGTTCCACCTTCTTTTTCAAGAAACGTGTAATTCTCAAATGCAGGAATCCATTTTTTCACCTCATCACTCGTAAAATCATCGACTCCGTTCTTTGTCATTCCTAAGTGTTCGATTGATATAAAATCATGTAATCGATTTTCCTTAATACGACTTACCATCCCTCCTTCGCTACCGTCTTTCGGGTCAGGGCCCAAAAATCGCATTTCCGAACCCACTTCCCAATTTCCCTTGAAATAAGAGCCCGGATTGAAAGGCTTGGTCCATTCACGATAAGTAGCATCGCCAAGCATAGTGTCCCAAACCTTACTACGAGGGGCGTTAATAAAAACCGACGTGTGTATTTTTTCCATAAGTGTGAGTATATAAAATCTAACTTCAGATTAGGATTGCCCTTCGGCGTACAACTTAAAATTATCAAGTATCGCCTGCCATCCTCCTCGTTGGAGTTCCTCAGAATTCTCATTTTCCATCTCAAAAGTTTCTGTAATCTTCACACTACTGCCACTCCCACTAAAAAGTATTTCAACCTTTCGTCCGTCATCAATTGTGTACGCAATCCGCACCTTCTCTTCTACTGCAGTATAAATACCTGAGAAATCGAAAGACGATGTCTTGTCCTTTGATGCAAGGGTAAAAGAAAAACGTCCACCCACCCTTACATCATTAACCGCTTTTGGACACTCCCAATCAGAAGAAGCGTACATCCAATTCTCAATGTGCTTTGGTTCATTCCAAAATTCCCACACAACATCAATATCCTTTTTTACAATTGTCTCTACGGTAATCGATTTATTCATATCACTAGAAAAATCAAATACCCAATTCTCTCTTCCTGCTCTTGAGGGCAAGAAGTGTCAATACAAGCGCGTACACGATATGCTCATCAACAATTGGATTATTTTCTGGAGGCAATACCGCAAGCCACATAAGCAACATCATCACAATTCCCGCAACACTTCCCCATGTCACATATTTGTTAACAAATAGAGTCACGCCCACAAAAAGGAGTCCTGCCATAAAAAGCC
The DNA here is from genome assembly GCA_964603485.1 of uncultured Candidatus Saccharibacteria bacterium. GTDB lineage: Bacteria > Patescibacteriota > Minisyncoccia > Phycocordibacterales > Zambryskibacteraceae > CAYVDB01. Next base: position 21,397 of record CAZRVE010000001.1, read on the forward strand.
AGTCAACAACCGCAAGTCCAGCCATGCTTTTAAATATATCCGCAAAGGGCCCCTGTGGAGCGTTTGAAAGAAAACCCATAGTAGGTGAACCGCCATTGATCCACGCTTTTTCGGAAGCTGTTGCAAAACCAAGACCAAACAATTTATCCAAGAAAGCCCACAAAAAAATAAAACCCATGACAAAACGTAGCTTCAAGAACGCAATTTTTTCTATATTCATATAAATATAATTATCAGAATTTAAACGCTCCGTGATATGCGCGGAGGGTCTATATTAAAATCTGTATATTTCCAATACGTAGGCACGAACTCCAGAAACATAGTATCTGATCTTTTATACTTCTCTGCCTGAGGGTGCTGACCGTAGTGAAATGCAGAAACTTCATCAAACTGATCGGCAGGAACCATTCGCACTTCCCCTCTCATCTGAAGTGCAAGCCAATCTCTATCATTAAGGCCAACTGTAACTGAAGCCTTTCCTATGTCACCATCTAGAAAAGGTTTCGCCTTTTCTGTGGTGTGCGAAGTTTGAATATAAATCTTAAGAGGATCTTGCTTCACAGAATAGTGCACCACAGCCCCATGAGGTGCGCCATCATCTAAGATAACTGTTAACACGCATAATTTCTCCTTTATTAAAAAATTGAGTACTTCTTGGTCCATAGTTTAATGGTAACACATAGGGAAAATATTTTCTGGAATACTTTCTCCCTAGAATGAAAGCTTTATTTCAAGTTTTTCTCAAGAAAAGAGAGGGTCTTTCCCCACGCATCTTTTGTTGCCTCAGGTGCATAATTTGCTCCAGAAGGATTTGCAAATGCATGCCCCACCCCAGGGTAAATATGAACTTCGTGATTAATGCCTAAGGTTGCAAGAGATGACTTAAACTGATCTACCATCTCCAAAGGAATTACTCTATCCTGATCGCCAAAAATTCCAAGGACCGGCCATTTTATAGGAGAAAGTTTTTCTGTAGAAGTTGCCATGCCTCCTCCGTAATACACAACCGTCGCATCAAGCTTCTCCCCTGAAATCGCAAGCTCAAGTGATTGTCTTCCGCCAAAACACCAACCAAGAGAAGCAATCTTCGTTGCTCCATTCTCCTTAAGATATGCCACTGCCGCCTTCATGTTCTCAACACCTGTTTGTTGATTATATTTTGAAGTAAGTGCGCGAGCGCCATCTTGATCTTCGGCAATTCCTCCCAGAAGATCCACCGCGAGAACAAGGTATCCTCGTTGCGCGAGAGCATCTGCACTTTCCTTGATCTCAGGACGAAGCCCCCTGTTCTCATGAATCATTACTACCCCAGGATAATTTCCTCCTTTTTCTGGTCGTGCAAAATATCCCAAAGCTCCTGGAAAATATTCAAGATTCTCTTCTGTAACAATAATGATACTATCCTCGCCCCTCATAAGATCAATATTCTTTGATTCACGATTGCGAGCGCTAGACCACACCCCTAGTAAAATGAGAACACAGGCAATCAATATCAATAGTGGCTTTTTTGTCATACCTCTATTATAGGTTATATTCTCACAAAGATGCACAGAGTCTTATCTGAACACTACAGAGCCACTATCAAACTTAAGATCAAGAATAAGCTCCCCTTTTGAGGTGAAGTGGAAACTTGAGGTATTGGAAAGAAACTGCACAAACTCAGTTTCATCCGACCCTTCACAATACATTTTTGTCTGCATCATATTAGAAAATACGATTTGATTGCCGGTACTCGTTGCATACTGACCAGAGAGACTATTGCAATCAGTGGTTGCGGAGAATCGTCCATTTTCTTCAAAAGTAAGTGCGAAGACATCTGGTTTTTTTGGCTTCACTTCTCTTTCATCATTATAGAGCGCAGAAATCCAAATCCACTTTTTCATAGAAAGCTTCATCATTTCAGGATTTGCCTCGCCTTCAAAATTTTTCTCCACTTGGCCAAATTGTAGAGTCTGCGGATCAAGGATAAGCCAGACACTTTTTCCTACTGAGGGTGAAATAGAAAAATCTTCTCCAGGAGCACGATCTGCATAATTTACCACCACAATCTTACCGTTACCCTTTCCTGTAGTCTGTGGAGCAATACGATCCCCCAAGAGAAATGCTTCAGAACCCATATACCCACGATCTGTATTAAGAGCACCAACTACGTAATAAAATTGCCCACTCCCACCTGTTTCCTGAGTAAGAAGAAAAATAACATCTTCCCTGCCGTCATCATTGAGATCAAGCTTTACTTCATTTCCAAAATAGCGAGTTGTTATTTTGGAAGCCGAACCTGGAGATGCCTCGATTTCACTCACTCCGTCTTTTAGTCTTATGCGCATCCCTTCAATCACATACTCCGCATCCTTGTAATCATCTGCACCAAAAGCCTGTTTCTCTTGATAAATATACCCGTTCAAAATGAAAAACCCGGCTATAAAAATAACCATGAGTACTCCTAATAAAATTATTTTTCTATTTTCCATATAAAAATTAAGACGTCTTATAAAAGATTCTATTACACGAAATAAATTATCTATTAAGAAAAGTAATGGTGAGCTGGAGACAAGTTGCAAAAGTTCCCCAGAGAAGATACGGAATATTTGCATATGCAATCCATCGCAATTCAGGATAAGCATTCCATATCGCAACGAGAGCCCAAACAAGAGTGCCCACCACAAAGACGATATCGACTGCAGCCAAAAGATTATTCTTGAGCCCGAACTGGATAGGAGTAAAAATGAGGTTGAAAACTAGGTTTAATACAAAAGGCAGCGCCACCACCCAAGAAAGTTTTCCTGTTATGGTTTTATAAAATACCAAGCCATAGGTAACGAAGATAATTGCGTAAAGCACCGTCCACACGGGGCCAAACAACCATGAAGGCGGAGCCCAGTTTGGCTTAATGAGTGTGGAGTACCAATTATATGTATTCATATATATTTATTATACGCCTTATTTAATTTTGAAACTCAGATATATAAAACAAAACCCCGACATGTGTCGGGGTTTTTACTATGCGTCTGGAGTGCTCTCCCAGGTCTTTTTGAAATCTTCTTCCCACTTCACCATCATCGGATCGTCCTTTGGCATCTTCTCTATATCCGCCGCCATCTCAGGGTGAGCAACTTTCAGATGTTCCATTCCCTTCATAATCATCTCGTCATAGCTACCCGCGGTAACCGGCTCATCGCACATCCCACCCATTGCCCTACAAGTTATTGTTTTCATTTTTATAAGATTATTATCGGCTCAGTATAGCACTTTAAATTGCCGCCCCATCGCCTAGATTCATCTGCTTTTTATACTGCTCAATTACCTCAGGATGTTTTCCTTCCTTACAATCCTTCACAAACAGATCGGCACTTGCTCCATCAGGGAATGACATATATGCAAGAGCGCCCTCGCACACTACATCAATATTAATTTTTCCTTGTACCGCCGGGGCCGACTGTGGAATGAAACGAACTGAATTTACTATTGGAGAGAAATCTTTTCGGAGTGAAGAGTTCTCATCAAGAAACATCCCAGTAAACACGTAGACATATTCACCATGAGCAACTACGAAATTTTCTGACGCATAAAGCCCATCTGCCATGTATCTAATTGCATTTGCTCCTCCTACTACCGCCTCAGATACCTCGCCCATCTTCAAATTGATATTACTGTACTGAGTATGTTCATCAGCCCAGGTTCGTGACCACTGCTTTTTCGTATTCTTAAATACTTGAACAGTAATGGTTGCAGGACCTTCTCCTCCCATTGGCGCAGGCTTCCCAGCGTCTGCGCTTGGAATCAAGACAATTGCGCGTACTAAATCTGGATCACCAGAGGGCGTTGATTCTTGAACTACATATCCATTAGCTCCATCCTTATAATCAAAAGCGAGTCCTAGCTCAACATTTGAGTAAGTAACAAAATCTGTATTTGAATTATCCAAATCAGAAACCTTCTCACCATTGGAGAGAAGAGAAATACCACCTATAAGTGCAATGAGAACGAGAGCACCGATGATTAATTTTTTATCCATTTAAAAATCTTAAAAATTATAATTTCGCGACCCCTCCTTCCTGGTACAGGAAAATAATAACCGCAAATATATCGACGTACAATATGGAATAAAGTTACAAGATAGACAAAATCCCGACAAGTGCTAGGTTAATATTGGATATATACCCCTACCCAAACAGGACAATACCTGAATGAAAAACGGACTCATCATAGTTGGGTTCTTCTCGAGCTTGATTGCGGTTGGTGTGACGCTTGGGCTATTTCTGCCATCTATCTTTGGCTTCACTCTCGGTATCTGGATCACAGCCCTCGTATTAGGTGTCCTCTCCCAAGCCTTTTACTACCAGGCCCTGCTCAGACTCGGTGTCTGGGGCGGCATTATCCTGATAACGATGGGTATTACCAAGTACGTTACGTAGATACGACGAAATAAAACGAGGCCAAGTGGCCTCGTTTTTTCTACAAGATAACCTCCTGATGCCAACAACCCTCATGCCTTAAGATTCAAACTCTATTTCAAAAGGATACATCCCCATTCCGCACGTGCCCTGAAGGATAGCAACCTGTTGGGTGCCAATATCAATATCTGTTGAGCCTGTTTGAGGAAGCGCTTGTGAGATGTTCATACTTGGAATACGGACCGAGGATGAACAATCAAAAGTTCCCTTTGTACTAAACCTAATTACCGTCGGAATCCCCGCCTTTGCAAGACTCTTCTCTGGAGTAAATCCCCCCTTAGCACTTATCTCAATTATCTGCTTGCCGTCAACAACGGTTACATTATCAACGATTACCGCTTCCGGGACTGTAGTATTTCTCGTTCTTGCAAAAATTACACCACTTCCAATGAAAAGAGTTGCGACAATAACTGAAATAATAGTTGCTTTCATAGACAGGATGATACTAGAAATTAAACACAGGCGCTATAACCCCGATCACAACTAAACCATTAATGAGGTTAAAAAGAGCAAACATTATTACAATCAAACCTGCGACCTTAAAGAAAACCCCAGCCCTTGCGCTCTTTTGAATAGTAAACGAGCTAAAACTAATAAGCGCCAATACAGGAAGCGTACCCAATGCAAACGCAAACATCGTTAATCCTCCTTTAAGGAAACCTCCCGTAGTGAGAGTGTAAAGTTGCATTGATTGTGTAAAGCCACACGGCAGGAAAAATGTAGCAACCCCAACAAGAAGCGGGGTAAGAGTATGATTTAATTTTGAGACCCCATGAGCGTGCTTGGAAATAACTTTTGGCATGGATGGCTGAAATCTCTTTGCCCAATGAAAAACATCGAGAAGATTAATTCCAAGGACCAGCATTACCAGACCGACAATCACGCTCAAAATAAAAGTCGCAGAGGTATTGAGAGTAAACACAGCACCAATTGAGCCGATTACTCCACCGAGAATAAAGAAGGATACTATCCTGCCGCCATGAAACATAAGTTGAGGTTTCAACCTATCTCCCTCTTTGGCAAAAGTGGCCGACATAGAAAGGACAAGTCCTCCGACCACAGCCATGCAAGTCGAGAGGGACGCAATGATGCCGATCACGAAAGCCGTGCCATACGTTACATTACTCGCATCTATTAAATTAACAATTCCCATTTTTTGAAGAACAACAAATAGAGCCACGAAGAATAGCGCTACGGGCACGGCAATCTTAAAGTCTTGCCACTTCCTCTCCTTTACTTGTTTTTCTATAGAGACCGTATAACCATGAGATTTAAGAGGGGTAGTAAGCTCTTGCGCTATTTCTTGAGGTGTCTTGTCGCCAAAATCCCCCACCACATCAACAGAATGCTCCTTAAGACTCGACTTCACATAAGTCGTGTTAGGTAAATCTTTCAACTCGCTTTCAATCATCAGTACACAAGCATCACAGTGCATACCATGAACGTGGAAAGTGTACTTTTGTTCTCGGAGGTTCATAGTTTTATATTTTTTTAGCTTTAATCCTAAGTGAATTCGACACTACCGATACTGAAGACATTGCCATGGCAAATCCTGCAAAAACCGGATTCAGGAGCCATCCAAAAACTGGATATAGTGCTCCGGCAGCAAGAGGTATACCTACAATGTTATAAATGAAAGCCCAGAAAAGATTTTGCTTAATTCCACGCATGGTGATTTTTGAAAGCTTGATTGCTTTAACAAGTTTGGAGATGTCACCGCCAAGCAGCGTAATGCCAGCTGACTCTATCGCCACATCCGTTCCAGTTCCCATGGCAATACCCACGTCAGCCTGAGCAAGTGCCGGAGCGTCATTAACTCCATCTCCCGCCATCGCAACCACTCGCCCTTGCGACTGTAATTCTTTTATTTTCTCGAGCTTGTCTTGTGGCAGGACATGAGCGACAACATCATCAATACCTACAAGGGATGCGATGTATTTTGCAGCCTTCTCGTCGTCGCCAGTAAGCATCACTACTTTTATTCCAAGCTTATGTAGATTTTTAATCGCTTCCGCTGACTCTGCTTTTATTTCATCCGCCACCATCACAAACCCGAGCACTTTCTCTTGCGTCGCAAGAATTACCGGAGTCTTGCCTTGAGAAGTAAATTCATTAAGCTTTTCCGTATCAAAAGTGACCTTCAGATCATCTATTAATTTTGCATTACCCACAAAATACTCCATACCACCAATTGAACCCTTGAGTCCTTTCCCCTGTATCCCTTCAAAATTTTGAATTTCAGATACTGTAATATTCTTCTCCTGCGCATAACTCACAATCGCATGCGCAATAGGATGTTCAGATTTCTTTTCAAGTGAAGCGAGAATCGCGATAAGTTCTTCATTCTTTAAGTTAGAGAAATTCTGTATATCGACAAGCGTTGGTTTTCCTTTCGTTATCGTTCCTGTCTTATCAACTACAACCGTGTTTACCTTGTGAAGTTTCTCAAGAGTAGCCGCATCTTTAATGAGAATTCCTTCTTTGGCACCCTTACCGACCCCCACAATAATTGCAGTAGGCGTCGCGAGTCCGAGGGCACAAGGGCAAGCGATAACAAGAATACCAACGAAAGAGACTAGTCCAAATGATAAGGCTTGAGATAACCCTAAGTATTGCGATCCAATAATAAGCCATGCTCCCAAAGCAAGAAAAGCAATTACGAGCACTATGGGAACAAATATGCTTGAAATCTTATCAGCAAGCGCCTGGATTGGAGCTTTGCTTCCTTGAGCGTCCTCCACCATTTTTATAATTTGGGCCAAAAGCGTTTCAGAACCGACCTTAGTAGCGCGAAATATAAATGAACCATTTGTGTTGATCGTTCCCGAGACAACACTGTCACCGACCTTCTTCTGGGCTGGCATTGGCTCCCCTGTGACCATGGATTCATCAACAAAAGATGAACCTTCGGTTATGACTCCATCAACTGGAATCCTGGCGCCAGGTTTAACAATAATTAAGTCGCCATGTTTCACGTCACTTACCGAAATCTCAACTTCCTTTCCATCACGGTTTACGAGTGCGGTCTTAGCTTGGAGGTTTAGAAGTTTCTCTATTGCATCTCCGGTTTTTATTTTTGATCGAGCCTCAAGATATTTACCAAGTGCAATAAAGGTAATCACCACAATCGTGACATCATAGTACTGATACTCGACGTTTATAAAAGGTCGGAGAATCTCCTCGAATGCGGTCACCGCAAAGCTGTATAAGAATGCTGCGGTGGTCCCAATACCAATGAGCGTATCCATGTTTGCCTTGCCGTATCGAAGAAATCTATAGAAACCAAGAAGATAGGGCTTGCCCACAACGAAAAGGATGTATGTGGCCATTAAAGGTAGAAGATGGTGAAAAAACTCCTCTACGACGTAACTCATCTCTGCCACGAGCCCATATTGAGCAAGGATATCCCACCCCATTACAAAGGCAGCAAAAATCGCGAGAGGAATTGCAGAAAACACCTTTGTGCGCATGTCAGCAACTTCAGCAAGCTTTTCTTTTTTTGACTGACCTGTTCCCAAGTGTGCCGCATGCTCGTCAGCCGACATGCCCATCTCCTCAGCTGTTTGTGGAATTTCTAGAGAATACCCAAGTTTTTCAATTTTTCCTGAAAGATGATGCGGACTTGTCTTTGCCTCATCAAATGACACCTTCGCTGTTTCTGTTCCATAATTCACTTCTACTGAGTGAACACCTTCTGTTTTCTTAAAGGTTTTCTCAATAATACTTGCGCAAGAAGCACAATGCATTCCCTTTATTTTATATGTTTTTGCGTGGCTCATATCTTATTTGCGCTTAAGTTTATAAACCTTAAGAACTTCATCCACCGCTTTGTCTGGTTTCCCACTTTTTATCTGTTTGACCACGCAGTGCGAGAGGTGGTGCTCAAGTAATATGTCTTCCATATTAGAAAGCCCTTGCTTCACTGCGGAACTCTGAGTAATCACATCGATACAGTATGTATCTTTTTCAATCATCTCCTTAAGACCCCTCACTTGCCCTTCGATAATTTGTAGACGCCGAACCAACTTAGTTTTACTTGTATTCATAACCTGCATCATATACCCCCCTAGGGGTATATGCAAGTGTGGATAGAAAAGCAACCGCACCTAGTGATGATGGTGAGAATGTGAGTGACTGTGTTTCGACTTGTACCCCTTAAGATAGACCGCTGCTAATACCGTAACTATCGGAACTGTAAAGATAAGCCCCATACTTCCAACAATTGCTCTCACAATTTCTGTAGCAAATATTTCAAGATTAATCACAGAACCAAAACTCATATCAGAAAGCTTGAAATAAAGGAGGAGTGGCAATGCGGCTCCGGTATACGCAAGAACTAAAGTGTTCACGAGCGCACTCACGTGTTCTCGTCCAATCCTAATTGCCTTTTTATATACTTCACGTCGGCTGAGGCCTGGATTACTACCATAGAGCTCAGTTACCACCGCAGCTTGAGTTACTGCAATATCATCAAGTACACCTAAGACACCCACAATGATTGCGCCAAGAAGAAGACCTGCGAAATCAAGAGTCCCCTTAGTGCTTAAGTTGAGATATGTAGACTCATCTCCGGTAAAGCCCGTCAGACTCGTCATCTCAACCGCAATCATTGCTAAAATCCCTGTCAGCAATACCGCAATCATAGTACCTGCAAACGCAACTGAGGATTCCCTATTAAATCCATGCGTAAAAAATATCGCGGCAAACAATATTCCACTTGCGACCAAAACACTTGTGACGATTGGATTCCATCCATTTAAAATCCCCGGAAGAAGAACATAGGAAATTGCAAAAAAGCTTCCTGCTAACGCAAGAATCGAACGTAAACCCTGACGACCGCCAAAAAGAACCACTGCCCCGATGAAAAGAAGCGTAAGGATTACCAAGGAAACCCTTCGATCGATACCGATAATTCCATACTGCTCGGCTCCATTTATATCCACTAAGTAGTTAAAGTAAAACTTATTGCCTTTCTCTAACTCCAAATAATCATTCTCAATTGTAATGGTCTCTCCTTTTTTTGGGCCATCAAGGACTTCCGCCTTTATCGTTTGAAAAAGATAGGTGGTGTCTATACCGGGAATTTCCTTGCTCTCATTATCCAACACTTCGACCACTCTCCCTCTCCATGTGCCTTGGTAGTCATCGTGTACCTCCTGGGCGCTCGCATTTGTCGGACATACAAATACTAAAGCGGTAAGCACCATACATACTCTAAGAAGTTTCATAGGGATGATAATAACAGATTCAAAATAGACTACGAAGGTAGTAATAAGCAAAATATGTATATAAAAACACCCCAGCGAACCAGGGTGTTTTTATCATTCAACCGAATGAATTTACCTATGACTCACTACTGAACTCACGCACTGTCCTTGATTTTTAAATGTCGGATTAGTGAAAGTTTTCCATCCACCATTCTTACATTCATTTTTATCTACAGGTTGTGTTACAGGAGGAGTTTCTGGATAAATTGTTGTCGGATCTCCTGTGAGAATTGTATTTTCCGCTGTGACAACTTTTCCATTTTCCAGAGTAACCGTTGCAACTACTTTCGTAGCAGGAACAGTTTGTCCGTACTCAGTTCCTCGAACATTTGTCCAATACCCATCTAAGGCATAGTTGAATGTTCCAGAGACATCAAACGGCGAAGAGAACTGCGTCCCAGTAACGTCGGCGTTAAACTTAGACAATATTGCGGTATTTGTCTGGAGTAACGTTGCACCAGAATACAATTCAACGACTACAGACGTGGCGCCTGCAAACGTTGCGCCAATCAAACCAAATCCTGCAGTGTAACCAGCGAGATCGCCAGTCGCCCCAGTGTTGTATTCGACAACACCAAAGTCTTCAGCGTGAAGAACCCCTGTTGATGCAGTACCAGTTGCGGAAGCCCATGTTCCACTCCTGTCACCACCCTGATAGTTGTCTGACCATGTTCCGGTCATTGTTCCATCAGCAGCAATTGTGCCTACTACATGAAGAACCGTCTGAGGCACTACTGCATCTGGAGTAGCTGTGTAATTCGCGAAGAAGTCCACAGTATCTCCTACAACAGAGCCTGATGTAATTACCCATGTATACACATTAGCTCCAGATGGAGACCCTCCATTACCTGTTAAGTTATCAAGACCGTCCTGGGTGAGAGACATGTCATGAGCGTAATCTGTACCTAGATAATTCATGTTTATCACATAATTACCCGTTACATCCCAAGTCGTCGCCGCTGATGCCGGCATTGCTAAAGCAAAAGGAAGCACTAGCAATGCACCTAACATAACTTTTGCGAATTCTTTTTTCATAATTTTGTTTAATGATTATTTAATAACAATGAATAATAGAAACATCATTACGACTAAAAGACGCTTCATCTTATATGACGTGAAACTCCGATCATGATTACAGGTCTGCAGTAAACACCAAATACAATCTGTATTATATTTTATTTATTCGTAATAAAATTTATTAAAACACGGCTTATTACATATGAATGAAACACAAAACCACAAAATATTTTTTATCTCGATAGCAATAATCATCATTGTCGCAATTGGCATTGGATGGTGGCTTATAAAAAATGACACACCCGTAAAACCAGCGCCCCAAAACGCCATAGAGACTCGAACTTACAATAGTAGTAAGCATGGGTTTACTTTCGAATATCCTAATGGTTGGAGCGTAGATGAGTCATATACATATGACTTACTTGGACCAAAAGAACCTATGATTCCAGGAGTAAAGCTCTCCGTCCCAAATACTCTTACTCAAGGAACCAACCTATCCCCATCCCAAACTGGAATATCAATTGAAGTAATGCCCAACATGCCGTCATGCACCGCATACCCATTTCTCATACAGCCAGCAAGCGTAGTAAACCAAACATTAAATGGAACAGTTTATTCTGTTGCATCCTCAACTGGAGCCGGTGCAGGTAATCTGTATGAGGAATTTGTGTATGCACTACCGAACACTAAGCCATGCATTGCAATACGCTATTTTATTCACTCTACTAATGTAGCCAATTACCCAGAAGGCACCGTAAAAGAATATGACCGGGCAGGACTTCTAAAAGTCTTTGACGCCATTCGCGACTCACTCACCATAACTGCAATCACATCAATAACGCCTCCTTACTTGAGCAAACAACGATAAGAGGCTCCAAATACAAGACATAGTGCGGGTGAGATTTTCTTAAACTCAGAAAATCAGATTCATACGTTATAATATTTCTGAATATGAAAAAACAAGAAGGAAAACACCGTATCTATACGATGAGCTTCGCAAGCGTCTACCCTCTCTATGTCACCAAGGCGGAGAAGAAGGGGCGAACGAAAAAAGAAGTCGACGAGATTATCCATTGGCTCACTGGATATACCCAAAAGGGCTTAGAAAGTCAGATCAAAAAGCAAACCGATTTTGAGACATTCTTTGCCAAAGCTCCCAAACTTAACCCATCTCGAAATCTCATTAGTGGAGTAATCTGCGGTGTTCGCATTGAAGATATAAAAGAGCCCACCATGAGAGAGATTCGTTACCTCGACAAACTCATCGACGAACTCGCCAAAGGAAAAGTGATGGAAAAAATCTTGAGAAAGTAATCAAATCTTATTTCTCCAAATTAAAGACCTGATCGATTCTAATCTGAGAAACAAACTCTGGCACGTGACTCACAAGTATCATTGCTCCTTTATAGTCGTGTAGAGCTTTTGCAATAATTGGTATGTGTCTAAAGTTGATATGGTTAGTAGGCTCATCAAGAATCAAAAGTCCCGGCTTCATAAGAACGAGTTGCGCAAATCCAACCAGCCCCTTCTGCCCTTCTGATAAATTACCCACCTTCACCTCCATAAGGTCTCTTGTAATCAGGAAACCCGCTGCAACAGAACGCATGTCTTTTTCACTTGGATGCTCCATTGCACCAAGGAGTGTATCGTACACAGTTGCTTCAAAATCAAGCATGGAAAAATCCTGTTGGTAGTACCCAATTCTTACGCCAGGTGAAATAGAAACACCCTCCGCGGTATTGTGTGCAAGAGTTGCCAGAAATCTGCTTTTCCCTATACCGTTCGGACCGACAATGTGCAAATGATCATCGCGGGTTAATACAATATCTGCTTTTCTCTTTACCTGCTTATGCTTAATAGTAGCGAGAAAAGAATTAATTTTAACCACCTGTAACGGCAATTTTTCTTGTACTGGTATATGAAAAGGTTTAATGGTTTTATCCTCTTTCCTCACATCCACCATATCTTCCTCGAGCTCTTCGGCTTTCTCTCGCATCCTCTTGGCAATTGCTCTCATGTTGCCACCTTTATTTGCGAAAAAGTTTGCCTTCTCTTTATTCTCCTGTATCTCCTTTGCAAGTTGTGCATTTTTTCGATTCTCCTTTTCAATTCTCACAGAGATATCTTGGATCACATCATGATAGTCTCCCCGATACTGCTCCACCTTATGGGTGCGCACATCAAGATACAAAACCCCATGAGTAAACGCGTTCAAAAAATCCGCATCATGAGAAATAACAAGGCAGGTCTTAGGGTACGCAATGAGAAAGTCGGTGAGATGCGAAATCCCTGCTTTGTCTAAATTATTGGTCGGCTCATCGAGAAGAAGAATATCTGGATTCTGAATGAGGGCTGAAGCGAGTAGCAAGCGAGCCTGCTGTCCGCCAGAAAATGTCTTTACCTTTCTATCATGAGGGGCGTGTAAATTTACCACCTCAAGCACCGCATCAATCTTTGGAGTGATGTCATACACTTTTTGAGAAAAACACACCTGAAAAAATTCTTCAACACTGAGCTCCAACTGCTCGCGCGGTATCACCTGTTTGGCAATCGCAATTGTAATGTGAGGGGTTCGATGGATCTTGCCTGTCTCAACCTTCTCCTCGCCAGTAATTAATTTAAATATAGTACTTTTTCCTGCACCATTTTGACCCATAAGGGTGAGCTTTGCTCCACGACGCACGACAAAATCAACATTGTCCAAAATAGGCATGTTATGTCCGTGTGAGAAATTCACCTTCTCAAATCTTAGTATTGCATCGTTGGTATTGCTCATTTCATTACAAAAATTACCTCTTTCACCCTTAAGAGACGGGCACTTAAAATCACCTCGGGTAAGAGCAGGTGTATAGATTAGCACATCCAGCCCATCCACTCGATTTGAGACTAAAAACCTGTTTAAGATATCCTACCTCCTAACAAATACTGCCATCTCCTCAGGAGGCACGAGCACCTTTGCTTCTACTTCATTTTGAAACGTGTCACGAAGATAGGTGCTTCTATCTAAAGGCGAGCCTACCATCGGATCATAAATAATATCTTTACATTCGCACACGGTATGACCGCCCCATTTAACACGACCCTTGTATCGTCTTGGTACTAGTGTTTCATTTGCGATATATGCATCAGTCTTAATTATCTTCCCTCGTATTGCCAAGAGCTGAGGGGAACCTCCATCTTCGAGTATTAGTTTTGCAACATCGACAGCAATGAGACTGCACGACTCGACATACTTTCCATCTTTACTGTAATCATTTGAAAGCTGTAAAAATTGCTCCCGCAAATAAGCCTCTGCTCTTGGAAAAACAAATCCCTCACTATATGCTTCGCTTGCCAACCCTTCAGAATTTTCCATTTTTAAATATTATCACGCTCGACATCTTCGCCTTAAGGTTTCGGGTAAAAATTTTAAATTTTTATCCAGTAGCGAGCGTAACCCAAACAAAAACAAAAAGTGCGACTACAAATACGCCCGCCGTAATCCTGATTCCACGGTGAGTAATTTTATTAGTCACAAATGTATATGACAAACCAAGGAGATTGAAAAACACCCAAGCAAAAAGAAAATCCCCCGGCCCCCAATTCCATCCATCTACAAACAACTGCCCGAGAACAGGAACGATGAGTGCAACCGTTGACCAAATTAGAATCCTAATGAATTGTTTCTTTTCCATACAGAAAGATTAACACACGAAACCCCCTCCGCCACAATATATAAAGTAGAAGTTTTTTATAACGAAAATCCCGGACAACGATTGGCTGTTGTCCGGGATAAGGTTTACCGATAGTCGCGAGACCTCTCGATGATGGGGTGGTTACCACACCGGAGGCAGTAGCGCCTGTCCGTGGAGATGGTTACCTCGCGACCTCGCGTCACGACCTTCCGATAGAAGGTCAGACGACTACGGCAGATGCGACACTTGGCACCGAGCTGGAGCTTCCACGCGAGGAAGCTGATGAGAGCCGGCACCAGGAGCGCGATTGCAACAAAGAGCGGTTCCATGAGTCTTTCTCCAATTGGAGGTCATTGGTATTCTCTGTGTCAATTATAGCATATAATGCTATCTCTGTCAATCTATAAGATTGACCCTTAATATAAAGAAAAAACCCGCTCCCGATACAGTCGGCAGAAAGTTTTCTGCTACTGATCGGAGCGGGTTATGGCTAGTTCACGACGATGTATCCCGTGGCGATGCTAAAGCATCGCATCTCAGCATCTTCGCCCTGCACCTTCTGAAAGAAGTTGTGCCGAGGGACAAATACCCACCATTCAGTGCGAGTGCCCGAGGGCGGGAAGATCTGCACAGGATTCCGACCCCGTCCCACTCGCGTGGGGTGCCAGAATCCAAGTGCTTCGTGCCACGCATACTCATGACCGAACTCTTCTCGAGTCTTCGTCTGAGGCATGACGCCATCAATCGCCATTCGACTTTCTCCTAGTGTGAGGAAGGGATTGCTCAGAAGTACAACTGAGAAAAATTATATCATAATTAAATAATAAGTCAATCTTAACCTCCGCGGTTGTGGGTCGCCGAAATGCCAAAAATACGAGCCTAAAATTTATCCTTACTTATGCACTTTTTTACTCTCGGCCTTCTCTTCTTTTAGACGAAATTTAATTATTTTTGTAATAAGCGGAACTGGCAATGCTTTGTTATAAGAAAATCTGATACAGCCTTTTGAGAAATCAATCCCCTGTTTTTTAAGATCACTCTCAAAAGTTCTTACTCCAGAAGGAGCTGGATAAAAACCTAGATGGCCTTTCATTGCTGCATAATGAATAAAATTTTTACTATTTAGCTTTATAGTGGGCATGCCGTAGCTAATAGCCTCCTCACCTTGAGGAACAAGTTTTGCCACCAGAGATCTCATCTCTTTTACCTTTGGTAAAAAGTCTTTCGGAACCGCCTTAATG
Organism: uncultured Candidatus Saccharibacteria bacterium; assembly: GCA_964603485.1. Lineage (GTDB taxonomy): Bacteria > Patescibacteriota > Minisyncoccia > Phycocordibacterales > Zambryskibacteraceae > CAYVDB01. The sequence goes on from CAZRVE010000001.1 coordinate 37,050, forward strand.
TATTCGTTTATATTTTTATAAGCTTTCATAAATCCTATAGCTTCCGAGCCCCAAATACTAATGAGAGTTCCAGGGGTGCCTCAGGGTAGCCGTTTTGAATATGTTCAATAAGTAAATCCCTAACTTCCAATGGATAAACGAGCTTGGAAGATAAACCTTTAATCGGAAACCACATAGGATCGTAAATTTGTCTTCCGTTTTTCATCTGCTCAAATTCCTCTGATGACTCTGGTAAATGAGGATCCCCTACAATGTAATTACACAGAAAATAGTAATTCTCATTTCCCGTATCCCAGTTAATTTTATAGAGAAGTCTTTCGACTGAAGCCGTTATTGAAGTTTCTTCTTTTATTTCACGTAAAGCATTCTCTTCTGAAGTCTCCCCGTCTTCATGGCCTCCGCCAGGTAAAGTGTAATACTCATTACCCTCATTAATTCTATGCATCAAGAGTACGTGATCACCTTTTATCACAACACCCGCTGCATACTTTTTTGTTCTCATAGACTTATGATACCACCAGACGACCGTCTCAAACGCTACGAAAATAGCACCTTCCAAAAGTCCTCTGCTGGAGTTTTATATAGTTTTGCTGCAGTCATCTCTGGATGAGATTTGAGATACTCACCCACCATATGAAAACCTAGAGTATATCCTGTCCAACGAACGATACCCTCGTCTCCTTTTCCAAAAAACCAATCCGAATGATTATATGTTGTAGCTTTGTAGTGTGGACTAGCCTTCGCTTGCATCTTCAATAGGTCATCTTGAGACGTAAACGCAATGTCCCAAGGCTTTGGATTTCCTCCGTTAACTTCGATATCAAAGTGTCCCGCTAATCCCTCGGAAATCATTGCTTCCCAAAGAGTGTTTCCGTATCCAACCTCTTTTGAACGAGCACAGTGATGTAGTTCATGAGCGAGAGTACTTTGAACTTCAGCGTACAAGAAATCCTCTAAACCTTTGAACTCCGAATTTATGCTTATGAAAATCAAATTCGCCGTAGGCGCATATCCCCCTACTCCTATTTCGGGAATAGTTCCTTCAGGATTATGCGCGATTGTGATATCTACATCATCAACTGGAAGTAGTGCTTGTATTTTAATTACTCCCTCCGCAAAGGACTCCTGTATTTCATCCCTAAAATTATCCAACTTGTGAACTTTATCTAAAATATGGAGCTCAATCATCTATATATAATATATTAACTTGGTCTCGAGAATTAACTCACAATATCTTTATACTCTTTAAAAGGAGAAAGTCCCAACTGAGCCCTTCTCACATCAATATTCTTCTCGTCCTCAATTTCAAAAAAGAAAACCCCGCCATCTTCTTTTCTGAACTGAGTACCATACAGTTGAGGTTTTTTCTCTAAAACTCTTATCTTGTCAGCAAGGAATGCAATGTCCCCCCTCACTATCTGACTATCGTCTTTTTCCATAAACAAATTCAAGACCTCCCTCATATGCTCCACATCTCCAGAATGCTGAATCGCCAGGAAAGCCGCCTTATAAGCTTTTTGCGAAGAAGTATTTATAAAAGGAAATCCATTTACCTCAATCAAACTTTTTACTTCATTAAACTGATCGTTCTGCATACGACTCAAATCAGACGAAGATATCTTACCCTCTCGAAATGACTTAATCCCCTCTTGATCGCGGTCAAAAATATTTTCGAATTCTAAGATTATTGAAGTATTCATCCCGCTAATTTCCTTAAACGTTTTTATTTTCGCTTTCTATGCTCAGTATCTATTTAGTACTTTAAATGAGGATTTTCTCTTGCAAATTTTTTGGTCAGCCACAGCCTTTTCCACAACCAAGGTCTTAGCCATCTGTGCTTGTGTCTGCTTAAATACTCTGCAAAATTGCATTTACCACATGCGTATATAAACTCCCCTACAGGTTCGTATTGTAGGTGGTATTTTTCTTTAGGATATTTGTCACTATAGGGTTTCCTGCAGATCGGACAAATTTCAACGTCGGCCATTCTTGTATCCTAACACTCTAGATATCGAATATCGAGCACTTTAAAAAAATGACGAAAATGAAGCTCCTCTGAATGTTCCTCTAGATGGAATATTAACTGACTCACCAAGGATAAATAATAGATAAATATTCTAAAGTTTTTATAGAATCATTTCGGAGGAAGCTTTGTCTCTCTCGGAAGTGAATTATTCCAATCCAGCAAGTTTTTTAAGTTTTATACCGATTGATGTCTGAGACATCGTTATGTTAAGACTGTCAAAAGCTGTCTTCGCGTCGGTTAGTGGTTTTTGAGGACTGTAAAACAGTGACGCAATTCTTGATAAATATGTTGTTTGAAATTTATTAGCCTTTGCGAAAGCGGCTTCCAATCTTACTGTTTCAGCGGCATCATCTGAAGCTGGTTCTTGGTCAACGTATTCTCTAATATAATCAGCTGGAGTTTTAAGCATATTTACCCGAATTTGCTCTTCATTTTTTTGGAAGAGAGATTTGTTGTAGGAAACAGCTTCATCATAAAGTTTACATCCATTATAAAACTCAGTAATAGCGTCCCACTCATCCCGATCAAAGTCACGGACAAATAAATACTTGTATTTGCTCCAACTTTCAGTTGGCATAGTAAACTTATTTGGAAGAGTTTTTTCTCTAACGCTTTCCCCAACTTGAACAAGAACTCTTTCAGCGCTCTGTATTTCTAGAAGAATAATATTCGCCGCGTCTTTCTTCGAGTCTTTCTTTTGTCGCCAATATACATAATATGCAATCGCACCAGCAATTAGGGTAACAATCCCTGTAAAAAGATTAGAGTCTACCAATAATTGTATAAATTCATTCATTGATACTGTTTTACTTAAAATTTAGATTAAGTCAACCTCTTCTTAGAATTAGAACTTGTTTCAAAATAGCTGCGGGACTTGGAATCGAACCAAGATACGCAGCTTCAAAGGCTGCTGTCCTACCTTTAGACGATCCCGCAATGTATAAAACTGAACAACTTACTTTCGCACTTACACGCCCAAACCAGCAAACCACACCTTCGGGCGATCCCGCAATAAAAACAGTAAACGTGAGAATAGCCTATCAAAAGATAGCCAAAAATAGAACCCCACTATTATTTACCTTCAGGGCTCAGGAGACGCACCAAAGCAAGCTCTATTGGAAGTGCAGGCTCAAAAGACTTACCCATAACCTCATATGAATTCAAGAGTTCAAGGAGAGTATTTGAAGAGATTCCACTTCCCTCTTTTATCATCCCCTGAAGTTCCTCCAACTCTTCTGGAGAAAGAAAACTACTCAATAGATCTTTTGTATCTGGAGAGACTTTCAGCAGGAGAGCGTAACGCACTTGCTCAAGGGCAAGCTTGAGAAAAATCTTTAAGTCACTTCCCGATTCTTCCACTGCACGCAAAGATTCGAGCGCTTTATCAAAATCCTTATCTGCCAATGCTCGAACAAAATTAAGTATGAGAGATTTACGAGGAGCGCCCGTCACCAGCTCGACTTCAGCAAGAGAAATTTTCTTATCTTTTGTAAACGAAAGAACCTTCTCGAGCATTCCATTCATGTCGCGGAAAGATCCGTCACCAAGAAGTGCAACGAGCTCAGCTGCGGAAGGCTCGAGCGTAAATCCTTCTTTTTTCGCAATAGAGAGCGCGAGAGCGGAAAGGTCTTTTCGAGAAGGTTTTTTAAATTGAAATACCTGACATCGAGAAAGTACTGTCTCCGGAACCTTATCAAGCTCGGTTGTTGCGAGGATAAAAATTACGTGAGCAGGAGGCTCTTCAAGAGTTTTTAAAAATGCATTCCACGCTTCTTTAGTAAGCATGTGGGCTTCGTCGACGATGTAGACTTTATATTTAGATTCGAAAGGAAGAGTATGAACTGATTCGCGAATATCTCGAACGTCATCAATGCCACGATTGGAAGCCGCATCCATTTCATAGAGATCAATTTCTGCAGTTCCTAACTCTCGTGCAACAATGCGCGCGATTGAAGTTTTACCTGTTCCGCGAGAACCCGCAAAAAGATATGCATGAGAAATGTTTCCAAGACCAATTGCTCCTTCAAGAACTTTCACAATATGATCTTGGCCGACAATATCTTTAAAAGTTTTCGGACGATACTTTCTGTAGAGAGCCAAATGGGCAACTGAAGCTTCTTTCATGTAGAAGCATTATATAAGAAAGAGAGTTCCAAGCAAAAGAAAACCCCGACGTTACGTCGGGGTTCAACACAGCCTACTTCTCGGCCTTGAGCACACTGATGAGTGCACTCGCCTCGAGAGGTAAGAGTCTTCCTGAATCACTACGTGCCAACCCGATAGTCCGGGCAATGACCTGGAAACGCACGTCGGCGCTCGGGGAGTCGGCAAGGATTTCGACCTTGCAACCACCGTCAACCTTCGTTGCCTTTCCGTACACCGCATTGGTGATTTCGCACTCAAACGCCGTGGTCACACCTTCGTCCGCCATCACCACGACCGCAAACTCCTGAGACTCACCCTTCTTCAGAGTGTCGGTCTTCGGCGCGATCGTGATCGAGCGAACGAATCCTTCCTTCGGTGGAGGCGGCGGATCCACCTTCTCGACGACACGAATGTCAATCGAGTTGGTTGAGGTGTGGAGCCCGTTCTTGCTTACGCAAGTGTACGAGATCCGATACAAGCCCGGGGTCTCGAATCCAATCTCTTCCGAGAAAGGATTCGTTGGCTTGGCACCTGCCCAGAGTGCGACTGCAGGACTTGCCGACGCGAAACATGCCTTGGCACCGATCGCTTCACCAGAGACAAAGACTCCCTGATTGATCGTGACCTGCGACCTGTTCGCTGCAAAGCGAACGACCATTTCGGTCGGATCTGCTGGCGGCGGCGGTGCATTCGTCACCACGAGGGTAACGCTTGCGGTAGCCGTACCACCAGGTCCATTACAGGACTGGGTAATCGTATAACTTCCGACCGCAAGACCCGAAAGGGTTTGCGAACCGGAAACTGCCGAGGCTCCACTCCATGCGCTGATCGTCGGAGTCGCCGAACGCGTGCACGCAGTGGTGCCGGTTGACGTCCAGTCGATCTTGGAACTTCCACCAACGACGATCTGCGATGGTGTCGCAGAGAGTGTGATGGTGGGGCTTGCAGAGGGCGGCGGCGGAGCAGTCGTCACCACGAGGGTAACGCTTGCGGTAGCCGTACCACCAGGTCCATTACAGGA
>CAZRVE010000001.1:42341-98939 GCA_964603485.1 uncultured Candidatus Saccharibacteria bacterium
CTTCCACCAACGACGATCTGCGATGGTGTCGCAGAGAGTGTGATGGTGGGGCTTGGGATGGGATCAGGAACCTTCGCTACGATCACTACGACGCGACCAGACTTGGTTGTGTCAGCAGATGCTCGTGCGCGAACGCCCGTAGTGCCAGGAGAAACCCCCGTGATCTCACCCGTGTTAGACACGGTTGCGATCGTAGGAGTCTCGCTCGTCCAAAGGACAGAGAGAGAAATCCCCGGTTCACCAGAGACAGCGGCCGAAGCGCGGGTCTTGTCACCCACGTACATTCGGACAGTATCAGGAGCAACAACAATCGTAGTGGGGAGCTTTGCACGCTCTCGCACCACGACCTTTGCGGTGGCCTCTTTCGAGACCGTACCGTCGCAGCATGTCACCTTGACGGTGACGTTGGTCTCGCCGACCGTAACACCAGTGATGACGCCGGAATTCGAAACCGTAGCAACTGACACCGCGCTCGACGTCCAGGTGACCGAGTTCACGCTCGCATCGTTTGGCTGCCACGTGGCGGCCAAAGCCTTCGACTGACCCACATAAATGGTATCAGCCGATATCGAGACAGAAACGACGGGATCCGGACAGGGGGCGGTGAGCTTTCTTGCGTCGCAGGCGACGAGCGCCAATGCTGACAAGAAAGGTACCAGAAACTTCCGCATTGCATCCTCCTTAGGAATCGAGAAACGTAATAGTTCAGAATGACGAAGAGCGGTCTTTCCGCCCCCTACCCTGCCATAAAGAAATTCAAATGTCAATCCTATTATTCCCAATATAAATCATCATTTTTATTTTAAAAATACATAGTCTACTACCGAAACAATTTGTTGCGGTCGCAACAAATTGTTTCGGTAGTGTAGTGTTATAAATTTAAGGTTTTTGATTATTTCGAAACCTTAAATATTTGGTATTCAAATACAATAATAAAAAACACCCTCGCATTGCGGGGTGTGTGGTTCGAGCTCTTGCGCCCGTGGTACGAGACCGGAGATGGTGGTCTTACCCGGACGCGGCGCCGGTGAGCTTCTGGGCCTTCTGCGTCGTCTTCGCGGCGTGCCTGATGGCCATGTTCGTCGTCTGCACGATGATGGGGCTGTCCTGCATCGCAACGATGCGTTCGGTCTGTCGCCGGGCTTGTCGGGTCATGTCTCTCTCCGGTGTGGAGTGAAGGTGCGTGTCTCCCACTTGGGTGACTTATTTACTATAGCAATCAATAAAAACCTTGCAAGATGTCCGGACAAATCGCAAAAGAAAATAAAGAAAAAGAGCGTCCCTAAATTGGGACGCTCCATGTCTTCTTCTTACGGACGATCAGTGATGTGGAATCCAGCTTCCGGAAGGAAACCATGCTCCCCAGCTTCGGTCTCCTCATTGAGGAGCTCCTCGATCATGCCGTCGAGGCCATCTTCCTTAGAGAGCCTCGCAGCAGGATACTCGTCGGTCACGGTAGGTATCGCTTCGCGGTACCCGGGTGTGAGATCGAAATGAGCCTGCGAAACATCACCGGCGCTCCGTCGGTAGATAGTGGGCTGACCGACCTCGTCTGCCGAATCGGCAGATTCCACATCGGGAGACACCGATAGGCAGTGGAAGCTTGCCGAGTGCAAACCTCTGCCTACCAGTCCTTCCTTGTGGAGCTGCTCGATCTCAGCAACCGCGTCGACTCCGAGGTCAACAGGTTCGTCGAGCTCTTCCTGACGTGATGCAGGTCTGCGCCTTGCCATTCACTCCCCCTTTTCCAGCTGTGATAGGTGAACTGCCAAATTTCCGTTTTCAATTATACCACTTAGAACTGCCCACTGTCCATAGTCTTCAAATAGTTTTCCACAACCCCTTCTACCTCCCTGCTATCTTTTGCGTCCATAAGAGTTTTCCGCAAATCAGCCGCTCCACCCCAACCCGTCACATATGCTTTGTAATGCTTCTTCATCAATGCAAAACTCTTAATATCACCAAGAAGTTCTTCAAAAAGTTTTGTGTGCTCGACGAGAACACGAAGTCTCTCTTCTAGAGTCGGATTCTTTTCAGAGAAAAGCCATGGATTGCCAAAGATTGCTCGTCCAAGCATCACGCCGTCGCAACCAGTTTCTTCTACTTTTCTTTTTGCATCAGCAATATCTACCGCATCACCATTTCCAAGAATGTAAGTTTCACTCTTCATATCGTTACGTATAACGACAGATTCTCTGACATGCTCCCAACGCGCGGGGACTTTAGACATTTCTTTTCGTGTCCGCGCATGAATAGTAAGTGCTACTGGTTTTGTCTCAAGAATTTTCGGAACCCAGGTTTCAAGTTCTATTGTATTAAATCCCACCCGAGTTTTTACAGAAACAGGAAGATGAAGCGCTCCCTGCTTTGCTGCGTAGATAACTTCCTGAGCCAGAGCTGGATCCTTAATGAGAGCCGCACCTGCGCCTTGTCGCTCAATCGCTTTATCAGGGCATCCCATATTTATATCAATACCATCAAATCCAAGTTCACGAGCAAGAATAGCCGCTTGCTCCATCATCTCTGGCTTTGAGGCAAAAAACTGAGCGACAATTGGGCGTTCCTCTTCGGTATATTCAAGGTCTTTCAAAAGCTTCCTCTTCCCCTCCTCTGGTGCGCGAACAAGACCATCAGCAGAAACAAACTCTGTCCACATCACATCGGGTTTGCCGTATTTTGCAATCACGCGACGAAAAGAGGCGTCCGTGACATCTGCCATTGGTGCTAATACAAAAAAAGGTTTTTTGAGATTATCCCAAAAACTCATAGAAAGTGACGATACCACACGAAACGGCCTTCCTCAATTCATATTGCCATCAGAACAATGTAATTATCTGTGCCGATCGGCACAGATAATTACGGGCCAACCCCTCTTATTCCCCTTAAAAAACTTTAGGATAACTACACAGACTGAAGCTCTCGTTCGGTAAACTCAACCCTTGATCCATGTGTGAGTGCCCCAGAGATAATCTTATCCGCGATAATTTTCTCAACAGTATCTTGAATAGCTCGGTTTAAAGGGCGTGCACCAAACTTTGGATCAGTCCCCTTCTCCACTAGAAAGTCTACGAGAGTATCATTTACTACAAGAGTCATCCCTCTATCCTTCAAACGCCATGCGAGCCGGCCAAGAAGAACCTTTGCGATTTCTTGTAAGTGCTCTTTCTTTAATGCGTGGAACAACACCACTCCGTCAAAGCGATTCAGAAGTTCTGGACGGAATAATTGATTGTGAACAATTTCATCAACAATCTCATTCTTTTTTTCAAGAAGGTTTTCTCCTCGTTCTGTTGCTTCAAATATTTTTTCGCTCCCTGCATTAGAAGTTGCGACGATAAGCATATTTCTTAGAGAGACCTTACGGCCCATTGCATCAGAGAATACTCCTTCATCAAGAATTTGAAGGAATAGGTCGAGGACTCGAGATTCGGTCTTCTCAAATTCATCCAGAAGAAGTACGCCGTACTGATGTTCTCGTGCTAAAGATGCAAGAACTCCAGGGGTTTCAGAGTCATATCCTCCAATTAAACGTGTGAGCGCATCAGGAGTGTCGTATTCAGACATATCTAGACGAACCATGTGAGATTCTTTATTAAAAAATATTTCAGCAAGCGCTTTTGCGGTTTCAGTTTTCCCTACTCCCGTAGGACCGAGAAAAAGAAAAGAACCCATAGGTCGATTAGGGCTACTTATGCCAGATCGCGCTCGGCGCAATGCGTCAGAAACCATACGAATCGCTTCGTTCTGACCAATCACCCGCTCATGAAGAAGTGTTTCCAGATTTGTAAGCTTTACCCGCTCGCTGTCAGTAACGTCTCCTGTGGGAACACCTGTGCGAGTACCAACTACAGAAAGAATATCTTCTTTTGTGATTAACGATCGTCCTAAGGAGCGAACGTGAGCGATTGCTTCTACTAAAATATTACCTGCAGTGTTATACAGAGGCTCCCCCACAAAATATCTCCCCGCAGAGTCAATCGCACTCTTCACTGCAGGATAGGTAAAGACCACTTCCTCGTCGGTTTCAAGTTCTATTACGTGCTCGAGAAGCATGGCGGAAACCTCCTCATGATTTGAGCCTTCTATAAATACAGTATCAAAGTGTTGTAGTAGCTCTTTATTTCCTTCGAGGGAAGTATGGAAACTTTGAGTTTCAGAGAGGGCCACTATATGAAGCGTTGGTGAAACAAGGTACGGAGAAAGAAGTGAGGAAAGATCTGAACCAAGTGTCCTTGCTTGCATGAGAAGCGCATCGATATCAGGTATCACAAGTATCAGATTCCCCGCCTTCACCATATCATCCAAAATACCAACAAGAAGACGCTCAAACCCTCCCTTCGTATCTTCAAGAGAGATAATTGCATCAAGAGACAGAACACGAAGCACCATATCGGAAAGATGTCGTGGAGCTTCTTTTCGGGAAAGTCTGCGTGCAAAACCTTCCACCACTTCCATTTTCCCCGAACCTTCCTCACCCACAATTAGCGCATTGGCGCTTGTTGATTTTGAAAGAATGACCTCAAGATTACTTGTCTCTTTTGGATGAAGCTCTTGGCGCTCTGACAAAGAGAAACGGAGTGGGGTACTAAAACGTTCAAGCTTATATGCAGTTCCGTATGACCAAGACCTCCCGATTGGCTCCACCTCTTGCAATCGTTCTCGTGACCACCACCTTTCATTGGACAGAGACTCTCTTACCAACGAAGAAACCCACCGAAAAGACTCCTCGAGAGTTTTGGCTGTGACAGAATGCGCGAGAAGAAAGTTCTCAAAAGAAGCATCGGCGGAAATGAGCCCCTCTAGATAAGATGCAACGAGATTAGGTGTATCGGAAAAAGAAAAACTTGATCCTCTCGCGACAAGTTTACGTGAAGAAAGAAACTCTCTAAGTGAAGCCCTTTCGATTCCCACACGCAAAAGAGCTTCTTGTCCGTAAAGAGATTCGATGAATCCCCTCACCGGATCAGTCTCGGAAGAAGAGAAAACAACAGAAGCAAGTTCATACGAATAACTACGCTCACCTTCGCGCGCAAATACATGCGAGTAGAAAAAAGCGTCAAGCGCGATGGTGATGAGAAGGAGTGAGCCGACAATAAAGAAAAGTCCGGAAGTTCCAAGAGCTGACTCCCACAGTAAGTCATAGGCCACAATAAAAGATAGCGCCAAGAGAACCCAGAGAACCTTAATGCAGATTTTCCTAATCTTATGCGGAAAGACATGTTCAAGGGCTGCAACTCCTCGCCAGAAACCTAGTTTTTGTTTTAGGTCTAAGAAGCTCATGAAAATATTTCAAAAATCCCAAGCGCAAACAAAAAAGCGATAATAAATGGAAGAAGTGCCCAAACCACGTAGATAAGCGCAACAGCAAGAAAAGCTAATGTGAGAACGATTGCTCCGAAGATGAGAACCGCACTTCGGATTACAAAGCCTAGAGCGCGCGTAATTGCATTTACTACAAAAGTCGACAGGATATTTTCTGCATCCAATCCTTTCTCATACGTCTCGCCCAACCTCTTCCATGGAGAAAATAAAGTTCTCAAAAGAGATGAGAAGGAAAAAAATAAACCCACAAAAGAAATCAGGGCAACGCAGTTATCAGTCAAATCTTTCCACGCCCTACCGTAGTGCCACTTAAAATAATATGGAAGAACAAGAATCACATTCATATATATAAGTATACCTTGTGAGATACGTATGGAAAACAAACTTTTACAATTCTTACTCTTCCCCCTTTCTCTTAAGAATTATCTTCTTCCCATACCGAAGATCGATAGATTCCACCTGCAGCTCCCCACCTTCTAAAATTGACAGTGTTGGGTCCCCTACGAGAGAAGTGAGATTTGCCAGAACGTCCGAAGGGTTATCTTCCAAAGAGAAAAGAATGTGTCCTCCCGCCACAGACAAATCAAAAGAATCCGCCGATACCATATTTAATTCATTTGGAGAAAAACCAATATCCCGTACTTTACCCACAAAGTCTTTCACGAGGATAAACTTGGATTCTTCAAGATAGAAAGAACCGATCGGAGAACCCTCCACTCCTCCACGGTAAATAAAATAGATTCCTGAAGAAAAGTCTCCTGCGTCATCAAAAATAAATCCTTTCTCATCTAAAAAATAACATCCTCCACTTTCCCTATCTTGGCACCACAAGGATATTGGTTTTCTCAAAAAAAGCTCCACATGGAGAACTTTGTCTTTTTTCAAATCAAGATTCAAAGATTCAATTCTTCTAAAAGAATTCTTGAGTTCGTTTACAATTTCCTGCTTTGGATAAAAAAGAACACTTCGCTTTGGAATGAAAAGCAAGAAATTTCCAGAAATCATATTTTCAATCGCGCCTTTTACATCTTCAGCATATACGCCCTCGGGGCTCTTTACTTCAACTCCTTTAATCTGAGAGAAAGGTGCGCGCAAAAGGAGAACTGGTGTCGCAAGAATAATGAGAGCAAAAATAGACCAGAGAGTAACCCGAAAAGCTACACGCCTTCGGCGCCTTACCACAAGCTCTGGCCTACGGAGAGAACGTGGCATAGAGAAAAAATGTTATGCCTTCCTGATAAACGTCTTTCCACCCATGTACTTTCGAAGTACTTCGGGAATAAGGATTGAACCGTCTTCTTGTTGATAATTTTCAACGAGAGAAATAAGGATTCTCGGAGTTGCGAGTGCGGTATTGTTGAGTGAGTGGGCAAATTGCATCTTACCTTCCTCGTTCTTGTAACGAATATTAAGTCTTCTTGTCTGGAAATCGTGGAAATAAGAAGATGAGTGTGTTTCGCCGTATGAACCATGGCCAGGACGCCAAGATTCGATATCGTACTTCTTCACCTGACCAAGACCAAGATCTCCACCACAATTTACTACTACATGGTATGGAATCTTTAGAGCCTGAAGAATTTCTTCGGCATTTTGAGTAAGCTCCTCATGATGCTTCACAGACTCTTCGTGACTTGCCTCACAAAGGACCACTTGCTCCAATTTGAAAAACTCATGCACACGATAGAGACCTTTCACATCCTTTCCGTGACTTCCCGCTTCGCGTCTGAAGCAAGGAGAAAATGCAATGAACTTAAGCGGAAGACTTTCTTTTGGAATTACTTCATCCATGAAATAACCCATAGTTCCCACCTCAGCAGTTCCTGCTAAGTATTCTCCATCTTGAGTCTTATATAAATCTTCTTCGCTTTGTGGAAGATACCCAGTACCCATAAATGGTTCGCGACGCACAAGCGACGGAGCGAGGAGTGGAGTAAATCCTCCTTTTGTCATAAAAAAATCCATCACAAAATTCCACAATGCAAAATTAAGGAGAACTCCATCACCTTTCAAGAAATACCCACGAAATCCTGAAACCTTTACCCCTCGCTCAAGCTCGATCAAGCCAAGATTTTCCATGAGCTCAATGTGATCTTTTGGTTTAAAGGAGAACTTCGGAATATCGCCCCAAACTTTAACCTCCTTATTGTCTGCGTCACTTTCTCCTTCTGGAACGGAGATGTCTGGAACATTAGGGACCTGCACCATAAGAAGTTGCCAATCGTGCATTACCTTCTTAAGCTCCTCCTCATCTTTTTGAAGCTCTTCCTTCACCTTCTGCATATTCTCAATATATTGAAGCTTCAATGTTGCGTTCTGCTCTTGAGAGATTTTTAGACTCATCTCATTTTGGGTAGCCCGAGCGGCCTCTACCCGAAGAAGAATTTCCTTCCTTTTATCATCGGCCTCTAGAAGATCCCCAACCTCAAATTTTATCCGCTTCTTTCGAGCAGCGTCTTTAATGAGGTCCTTATTTTCACGAATAAATTTTATATCAAGCATGATTCCCTATGATAGCAAAAGTGTTAGAATATAGGAAAATATGGCGTACTCGATTCGCGAGCTTACCCATGCCGAATTTCCTGCCCTCCTTAAAGAAATCCCCGATCCTCCAGAAACTCTCTTCTGTGCCGGAACCCTTCCCTCAGAGGGGAGGTTACTTCTTGCGGTGGTCGGCGCCCGACAATATACCCAATATGGAAAAGAAGTATGCGAGAAGATTATCTCTGGCTTAAGTGGGCACCCCATTACTATTGTCTCTGGTCTTGCTCTTGGGATTGATTCCATCGCTCACAAGACCGCACTTGAGTGTGGACTACCTACAATTGCAATACCCGGCTCGGGACTCGGGAAGGATGTGCTCTACCCAAGAACCCATCGAGAGCTTGCAGAAAGAATAGTTTCTTCAGATGGTGCGCTTATCTCAGAATTTGAAAATACTTTTAGGGCAACCCCCTGGAGCTTCCCTCGTCGAAACAGGATCATGGCGGGCATGAGCCACGCGACTTTAGTAATTGAGGCTGAACAAAAATCTGGAACGCTCATCACCTCGAAGCTCGCCACAGAATACAATCGCGATGTCTTTACCGTACCCGGATCGATCTTTTCTCGTACATCAGAAGGTCCTCATATGCTTATACGTCTTGGAGCAATTCCAGTAACAAAAAGTGGGGATATTCTTGAGATATTTAACCTTGAAGAAAAAACTTCTCCAATGCATAGCGACCTCACAGAAGAAGAAAGATTTGTGGTAGAGCTCCTTACAAGTCCGATGACTCGTGATGAACTGGTAAGAAAGAGCAAGCTTGAAACCTGGAAAATAAATTCAATTCTAAGTGCTATGGAAATCAAAGGATTAATTATTGAATCAATGGGGCAGATACGATTAACGTAAAGAGTAAACTGTGATTAAATAGTTCGGGATTCTCACAAGGGGATATTTATGTACTTTAGCGAAATCAAGGTGGGAGAGCGCTTCCTTCTTTTTGATAACCCGAACGTCATCTACGAGAGGCTTCCCGACGAACAAAACCGCGCAGCTGTGGGATTTGGAAAAGACGTTTCTACGGGAAAAACAAAGACCATCGCAAAGATGGCGCGAGTCATCTCGAAGTCGTCTACACCTTGAAACTCGACACAATTGTGTCGAGTTTTTATTTGCATTAAAAAAGTTTATGTAGTACTAATTGATTCCAATATGAAACTACTTATTGTCGAGTCCCCCGCAAAGGCAAAGACAATTTCAAAATATCTTGATGGAGAGTATGAAGTCGTCGCTTCTGTCGGCCATGTTCGCGATTTACCAAAATCAAATAAGAAAGCAATTGATATTGAGGAAGGTTTTATTCCCCACTACGAAATATCGAAGGGCAAAGAAAAAGTTGTGAAGGAAATAAAAAGACTCGCAGCAGAAGCGGATGAAATTCTTCTTGCAACCGACCCCGACCGAGAAGGTGAAGCGATTGCATGGCATATTGCACAAGCCGTAGGAATTAAAAAGCCTAAGAGAGTCGTGTTCCACGAAATTACAAAAGATGCGGTGATTGACGCAGTGAAGCATCCTCGGGCAATAGATGAAAATCTTAAGACGGCTCAGGAAGCTCGTCGCGTACTTGATCGCCTCGTGGGATACGATCTGTCCGGACTCATTTGGAAGAAGGTTCGTTACGGCCTCTCTGCAGGACGTGTTCAATCCCCCGCCCTCCGAATTATTATGGAGCGCGAAAGAGAAATTCGCCTCTTTAAAGGAGAAACTTTTTGGACAATATCCGCAGTGTTTCATACAAAGAAAAAAGAAGAAATGACACTTGTGTGCGAAGAGGAACCCCGAGATAAGAAACAGGTCGATACTATACTTACAAAAGCAGAAAAGGGAGACTGGCTTGTTAGCTCTGTAAAAGAAAGTGAAGTAAAGCGCTCGCCTCGCCCGCCATTCATCACCTCAACCCTTCAGCAAGCAGCGAGTTCTCGCTTAGGATTTTCTCCATCACGAACCATGTCAGTAGCGCAAAGGCTTTATGAAGCCGGCCTTATCACCTATATGCGTACCGATAGTACCAACCTTTCGACCGTTGCGCTCAAACAGATTGACACAGTGATAGAAAAAAACTTTGGAGAGGAGTACAAACAATCTCGCGTATTTGCTACTAAAAGTAAGAATGCTCAGGAAGCTCACGAAGCAATACGCCCATCAGATGTATCCAAGAAAAGCGCGGGCCTTACTGAAGAGCAGAAACGCTTGTACTCTCTCATCTGGGAAAGAACCGTAGCCTCTCAGATGAAAGATGCAAAAGTTTTGAGAACAAAAGTTATTGCAAATATAAAAGATGAGTCGCTTCCTAACTTTTCTATAAACGGTTCCCGCGTGCTTTTTGACGGATGGCTTAAAGCTGACCCTCGTGCACGCCAAGACGATATTGAACTTCCTTTGCTCTCAAAAGGAGATCCTCTTTCTCTCCAAAAGATAGACAGTGAAGAAAAAGAAACTCAGCCGCCCGCACGCTATTCCGAAGCGGGACTTGTCAAAGAACTTGAGAAGCGAGGAATCGGACGTCCGTCAACTTATGCATCTATCATAAAAACTATTGTTGACCGAGGTTACGTAATAAAACAAGACCGAGCGCTTTTCCCTACAGACACAGGAGATGTAGTGAGTTCATTCTTGGAAGATAATTTTACCGACTACATCAGCGACTCCTTTACTGCAGAGATGGAGGACAAGCTAGACGATATTGCGCTCGGCAAAAGAGAATACGTAAAAACGCTCAGAGAATTTTACGGTCCATTCTTGAAGGACGTAAAAGCAAAAGAAAAAACAGAAAAAATCACCAACTTAGGAAAAGCTGACGACCAGTGGAAATGTCCAAAATGTGGAAAGGACATGATCATAAAACTAGGACGCACCGGAAAGTTTCTCTCTTGTAGCACCTTCCCTGATTGCACAGGAGCGCGAACCATAGATGGAGAAGAGATGATGGGACCTAAGGACACAGGAGAGCTTTGTCCGCAGTGTGAGAAAGCAAATCTTGTGGAGCGCGATGGAAAGTATGGCAGATTTATTGCCTGTGGACGCTATCCAAAATGTAAATTTGTAAAAGAAGATCCAGAAGCGAAAAAGAAACTCATGACAGGAGTGCCATGTCCTGTATGCTCTAAAGGAGAAATGATGGAGCGTCGTGGAAGATTTGGAATATTCTACTCGTGCAGCAATTACCCAGACTGCAAGAATGCGATTAAAGCAAAACCAACTGGAGCAATTTGCCCTATGTGCAACTCTCTCATGATGGAAGGAACAAAAACTATTCCAGAAAGGTGTAGTAATAAAAACTGTCCAAATCACAATCCCCATAAGCTCATGAAGTAATAGATTTGAAGCATGCAGATGGCTTCATGTATTGCATCTTTATGAGCTTCACTTTTTTTAATTGCTGAGTATAGTAATTCACGGAACCAATACCGCACACCAGGAGAGATGTATGCCGGGACAAAAGACCACTCAGGATCCAAAGGTAGCGGAGATCGTCACGAAAGTAAGAAGGGAGGAGTTCATAGACACCGAAGAACTTGAGCTTCTTCGGCAGTACTACACAATTCCAGACGAACACATCTTCTACCCCCCAAGGGTCCGAAGACATCCCAAAGTCAAAATAGTCGGAGAGACCCTACGAAGATTGAAAAGGTAGGTGTTGCCGGCTCGCACAAAAGTACTCTGAAAAATCAGGGTGCTTTTTTCTTTACTCTTTAGAGTTCTTGCATAGAATGAGGACATGGTAACCGTAGAAGAGATCATAGAGCTCGTCCCAGATCCAGACAAAAAAGATATTGAGCTTATAAAGAAAGCCTATCTTTTTGCGCAAGATGCACACAAGGACCACACTCGACTCTCCGGAGAGCCTTACTTCGTGCACCTTGCTGAGACAGCCAAGATTCTTGCCTCATACGGAATGGGTGGGACAACCATTGCTGCTGGACTCCTTCACGACACTCTCGAAGATGTGGAGGTGGGGCCAGAAAGACTTCTCAAAGAATTCGGAGGGGAAATTTTATTTCTAATCGAAGGAGTAACAAAGCTTGGAAAGCTTCGTTACCATGGAACCGATAGACACAATGAGAGCTTGAGGAAACTTTTTGTTGCTATGTCGGAGGATATCCGTGTGCTCATGATAAAGCTCGCAGACAGACTCCACAACATGAGAACCCTTTCTCATATCCCTAAAGAAAAGCAAAATCGAATTGCAGCTGAAACTCTCGAAATCTATGCACCTATCGCATACAGACTTGGTATTCGAAAACTCTCCCGTGAGCTTGAAGATTTAGCCTTTCCCTATGTACTTCCAGATGAATACAAGAAACTGAAAGAAGTGAGTACAGAGCGTTATGAAGAAAATTTAGAGAGTCTTGAAAAGTTTTTAAAATCAATTAAAAAAGAGCTTGCAAAAGCCTTAGTCCCCTTCATCCGCACTGAATATCGGGTGAAAGGATTGTATAGCTTGTACAAGAAGGTTCAAACGAAAAAGAAACACCCAGAAGAAGTTCACGACATCCTTGCGATACGTATTATCGTAAAAGAGATTCAAGATTGTTATCGCGCGCTTGGCATCATCCACGCGTCGTGGCGTCCACTTCCTGGTAGGATAAAGGATTACATCGCCTTTCCAAAACCTAACGGATACCAAGCCCTTCACACCACTGTATTTACTGGTGATGGAAATATTGTTGAAGTTCAGATAAAGACAGAGGAGATGTATCGAGACTCTGAATTCGGAATCGCCTCTCACATCGCATACAAATCTGGACAAAAAGGTAAAAAGATTCCTGAAAGCTTAGCGTGGATCGAACACTTAATGCCAAGAAGAAGTTACAGTCAGAGCACCACCCATAGTAAGGGAAGATACGAAGATGTTCCAAACTGGATCAGGCAACTCGTGGAACACCACACCGAAGAAAAGGATCATGAAATATTTAGAGAAGATCTTCGAAAGGATTTCTTCGAGCATCGAATTTTTGTCTTTTCTCCCGTAGGAGATGTTGTTGATCTACCCATTGAGTCAACGCCAGTAGATTTTGCGTATTCGATTCACTCGGACATCGGAAATCATATGTCAGGAGCAAAAGTGAACGGAAAGCTCGTCTCGCTAGATACAAAATTATCCAATGGAGACATTGTTGAGATTGTTACAAAAAATTCTGCAAAACCTTCAAGTAAATGGATTGAGTATGCAAAAACCGCAATGGCAAAACGTCACGTAAGATCTGCGATTCAGAAACAGAAAGGGATCAGATAGGAAGCTAAGGGTTAATAGAAACAAGTTCCAAGGTCGAAACGCATCTAAAATCCTCATCGTATTGGCAGTCTCTTTCTATAAAATTAGCCACCGTGATGGTTGTTGGTGGTAAGTTATCGAGGTCACTTGGAAGCTCGGCCATGAGGACTTGAACTTCTGGCTGATCTGTATTTCTAAAATAAAGACACGAAAAATCGGAAGAGCGTTCTCCTTCAACTTTAATATTGTGGATGAGATTTGAACTAATTATAGGTAGTTTCTTCATCGTTTCCTCCCATGGAACAACGAAACACTCGGCCCCGCCAGCAGGGGAAGGCGATCGTCTTCCGCCACTAAGAGTCGTAGTGCCTGTCCACGCGACATTCCTAAAGCTCGGGAAAAAAGCATCAAATTCTCCAGAAACAAAAGTAAATCCTTTTTCTTGAAAACCTGGTTTGTGTGGGGCAGGAAGAAGATGTCTAGTAAATGTTATGGGCCCACTCCTACTTAAGACAGTCTCTGGATTGGTTCCATTCTCCTCTGAATAATCTCCTTCTCCTGTTTTTACTAATACAATACGATATTGCGCCGTTTCATCGCCAAAAAAGTCTGTAGTGTTAAGGCTGTGAATAGGTTTATCATAAAGTTGATAAGGCTGAACTTTAAGAATGAAGCTTCCTTCGTCGTCATCATAGAAATCTGAGAAATCTTCGCTAAGAAGCCGTGCCCTGTTCCAAAAATTGGTTTGCTTTGAAGAGACAGCCGAAAGCATTACCGCTTGCGCAAGATCATCATTTTTTACAATTCTAAAGCTATAGTAACTTCTTCTCATAACATCAACATCTTTAAAATCTTTCAAGACAAAGGTACCCGCAGGAACTCTGACAGTAACAGAAAACTCTTTTGTAAGATCAACAGTATCACTGTTATCAATGGATATTTTTATATTTTCCAATCCTATCTGATTAGGAGGATGATTAGATGACATAAAAAACCGATCAGCTAACATTAGAATTACCAAAATAGATCCTGCTACTATCAGAATTTTTTTCTGGTTTACATTCATATACTAAAATTCTTCACTGAGTAAATATCGTCCTCCTTTTCTTCTTTTGCGATTTCAAGGGGGGCACGATCATCAGTAAGAGTCGTTGCTTCCTCAGGGGCCACAGGGATTTGCTCTGCATGAGTCTCGGCATATGCATGAAGTGAAGCGTTCGGATCCTTTACTATGTTAGTTTGAATAACCCCAAGGAGCGCCTTAAGGTCTTCGTTTGAGAAGAAATCAATCATCACCTTCCCCCCCACATCTTTCCTTTCGATTTGCACACGAGTACCAAGAGCTTCGCGCAATTTTTCTTCTAGATCAACAATTTCTGGATCGAATGCAAGTTCCTTCTTACGAACCTTGTCATATGCGATACGGCGAGCAATAGCTTCCGCCTCACGGACAGTAAGCTTCTTTAAAAGAATTTCTTTATACAAAACTGATTGCTCTTCTGGCCTGTCATTTAACATCATCAGAGGCCTTGTATGCCCTTCAGAAATTTTTCCCTGAGAAAGTGCCTCAAGGATATCAGGAGGAAGCGAGAGAAGACGGAGAGTATTTGAAACATACTCTCGGCTCTTTCCCACTTTTTGAGCAATCACATGGTGTTTAAAACCAAATTGATTTGCGAGACGCTCAAAGGCTCTAGCCCGATCAACCGGATTCAAATCCTCACGTTGAATGTTTTCAATAATCGCAAGCTCGAGCTTCATTAAATCCGTATCATCTCCCGTCTTAATAAGACAAGGCACTTGCTGAAGACCCGCACGTTTGGAAGCGCGGAGACGACGTTCTCCGGCAATAAGTTCGTACTTTACGCCGATTCCACCATCAGGCTTTTCGTATTCTTTTCTGGTAACTACGAGAGCTTGGAGTACTCCGTATTGGCGTATGGAATCAGAAAGACTCTGGAGTTCAGGTTCACTAAACTCTCTGCGGGGCTGAAATGGATTTGGCTCAATTTTGTCAGTATCAATCCAGAAAATAGAGTCGTTATAAAACTGTGACATGAGTGTATTTTAGCATAGACTTTTATATTCTAGGATTGAGAAGCATTTGATTTTGTAGTACCTTGAAAAGCGTTCTTGCCGGGGTGGCGTAACCTGCCTGCCGGCAGGCAGGTGGTAGCTCTCAAAAAAGGCTATATGATATACCACGTATATGCGATAAAAAGCCTGCATCGGAATATTATTTATGTAGGCATGAGTAATAATGTACCGAGAAGGTTGGCCGAACATAATCTGGGCAGGAACAGGTCTACAAAAGCATATAAGCCGTTTTTCTTATTTTATTCCGAAAAATTTTTAAATAGACGAGAAGCAAGGATTCGTGAAAAATATTTAAAATCTGGAATTGGTAAAGAAAAATTGAAAAAGATACTTGCCGGGGTGGCGTAATGGTAGCCGCGCTCGACTCAAAATCGAGTCCCGTAAGGGGTGGAAGTTCGAGTCTTCTCCCCGGCACAATTTTTTACTCAAAATAGAAGTAATCCAACCGTAATTATCCGCGCCGATCGGCACAGATAATTACGGTTGTTAACGTCAGGCTGTGGATTCTTTCGACTTTAGTAAATTATCCTACCTACTTGATTTTTTATCAAAGTATGATATAATACATATTAGAGCTGTATCACTCAAAACAGGAGGAACCCTTATGCGACGAAGCTTCGCCTGCGTTGCATTGATTCTCACAAGCGATGGGCACATCCCTATCGTGCAGGACCCCAACCGGCCGGTCCCCCTTTGGAAATATCCCGGGGGTACCAACGACGAAAATGAAACCCCAGAACAATGCGTTCGGAGAGAGGTGCTTGAGGAAACCGGAATCAATCTGGATATCCTTCACCCAGCGCCACTCTCGATCCACGCAGAAGAAAAACGGGATGGAGGGCATGTGTTCTTTGTCTTCCGTCTTGAACTTGAGGCAAAACACGCCGACATCGAGCTTCTCCGTCGAGGCAATGACGGAGAGCTTGTGAGATGGAGCGATGCTCAAGAGATTCTCACCATGAGAGAATTCCTCGAGGGTCAACGCGAGTTGACCCGGGACTTACTCCTCGAGATTCACTACTCTTGAAACCTAGACAAAGTCTAGGTTTCTTTTTTTATTTACGTTTTTATGTAAAGTATCGATATGAAACCCCGAGTTATTGCAATTGTAGGCCCCACCGCCACAGGAAAAAGTGGATTGGCGATTTTTCTTGCAAAAAAATACAACGGGGAGGTACTCTCTGCTGATTCACGACAAGTATACAAAGGTTTAAATCTCGGGACAGGGAAAGTCACAAAAAAGGAAATGCGTGGCGTCCCCCATCATCTCCTTGATATTGCAGATCCAAAAAAACAGTTTTCTGTCACAGAATGGAGAAAGAAAGCTCAGGTAGCCCTTGAACATGTTCTCGCGCAAGGAAAGCTCCCTATTATTTGCGGTGGAACAGGCTTTTATATTGATGCACTACTGCAAGGCACTGTCATACCCGAGGTTCCTCCAAATAAGACACTGCGAAAAAAGCTCGAGGGTAAAACACCAGGAGAACTTTTCAAAATTCTAAAACGCGTCGATCTCACGCGTGCCAATGCCATCGATAAAAATAACCCTGTACGACTAATCCGAGCTATTGAAATTGCAGAAGCCCTTGGAAAAGTTCCACCATTTAAAAAAGATCCTGTCCCTTACAAGGTGCTCTGGATTGGTATCGATTTACCTCAAGAGAAACTCAAACAAAAAATTAAGACTCGACTCGAAAAAAGAATGCGTCAAGGCATGCTCCGTGAAGCACAAAAACTCCTAGAACAAGGAGTGAGTATTAGGCGCATGAAGCAGTTAGGACTTGAGTACCGATCCCTTGCAGAGCTATTAGAAAAATCAACTTCAAGAAAAGAGATGCTTCTCGAGCTTGAAAATGACATTATGCGATATGCAAAACGACAGAGAACCTGGTTTAGAGCCAATAAGTCCATACAATGGTATGAAATGGATAATAAAAATACGAAAGAGATTATCCGAAAAGAAATAGGGTCATTTTTGACAAGAAAGTAAGGAAAGGTAATGATAAAAGAAGAGATCTTCACCCAGGAGGAATATTGTGGAATTCCGAGCGATCGTGAAAGGCAGGCCTGTTGACCTGAAAGGTACGCTCTTCTACGTGTCAGGAATCCTCACTATTTGCCTCCTGGACCTTTCTGTCCTTGCGGGAGTAGTCTGGATCATGAGAAGGTACCCAATCCTTCAGATGATTGCTTGGAGTGTGCTCATCTTCCTCATCCTCATTGGAGCAGGTGTCGGCCTGCTATTTAGGTGGGGCGGCAGAGACAATTCCGAATAACCCTCAATCTCAAGGAGTCCACGTGAGCACAAGTCCTGGTTTCCCCGAGATCATCTTCGGTGCCACCCTTGCGGGTATCGGTGATGGAGTAAGAGGCGCCGCGTCCCTCCTCGGAACTGTCTTGATTGCCATCGCCACACTCAGCATCCTGGTAGGACTGGTACAGCTCCGCAAACGACCAGCACTCTATCGAGAGTCGAGCTGGTAGTTAACGCGTAATGTCCCGCATCCAATGCGGGACATTTTCTTTGAAAGAAGCATCAAATTTGATAGGATGAGCGAGTTCCTGAGGGCCTATAGTTTCAATGGTAAAACATCGGTCTCCAAAACCGAGGTTCGAGGTTCGAGTCCTCGTGGGCCCGCAAGTAGTTTTAATGCGTAACAAACTTAAGCGGTCGCTTAAATTTGTTACGCATTAGTTTTAGATTACCTCCAATACAAAAATCCCCCTAAAGGGGGATTTTTGTTATTTCTTAGATTCCTTAAACGTGATGTGTTTGCGAAGTTTCTTTGAGTACTTTTTGAGCTCAATTTTTCGCTCCACCTTCTTCTTATTCTTACGCGTATAGTACACCTCGTCGGTGTCTTTATTACGCAACATAATGAGTTGATCTTGTGACATATTTGTATTCTAGAGTGGTAGTTAAGATACCATAGTCTCTGGTTTTTGCAAACAAAAAGCCCAGGTTTAATCCCTGAGCCCCTATTCCTTCTTCTTTTCAAGACATGCGAGTGTCTGAGCATGATCCTGCGCTGGAACCGAGACACGGAGGCCCTTGGTACGGCCTCCTCTGTCGAGCACAACCTCTGCAGTCGCCACCGTGAGGCTCTCGATTGCAATAAGGTTGATTTTCCTCAACGGAAGCAGGTATACGCTAGTTACCGCACTGTCTGCCCCTGCAGTATCGGAAAGCGCCATCAATACACCTCCTTTGTGCTCTGCATTATCGAGAGCCGCAAAGTATTGCCCACATCGTCGCCTACCAAGAAGGCGCATTCCCGTACCCCATTTCCATCCACCTTTGTCTATCCGAACCAGCGGTACTGGACTTAACGTAACTTCCGCGACCGCAGTGTCAGCACTCTGTCCTGATACCCTTGCAAGAGGTGTCACAAACAAAATGCAGATAAGTATTCCTCGATACATGTTTTCTCCTCAGGAAGAAGAATGAGCTGTCTAAGCCATTGATATCACGCTATTTAGTTTTTGGAAAGAAAAACCCCAGTAATACTCGCTGGGGGTTTTCGTTGGTGCGTAGGGAGGGATTTGAACCCCCGTAGGCATATAGCCGGTAGATTTACAGTCTACTGCGATTGACCACTCCGCCACCTACGCAATTATATATTTCTTATACTTCGGATGTTCGATGCTGATCTCATTACGACAATCAGTCTCATTCCATGGTATCAGATACTTTTCCTTTTTCTGTGTAAAAACAAACAGCAGATTAAATGCATCTGTCTTATATTTACGAGAATAATTAAAAGATTGATTTCCCCCAGTAATCCTCAAACCAACCTTACATTCCCCATCGCTATATAAGCCAGCGAATTTTACTTGAACCTTTTCTAAAAGTCCATTTTTCTCAACCACCAAATCGTAGTCGCGCTTACCACCAATAGGAAGTAAAACCTCATAACCACAAGATAAGAAATGGGCGATAGCTTGCCCAACGGCCAAGTCTCCTTTTTGCTTTGTTTTCACAGGCTACATTATAACAGACCAATAGTCTGCTGTAATACAGATTTGTTACTTCTTAAGAGTCTGCTTTGAATCGAGCATGCTCTCAGTCCAAAGACTTCCCTTTCTTCCCTTCTTCACTTCGAAGGTAAATTCACCACTCTTTAAGCCCACAGTAATAGTACCTCCCTTAGAAACCCCTTTTGAAATCATGAGAGACGCCACTGGAGTGAGGATCTTATTTTGAATAAGGCGCTTAAGTGGTCGGGCACCATACTGAGGGTTGTATCCTTCTTGAGAAAGGCGCTCGAGCACTTGTGGAGTAATGTCGAGAGTAATTTCTTTCTGCGAAAGACGCTCTTTCACAAGATCTACTTGAATCTTCACAATTTCCTTTACCGCTTCCGGAGAAAGAATATTGAAGAGGATGATATCATCGAGTCGGTTTAGGAATTCTGGTCGGAAATGCTCTTTTACCGCTTCCATTACTTTTTCTTTTGCGTCTTCATAACCACCCTGGGCCTGCTTATCTTGAGCAAATCCAATCTTCTCCATCTTGTCGATATATTGCGCTCCGATATTTGAAGTGAGGATGATGACAGAATTTTTAAAATTCACCACACGACCCTTTGCATCAGTAAGACGACCATTATCAAGAACCTGAAGAAGGATATTGAATACCTCAGGGTGAGCCTTTTCTATTTCATCAAAAAGGATTACTGCATATGGACGATGTCGGATGAGCTCGGTCAACTGACCTCCTTCATCATGTCCAACATAACCCGGTGGAGAGCCGATAAGCTTAGAAACTGAATGCTTTTCCATGAACTCAGACATGTCCACTCGAATAAGCGCTTTCTCATCATCAAACATAAATCCAGCGAGAGCTTTTGTGAGCTCAGTTTTTCCTACGCCCGTTGGCCCGAGGAACATAAATGAACCAATCGGCCGATTCGGATCAGCGATACCTGCGCGACTACGCTTAATGGTGTCTGAAATCTTCTGCACCGCCTCATCTTGGCCAATAATGCGACGAGTAAGAAATTCCTCCATACGAGAAAGCTTCTCTGCTTCTTCCTCAAGCATTCTGGAAACAGGAATACCTGTCCAACGAGACACGATGTCAGCAATGTCTTGCTCAACGATTTCTTCTTTCAAAATTCTGCGAGAACTTTGAAGTCGTTTTAATCTCTTCGACTTCTGATCAAGATCGCTCATAAGAGCAGGGATTTTTCCGTATCGGATCTCAGCAACGGTTGAAAGATCGGACCGAGATTCTGCCGCTTCCGCTTCAAGGCGAAGGGTTTCGAGATCTTTTTTGATTTTCTTGAGATCACCTACTGTTTCTTTTTCATTTTTCCACTTAAGCTCTATTTCCTGAGTTTTTTCCCGAAAATCAGCAATCTCTTTTTCAATCTCTTTAATGCGTATCTTTGTCTTAGGATTCTTACTGTCAGCATGAAGCTCCTTCTTAAGTGCTTCTCGTTCAATCTCAAGCTTCATTACTTTCGCATTTGTCTCCTCTAGGATTGGTGGCATATTTTCAAGAGAAATCTTCAAATGAGAAGCCGCTTCATCAATCAAATCCACCGCTTTGTCTGGCAAGAAACGATCAGTAATGTAGCGAGAAGCAAGGTTTACTGCAGCAACAATTGCATCGTCAGTAATACGAACCCCATGATAGAGTTCATACTTTTCTTTAAGGCCTCGGAGGATTGTTACTGCATCTTCTTGAGATGGCTCGTTCACAAATACAGGCTGGAAGCGCCGTGTAAGAGCGGGATCTTTTTCAATATGCTTCTGATATTCCTTAAGAGTAGTTGCTCCAATAGCCCGAAGTTCCCCACGCGCAAGAGCTGGCTTCAACATATTTGAAGCATCAAGAGAGCCTTCCGCAGCTCCAGCACCCACAATCGTATGAATCTCGTCAATAAAGAGAATAATTTTCCCTTCTGAGCGTTCAATTTCCTTCAAAATATTTTTAAGACGTTCTTCAAATTCCCCTCGATATTTTGTTCCCGCAATCAAAAGCCCGAGATCAAGAGATACAAGTTCTTTATCTCGAAGAGACTCTGGAACATTTCCAGAAGCCATACGAATTGCGAGCCCTTCAACAATTGCGGTCTTTCCGACGCCCGCCTCGCCAATGAGAATTGGATTATTTTTTGTTCGACGAGAAAGAATCTGGATGATGCGAGAAATTTCAAGCTCACGACCAATAACTGGATCCAACTTGTTTTGAGATGCCAGTTTTGTGAGGCTCCGGGTGTATTTGAGAAGAGATTTTAGCTTTTTTGGTTCTTTTTCTGCGTGAGTTTTTGCAGATCGTAATTCTTCAATCACGCGAAATACTGTCGCATGGTCAAGTTTGAAACGCATGAGAAGATCTTTTGCGGGACCAGGGACATCAATTGTTGAAAGAAAGAGGTGTTCAGTTGAAACAAACTCATCGCCAAGGCTTTGTGCGACTTTTGTACTTCCTTCAATAACTTGCGCAAGTTCTGGTGTAAGAAAAATCTGATAACTCGGAGTCATCGTCTGAGAGCCTTCCGTAGATTCAATTGACTCTAGAAGAGAATCAGTAAGAAGAATGGTATCAACATCAAGCTTATCAAGAATTGATGCGACCATGCTTTCTTCCTGCATCATGAGTGCAGCAAGAAGATGCATTGGATTCACATGATTTTGGCCCCGCTCAATGGCTAATTCATGAGCTTTTCTGATGGCCTCCTTTGCTTTTGTAGTGAATTGATTAAAGGGTGGCATGACGCTCCTAGGATACAATACTTGATTTGTTAAGTAAAGAAATCAGAAAACCTACAAACCGACCTGCGAAAGAGCCTTCTGCACTAGAGAAACAGGCAAAAAACTCTGTCCTGAAGTAGCATCAAAAGATACTCTTATGCCGACAACCTCGCCAGAAAGATTCAAAAGAGGAGCGCCAATAACTAGCGGGGTTGCTTGAATATCTGTCTGAATTGAAACAATCTCCTTTGACTCCCCTTCTCCACGAGGAAGCGTAGTAATTCTGCCAATAGAAACACTATTCTTATCTCGTCCATCAAGGACGATTACAGATTGTCCTAGCTGGGCCTCCTTTGCGCCAAGCAACACTGGATTTGTTTTGAGAGGATTTTGAGCATCCTTTATGACCCTAAAGAAAGCGAACCGTCCGCTTTGATCCACTTGGACGAGCTTCATTTGATGATTCGATCCATCACCGAAAAGCGCAGAGTATGTGGTTGCTGCATTCACTCCTTCACGAACTGCTGAAACCACAAGTCCATCCTTTGAAACAAGAACACCCATCCCATAAAAAGAAGGGAGTCCGTCAGTAAGTGCAGTATCGGTTATGCGCACAATACTATTTCCATTTTTTGCAATCGAATCAATAACTTGATCCTCCTCTTTTACCACGACAGTTACTTCTTTTATGGTTTCCTTACCGCCTGACTCTGTTGCAACTTGCTCAATAGTTTTTTCTACCACGCGATTAATCACCTGAGTCACTCCCGGAGGAGCTTCTTGGAGAAGAGAGGTAGTGATAATTCCCGTTGCGATTGAAGTCACAAAAGAAACAAGAAGTGTCAGAAGAATAAGTTGATTTTTATTGAGATCGTCCATGTGTATATAGTAAGAAAAAAAGCGAGTAAGAGCAAATCAAAACATAATTTTTTTAAGCACGGAGACAGTAGCTTCAAGATCCTTTTTTGTAGTGCTTCTTCCTAAAGTAAATCGCACTGATGATTCCCCGCAACGAGAATCCCCAAGTAAATCGACAACGTATGAACGAGTGTTTTCTGAAAGAGTCCTGCACGAACTCGATGCAGAAACCGCAATGCCTTTTGCATCAAAGCGCAACACAAGCATTTCCCCCTCTTGGCCTGGAAAACAAATGTTTACATTATTTGGCAATCGATTTGAAAGTGAACCATTAAGAAGGGCCTTAGGATAAAGTTTTAAAATTTTATTAATAAGAAAATCCCTCAGAGGAATAAGTCTTTTTGATTCTTTTAGAGCTTCTTGCTGTGCAATAAATAGAGCTTCTGCGAAAGCGTTTATCAAAGGAAGGTTTTCCGTCCCTGAACGCCTCCCATCTTCTTGACCACCACCAAGGATACGTGGAGAAATCTGAACTCCCCTTCTCACAAACAAAACCCCAATTCCTTTTGGCCCATATATCTTAGAACCATCAAGTGTAAGTAGGTCTGCATGGAGATTCTCAACAGAAAGAGGCAGGTAGTTAGCCGCCTGACTTGCATCCACGTGGAAATAAGGGAAATTTCCTAAGATCTTTTTTTGTTTTTTGAAAAAACGTATCGCCTTTGCAATCTCACGAATAGGTTGGATCGTGCCAATCTCATTGTTCGCATACATGCAGGACACAAGTATTGTATTTTTTGTAAGCGCACTTGCCACATCCTCTACTCGAATAAAACCGTCTTGGTTTGGAATAAGGTAAGTTACTAATGCTCCCTGCCTCTCACACTCGCGGATAGCCTCAAGTACCGCAGGGTGCTCGAATGCAGAAGTAATAATGTGCGGTGTGCGAACCCCAAGAGAGAGTGCCGTTGCAAATGTTCCAAAAATCGCAAGATTGTCAGATTCTGTTCCGGTACCTGTAAACACAATTTCGTCCACATGAGCCTGAAGAGTCATTGCAATCTTCTTTCGCGCTTCTTCAATCGCCTTCTGCACAAAAATACCCTCTTTATAAAGCGCAGACGGATTTGCAAATGTATGCACGAGAAAAGACGTGAGCTTTCTTAACA
Source organism: uncultured Candidatus Saccharibacteria bacterium (assembly GCA_964603485.1). Classification (GTDB taxonomy): domain Bacteria; phylum Patescibacteriota; class Minisyncoccia; order Phycocordibacterales; family Zambryskibacteraceae; genus CAYVDB01. The sequence goes on from CAZRVE010000001.1 coordinate 66,250, forward strand.
CCCGCGGATCAATAGGAGTTGTACTTGCATGATCGAGAAAAATTCTCTTGCTCATTTTCAGTCTTTTCATATCACATCAATACCATTACCAGGCGGTCCTGTAAATGGCCCCAATTGTCAATCCACTTTTTTCTTGTATAATGACAGCCTGTTTATAAGCCCTTTTCTTTCCATATGCCTTCCTTGCCTATTTTAAGCACGACGACAATGATTTACGTCCTTTTAGGACTTGTCCTCGTTTTAACAGTACTCATCATTCGGCTTGAAGCTCGACTCCGGAAACTTCTAAGGGGGCGGGATGCAAAAAGCCTTGAAGACACCATCGACGGGATTGCCAAGGAAGTTTCGCGTCTCAAAACCTTTCAGAGTGAATCCATTGAATATCTAAAAAATATAGAGGCTCGACTCAAGCGAACTGTCCAGGCGGTAGAAACAGTTCGTTTTAACCCTTTTAAAGGAACGGGTGATGGTGGAAATCAAAGTTTTGCAACAGCGCTTTTGAACGAAAAAGGTGACGGCGTAGTCGTCTCAAGCCTCTACACTCGAGATCGTGTAAGTATATTTTCAAAACCTATAAAGAAACTCTCCTCTGAATTTGAGCTCACTCAGGAGGAGCGCCAAGCAATACAAAAAGCAAAAGAATCTCTTTCATACGAGACAAAGACCAAATGAGTAACACGGATAATTCCAAAAAAATAGAACGCCCTCCAGTCATTGTGGTAATGGGCCATATTGACCACGGCAAATCAACTCTTCTCGACTACATTAGAAAATCAAACGTAGTTGCAGGGGAAGCAGGAGGTATCACTCAACACATCTCCGCATATGAAGTCACCCACGCAAAAGATGGACGTGACCATGCAATTACCTTTCTTGATACACCAGGGCACGAAGCCTTCAAAGCGATACGGAACCGGGGAGCGCGTGTTGCAGACATTGCGGTTCTTGTAGTGTCTGCAGAAGATGGAGTAAAACCTCAGACACTCGAAGCGCTCAAAGTAATTCTTGAAGCAAAAATGCCTTATGTGGTGGCCATTAACAAAATTGATAAACCCGGAGCAAATATTGATCGCACAAAACAAAACCTCGCAGAACATGATGTATTCCTTGAGGGATATGGCGGTGGAATACCGTGGACTGCAATCTCGGCAAAAGTCGGCACAGGAATTCCTGAACTTCTTGATCTTCTTATCCTCGTATCAGAACTTGAAGAGCTCACCGCAGAAAAAGATGCGCCCGCAAGTGGTATTATTATCGAAAGTAACCTCGACACTAAAAAAGGCATATCCGCGAGTGTCATTGTAAAAAATGGAACACTAAACAAGGGTGATGTGGTGGTTTCTGGGACGAGCCTCGCACCGCTACGTATGCTAGAAAACTTTTTAGGTAAACCCATTGAAAGCGCCACCTTCTCAAGTCCTGTACGTATTGTGGGATGGGATTCGCTCCCCGTCGTTGGCTCCCCTTTTGTTTCTGTTTCAAGCAAGAAGGAAGCACTTGCACTCATTGAAAAAGAAAAAGCATTAGGCACAAAAGAAGATAGCTCAGAGATATTCTCTGAAGATCTTACCGTGGTGCCAGTCATCGTTAAGGCAGACACCTCGGGAAGTCTCGATGCGGTTGTGTATGAAATTGGAAAGCTTCGAAACGATCGCATAGTTCCAAAAGTAGTTCTCTCTGGAATCGGACCGATATCCGAAAATGATATTCGTGCTGCGAGCACAAATGAAAATGCGTTGATTATTGGCTTTCACACAAAGATAGACCCGAAAGCAGAGAGTCTTGCGTTAAGATCTGGAATCACAATCTACTCGTTCGACATCATATACAAACTTACCGAGTGGCTCCTTGAAGCGCTCACAGAAAGAACTCCTTCAATCGAAGTCGAAGAAGTAATTGGCACAGCAAAAATACTCAAAATTTTTAGCAAAACCAAAGACAAGCAAATCCTCGGAGGGCGTGTCGAATCCGGAACTCTCTCGGTAAACGATTCAGTAAGAATATTTCGTCGCGACCTTGAAATCAGCCGTGGAAGAGTGCGCGAACTTCAACAGATGAAACAGAAGACCGGTTCCGTATCAGAAGGAAATGAATTTGGGGCCATGATTGAAGCGAAATTTGAAATTGCACCAGGAGACAAAGTCACCGCGGTTACCTTAGTAAAAAAATAAGATGCCGTACCGAAAAGAAAAACTACCTGAGACTCTTCAACACCTTGCCGCAGAATGGATTGAGCGAGAATCAAACCGCACCTCGCTTGTAACGGTAACTGGCTCTCGTATTTCAGAGAGCCAAAAACATGTTACGATTCTCTTTACTGTCTTTCCTGATTCTCAGGAAGCGGCAGTACTCGACCTTCTTAAGAGACGGATGAGCGACTTCGTAGCCTTTGTTGAGAAACATGCACGAATTGGCAGAATGCCTGAGATAGAGTTCGCAATTGATCTTGGGGAGAAGAATAGACAGAGAATTGATTTCCTGTTAAAAAATGAGTAAAATCTTGGCGTAGTGGCGAAGTGGTAACGCAGCGGTCTGCAAAACCGCGACGCAGGGGTTCGATTCCCCTCTACGCCTCCATCTTAAACCGGTAATTTCTTTTACTGGAAAAGACGAACGCCCGGGTGGTGAAATGGTATACACGGAGGACTTAAAATCCTTTGCCCGTTAAAAGGCGTGTGAGTTCGAGTCTCACCCCGGGCACTTGGTTTTACGTTTTCAATTGTTAATATGCATCCGTAACTGTTTTGGTAGGTATACAGATCGCGTGGTAGAAATAAGGCGTAGTAGGTAAAATTAAAATATGCATCCATAGCTCAGCTGGTAGAGCAGATCCCTCTTAAGGATAAGGTCGCAGGTTCGAACCCTGCTGGGTGCACAAGATAGAAAAATATAAACTACTTTATATTTTTCGATACTTGTGCAGGTCGGAAGCATGTCCTGCTAGAAAGCAGGACAGCTGAGACAGGGTCGTGAGATTTTTCTTGTGACGACAAGAAAAATACTCCTGACCACAAGTCTTTTGTGCAGGGCGCAGTGATGTTTTTGTTTGAGCGTAGCTCAAGGCAAAAACCACGAGCCGGGGTCGCGAGATTTTTCCGTCAGGAAAAATACTTGTGACCACACATGGGGACCAAAGTCATGTTTTGTGACCACAAGACTTCTGCGCATGGTGCACTGATATGTTTATTTGAATGTATTTTTTATTTTTCTATATATGCTAAAGTTCTACCCATGCTGGGGTGGTGAAATGGCAGACACGCTTGCCTTAGGAGCAAGTGCCGTAAGGCGTGGAGGTTCAAGTCCTCTCCCCAGCACACGTAGTGTGCTTGAGCAAAACAATTGATTGTTTTGCGTGAGAGGACTTGAAAACCTTGAGTATCTCGGCTTGCCGGGACGAAAGGTGTACCGCTCCCGTAGGGAGAAAGATTCCTCTCCCCAGCACACGTTAAAGATGCGAATTCTTTGAACTCGCAAGTGGTCAAAAGAGCCGAAACAATTTGTTGCGGTCGCAACAAATTGTTTCGGTTTACTACTCTCGTATCTGTATTCAGAAGTATGTCTTTTTATAATATAGGTAACTTGACTTTTTGATATTTTGTGATAAAATAGTTGCAGAGATCCTTTTCATCACTACTCCTCTCGTACTCCCTACCGGAGAACCTCATGATTATCATCGACTGGGTTTTCATCATCTTACTGATTGGGTTCCTCCTGATCAGTTGGAGTTCGACTGTCGCATTTGTTCTTTTCCTCTTTCTCGTAGCGGTCTCTTTTCGATGGCTGGCGAGAATGGGTCGCTTCTTCCTTGCGGTACCGGTAAACTCCTTTGCACTTCTCACAAGAATTGCAAACAAAGATACCGATGTCACAAAGGGTGGTGGCGATGTGTTCGATATCGCTCACTCCGTCCCAGGGAAGATCATCAACAAGGGGTCCACACCCGAAGACTTGATGTCTTGGGAATTCAAGGATGGCGCAGAAGAACGAGACATTCTCAACTTCATCCTACTTCGATACTTAGGTATCCAGTGGATCGGAGTCTTCTCGACAGCTCGACTCAATGACGTCAAAGACTTACGTCTACGACGGAATCCTGAAGAAGACGTGTACGGGGTGAAGGATCGAACGAAGGAAACTCCCTTTGTCTTTTTCTCAGAAAACCCCGCCGTTGTCTTGAAGGGGATCGAAACTTCCGATGGACTCGGCATCGACCTGCGCTTCACCTTCATAGCTGAACGTACTCGTCCGCTTTTCTCCGTGGTCCGAGTCGCCGACGTCTATGCGGTGGTGACAACGAAGGTTCAGGAAGCAGTCATCACCGTTACCGGAGACTACTCGGCACATGAAATCGTCAAAGGTAAGGACAGCAGCAAGATCAAGAAGAAAATTGTCGCTGTCCTTGAAGACCCCAATTTCATCGAAGAGGTTCTCCGAGCAACAGGCCTGACTCTCTCTGAAATCGACCTCAGCGATATCAATTTCGATGAGAAAACCCGATTAATCATCGAGACGCAGGCTGCGGCAGAAGCGGAAGCTCAGCGTCTCAGGGTTGAAGCTGCTGGTAAAAGGGATGCAAAACTCTTGGCGGTTGAAGCCGATAAGGCAGAAATCGACCAGGTCATCCTCCCTCTCGCAAACCAGCCTGGTGCAGCGGCAATTATGGCTGCAAAAGCGTATCGTGACAACACAACAGTTACCACGTACGCGCCAGGAGGAAATGCCGGCCTCCTCATCAATCCAACAGAACCGAAAAAGTAGTGATGTTCCTCATAAGTCGACCCTCACAGGGGTCGACTTTTTCTTATAAGAGATATTGACAAAGCATTATAAAAAATGGTATAATACTATTAGAGATCTTTGACTGACTTACCTACTACAGGAGACTTCAGTGTCAACCACTCATCTTTGGCCGAAGGGGCTCAAGCGAACCCCACGGACAATCGTTGGGGCAACAGTCATCGTTGTTGCGATGATTGCATTCTTCAGACTCCTGTCCGGTGTCCCGAATGTATTCCGAAGCAATGGACAGAGTAGGGCGCAGGCTTGCCTCACGGCAGACCTCGCTGAAGCAGCCGGCACGCAAGACACCATCGCACAGACGCTTTGTGATTCTCCAGGTATTCCCTGGGGAACAATTGGGCTCGTTCTACTTGCGATCATCGCACTCTCCTCCCTCGTCTTCTTCATCCGCCGCAGAATCGGTAAAGAAAAGGCTGGTGAAGGAAAAACTGCTGAAGGAAAGATTGTGAGATGGATATCTTCCATTGTAACACTCGGGGGGGTTCTCAAGATTACGATCCTCTACGGACTCCTCAACCTCTTGGCATTCATCCTGTGGCCCGATAAGTACGGGACATGGATGTATCAAATGTGGTTCTGGCAGATGCAAGGAGGTATTGTAATCGTTGCAATCCTTCTTGCGCTGATGTCAGATACGAAGACAAAGGTCATTGGATCTATTGGTGCGCTCATCTTAGGCATCTGGATCGTCTCAGTGGGATGGAAATGGGGGTCAGAAGAGTTCAAGAAGAGAACTTCTGGCACCACGACCACAGCTACACCAACCCCAACAACCGGAACTCCATCTGGAGCATCTGCAAGTTGGGATTGGGCATCCATCAACGGCCCCGAAAAGGACACCGTGATGGCCGCCTTCCCAGGCGACACCGTCATGTGGAAGATTGCTGCAGCCGAGAGTGACTACACCCAGTTCAGGGTGGATAGCAACGGCGACAGTTCAATCGTCCAGAACAAGGATGGCTTCGATGCATACGGTATCTTCCAGATCAGAAAATCGGTCTGGGACAACTGGTGCAAAGAACGAGGCTTCGACATCATGAAGACTCATGGCAACATTGGGTGTGCCAAAGCAATCAAGGCTAAGTATCCGAAAGGAAACCCTTGGCTCGCAAGCGCGCATCTGTGGCGCGACAGCACTACCGTCGACCCATGCGCTCAGTATGCGCGATACGGTGGAGTAAGCATGCTCGACTTTGTCCGTAAGGACACCGTCATCACAACGGGAGATGTCGATTTCACCCGAAGGATCATGACGGAAAATATGGTTGTCGATTGGGTTTCGGTAAACTTCCGCACGGACTACGTGGTACGGTACGGATACCTTGACCCAATTACCAATCAGATTGTCGTGGCAGAAGACACGATCGAAAAGGAGAAGTGCCCTGAAGACAACCGTCTTCCGCGCTACCCTCTCTGGGTCGAGTTCAAATCCTTGGACGCTGATCCGATCATGATCGAGATCACGTTCTCAAAGGACAAGCGTACTCGGCAGTAGGAATTCACATGGGCGCCCGCAAAAGCGAGGCGCCCTTTTCATATACAAAAATCCCCCGACATGTGTCGGGGGATTTTTAAGAGATTAGTTTAGCGGGTAGATATTAGTGTTAAGTCCAACTGAACTCAAAATAAGACGAATGAGTCCAAATGCCGTCACCATAATAAACATACCTACCAAACCCCATACCATCGCTTTCTTTCCTTCGGCCCGTGCCTTCTCGTCGGAAGCTCTTACAATAAATTGAAGACCACCGTAAAGAAAAACTAAGAGTGCAACAGAAAACAAAAGAATCAGAGCCGGATTCAAGATCACATCATTGATCTTGTTTAGAAATGGGACAATGGCTGGCATACAAACACACTACTGAATTCGAGGAGTGTTGATTGTTCCACCAGTTGTATCAACTCCAAAGATTTCACCAATAAACTGGATAAGTCCCCATACTGCTGCCATCACGAAGAGTGCGACAACGCCCCAAATCATGATTCGCTTTCCTTCATCCTTTGCTGACTCATCACCTGCTGCAAGGATAAACTTTGCCAATCCCCAGAAAAAGAAGAGAAGGGCGAGCGCAGTAACAACTGGGATAAGAAGATCCACAATGTTCTGTATATCTGTTACAGCCTGATTAAAATTACCAAGCTGGACACCCTGTCCTTGCGCAAAAGCTAAAACTGGAAGAGCGTAAAGCGCGATTGTTCCTAATACTTTCTTCATTGTAATAACGTTATTCTATCAACTACTTATAAACTAAGACCATTTTGTAAGATACGCCTTTTATCGTACCAGAAAAAACCAAGTTTTGGAATACTCTGGGGATAAATTATGGATTTGGATTAAGAGGCAACCACTGTACAGGACTGCCTCCAAAACTTGCATCTTGTAGAAAAGAAATTATTCCAACAAGAGAAGCCATTACAAAAAGCGCGATGACACTCCAGAACATAAATCTCCTCCCTTCAGCGATTGCTTTTTCATCACCCGCCGCACGAATAAACTTTGCAATGCCCCAGAAAAATAAGAGAAGAGCAATTGAAGCAGTTAGGATAATAAGATCTGCCGCGATCCCTCCGAGCGCATAACTCCCAAAGAGTTGTTGAATACTTGCAATCTGTGCGTGAGCAAAAAAAGGAACGAAAAAGAATAGAGAAAGAATAATTTTCATGGTGTTGAAGTAGGAAGAAGTGGTAAACCAATTGGCCCTGGACCAAATAGTGAGTTAGAGAAAAATTGCAGAAATCCCCATATAGAAAACATTACGAAAAGAATGATAACTCCCCAAAAAAGAAACTTTTTTCCGTCTTGAACTTTCTTTTCGTCTCCTGCGGAATTAATAAACTTTGCAATACCCCAAAAGAAGACGAGAACCGCAACCGTACTCACAAAAGGAAGAAGGATGCCTATAAAGTTGGTCGCATGACATACAAAATCTTTAAAATCTGAGGGAGGCGCAGTCGGAGCGTTTAAATTACCAGGAATACACGCCGCATATGTAGTGATAGGTAAAAATGATGCAACAATGATCAGAAGTGTGAAAATGAATACAGAATATTTCATATTAAGTAATCTGCTGAATAGTGCTCTCAATTGCAAGAGAAATCGCCCATGCACCGAGAAGAATCGCTGTACCAATTGCTGCATAAAGAAATGCCTTCTTAGCAGTTGCAAGCTTTGTTTCATTACCCCTTGAAGTCACAAAGAGAAATCCAGAGTAAATAATAAAGATTACTGCAATCACTCCGCCCACTGGCAAAATTACATCTGTAATTACTAGATTAATAAATGCGTAGAGAGAGTTCGTTCCATTCTTGAGAGGGTTCGGAATATTTATTGGATAATTTATTGGTGGAGGTGGTGTTCCACCTCCAGCTTGAGCGAATGCGATCTGAGCGCGGACGAGAAGGAAGGTAATTGCGGTAAGTAAGTAGTTAAGATATCTCATAGTATTTATTTTATCACGAGATTATGGCCTTAAAATAAAGAGCCCCGGTTGATTTGGATCAAGAAGCGCCACAATCACAGTATTTACAATTACCCATCCCGCAATTACAAAAATCAATCCGATGACTATCTTTGTAAGCATGCTTTTCGCCTGCTTTACCTTACCTTCATCACCCCCTGAAGACAGCATCAAAAATCCGGCATAGGCAATCCCTATCGCTGCAAGAGCAGTTGAAAGCACGATAAGAAAATTAATGATATTAACTCCAAGTCGAATAAGATCATCAAAATGGCAATCGTTTGTCGAACCAGTCCCTGGTGCTGGTGCCGGATCACACACAATAAGATAGCCAGGGGTCTGTGGTGTACTTGCCTGAGCAAATAAAGAAAGTGGTACCGTAAGCGCTACAAGGACGAGAGTGAATATAGTGATAAATCTCATAGTATTACTTTACTGTAGGAAGAAGTTTTGTAATTTCATCTTGCGCTCGAGAAACAGCTTGTTCAGTGCGCACGCGACCTCCAGTGATTGACTCAATCATCTCCTTAAAGATTGGCGCAGTCTTATCACGATCAGGGTCGAGCCACCCCTTAGACCAAATCGCACTTTGGAAAAAGAGGGACTGAAACGCGTCACTTCCTGGGGTTGCAAGCAAATCACGGCGTACAGGAGGAAGGCCTGTCGCGCCTGAAAATTCTTTTACCGCTTGCGTAGAAGATATTGCTGAAATGAGCTTGAAAGAAGTATTGAGATTTTTCGTATTACGAGTCACTGCAAAGCCGGCAATCTCACCGAAAGTGATTACCTTATCGGCGGTTCGAGACTGTGGCATAGGAGCAACATCAAAGTTTAGGTTTGGATTCTTGAGACGCAAAGCCTTTGCTTCTGATGCAAAGCCAAAATACACCGCTAAGTCACCCGACAAAAACATTGTTTGAGATGCAGGAAGAGAGCGATTCCACGAGTAATGAGCCTTAGTTGGATTAGAAAATTCGGTGTAAAAATTAATTGCGGAATGCGCAGGATTTACATCGTATCCATAATTATCAGTAAGAGTAGCGAGATAGCCATCCCTTGTACGTTTTACAATATCCTTATTCCCTGCCTGAAAAATAAGAGTGGAAAGAATTTCTTTTGCATTAGTAATATTTTCATATTCACCAAGTGCAATAGTTGCTCGAGTAATGTTTAGGGAACCATCCTTTCGAGTAAGATCTTTTGAAAGAGTGTAAAACTCATCCCAATATTTCGGAGGTTGAGAAAGCGATGCTCCAGAGAAGATATCTCTATTCCAATACATCACCATTGGGTCAATCAAGAACGGAAGTGCGATAATTCCATTTGGTTCCAAGAATATCTCCCCTTCTTCGATAAAAGTATCTTTGAAAAGACGCTCAGAATAACTTTCAAAAGGAATAAGGAGTAGTTTATTTCGATGTCTCACAATTGCATCCTGGGCAAGAATTACCACGTCAGGACCTACACCTGCAGCAAGGGCCTCTACAAAGTCGGCATCAAAATCTTCTTCTTTCTTATATATATATGAAATTCCTACAGTCTTATCCTTCGCAATAGGAAGATCTCCAATTTCTGCATTAAATACTGATTCAGGAAGAGAGCCCCACACAAGGATGGTCGTCTTCCCCTCTCCTCCACGACCCGCAATTGCAAAAGCGAACACGCCAGCCAATATGAAAAAGGCAAAAACGCCGGTAAGAATCAACTGAAATTTACTCATATTACTCATACCTTTTTTCCTAGTATACCGTAGTGATGTGCTCCCGCATCAATCTCCTTTAAAACTTGAAAACCAGATTCTTGCGCTAACGATTCTGCATTGGCTTTTGGAAACAAGGCATCACCCTGAGGCCCCATACCTCCAAAAGAATCGGCCCAATCAACAATAAGCAGCATTCCTCCCTTAGGAAGAATACGCGCTGCCTCTTTTATGACAGGTGCCTTATCTTTAATTTGAAAAAGAATATTTGAAATTACTACCGCATCAATACTTCCGTCTTTCAAGTGAGTACCATGAGGCTTTTCCAGGTCACCATGAATTACTTCAATATTCATGAGACCTTCGCCTCGAGCTTCATTTTTTAATTTAGCGAGAAGATCTTTTTGGATATCAATTGCATACACACGACCTGCATCTCCCACCGCCCTTGCAAGTGCTTTTGCGTGATGTCCAGAACCTGATCCAAAGTCAGCAACAGAGGCACCCAGAGGGAGCGCCATTTGAGAAATATTTTTCTGAGGATCAGAGAACATACTCGAAGTATGAAGCTAATAGTACCACACAATATTTCTATATTTCTAAAGGTTACAGGCAGATAACCGAAGCAAGTCCATCACCATCGCGCAATTTCATAATACGCACACCCTGAGTCTGTCGTCCTAGCTCTGGAATTTCTTCAATTGAGGTACGAATGACTTGCCCCTTCTTAGACATTGCGACAATTTCTTCTTCAAGTGGAGTGACCACGCCCGCTGCCATGAGTTGTCCGGTTTTTGGAGTAACGCTTGCGGTCTTTATACCACTTCCACCACGGTTTTGAATTTTATATTCTTCGATATCTGTCTTTTTGCCGTATCCATTTTGGGAAACCACGAGGAGCATAGGCTTTTCAGCACCCTTTGAGACAACGTGCGCTCCGATGATACTGTCACCCTTTGGAAGCTTCATTACTCGTACTCCGCCTGCGCTTCTTCCCATTTCTCGAACATCGCTTTCTTTAAAGCGTATTGATTGCCCTTTCGCAGATACCAAGATAATACTGTCACCCTTCTCAACAAGAGAAGCCGAGACAAGGAGATCGTCATCATCAAGACGAATTGCGATGATTCCGCTTGCACGCACATCAGCAAAGTTTTTGGCAGCCACTCTCTTTCCTACACCCTTTTTTGTTACAAGATTCAAAGAAAGTCCTTCTTTACCTTTTACATCTTTTGGCACGGGAAGGATTGAGGTGATTTTTTCTTCACTTCCGAGCGCAATAAAGTTCATTACCGACTTTCCTCGAGTAGCACGCTTACCCTCAGGGATGTCATACATTTTTATTTGGTACGCCTTTCCTTTATCGGTAAAGAAAAGAAGGTCGCTATGAGTTGAGGCCGTCAAGAATTGTGTTACAAAATCTTCTTCCTTCGTATCCAAATCAATTACACCTATTCCGCCTCGTTTTTGCTTTTTATATTCATCAGGATTCGTCCTCTTAATGTAGCCACCTTGAGTGAGCACGAGAGTATTTTCCTCATCGGCAATAAGATCTTCTACAGAGAAAACCTTGGCTCCTCCTTTTACAATTTTTGTCCGACGACTATCTCCATATTTCTCTTGGATATCAGCCATCTCTTTCTTAATGATTGCCAGAACCTTCTTTACGCTCGCAAGAATACCCTTGAGCTCTTCGATGAGTGCCTGAACATCCTTAAGCTCGTCTTCAATCTTCTTACGCTCAAGGCCGGCGAGTTTCTGCAAACGCATTTCGAGAATTGCAGTTGCTTGTAGATCTGAAAACTTGAAAGCCTTCATGAGTCCCGCATGAGCTTCCTCAACTGTCTTTGAAGCACGGATGAGTTTAATAATCTCGTCGATGTGGTCGAGTGCTTTCTTGAGACCCAAGAGGATATGCTCACGTTCCTCAGCTTTTCTTAAATCAAATTCGGTACGACGTTTGATGACATCCTTTCGGTGAGCCACAAATTCCTCAAGAACATTCTTAAGTGAAAGGGTCTGAGGAATGCCATTTACAAGTGCAACAATATTAAAATGAAATGTCTCTTCAAGTTGAGTATGCTTATAAAGAGAGTTAAGAACTTTCTGTGGCTGACTTCCGCTCTTGAGCTCAATCACCACTCGAATATCTTTTGTAGATTCATCACGAAGCCCCTTAATGCCTTCTATTTTCTTATCACGAACCAATTCAGCAATTTTTTCAATCAAAGTTGCCTTGTTTACTCGAAATGGAATTTCAGTAATCACAATTTGAAATGCGCCTAATTTTGTTTCAGTAATTTCGGCAACTCCGCGCACCACCACACCACCTCTGCCAGTTGCGTATGCGTGGTGAATATCCTTTTCATTAAATGCAATACCGCCAGTTGGAAAGTCTGGTCCTTTTACAAAATCGAGAAGGTCTTCTGTGGTCGCCTCTGGGTTATCTACCAAAAAAGAGACCGCGTCACACACCTCATTCAAATTGTGAGGTGGAATGTTTGTTGCCATTCCCACTGCAATACCAAGAGTTCCGTTTAATAGAAGGTTTGGAGCCCCAGCTGGAAGCACTGTCGGCTCTTGCTTCGTTCCGTCATAGTTTGGGCGGAAAAGCACCGTCTCCTTCTCAATATCACGAAGAAGTTCACTTGAGAGCTTACTCATTTTTGCCTCTGTGTATCGGTAGGCCGCAGCGTTATCTCCATCGATTGAACCAAAGTTTCCTTGACCCAATACCAGTGGATAGCGAGTTGAGAAGTCCTGTGCGAGTTTTACCATTGCATCATAAACTGAGGCATCTCCGTGCGGGTGATAGCTTCCCAACACATCTCCAACTACCGTAGCTGATTTACGAAACTTTGCAGAAGCTGAAAGCCCCATTGCATTCATCGCAAATAAAATTCTGCGATGCACCGGCTTTAAACCGTCGCGCACGTCAGGAAGTGCCCGGTCAGTAATCACGGACATTGCATAGTCAATGAACGACTCCTTCATTTCGGAGACGATTGAGCGCTCTACAACAGAGACTCTATTGCCTGAGATCTTTTCAGGACTCTCTTTTTTTTCTTCTTTTGCCATTATCGGTAAATTTTAGACACTACTCGTCCACTCTCGGTGGGGTAATATCTAATTCCCCGTTTTCAACCTGATTCTTCACACGCTCATACTCTGTCTCAAGATCAACATTTGAAATATCACCACTTTCAAACAAAGATTTTGTTGCTTCGTAGACACTTGCAACACCTGACCTTAGAGTTGAAATCGGAGTCTCTCCTTTTGGTTTAGTTGCCTCTTGCGCAACGTTTACGCTACGCATGTCTCCAGGAAGGATGACTGAAGCCCAGACCACAAAGATAAACGCGGTAAAAAATGCGGCCATACCAAAAGCATAGTGTCTTCGGTGATGTTCAGGCTTTTCTTTTAATCGGCTAATAAAATCGTTCATATAGTTACTATATCCTTATTAGGAAGTTGCTTTCAATACCACAATATCCCCGTCTCGTCCTTCAAGGTCCTTCTTTTTAATGGTGAGCTTTTCTTCTGGTTTCGCCCCCTCTTCACCTCCTTCTTTAAGAAAAGCTTTGAGCGCAGTTTCAGAAATACCTTCCCCATAATGGAGAGGTATTACAATCTTTGGCTCTATCTTAAGAGAAGCCTTCACTGCCTCTGCTGGGGTTAACACACCTTCACTTCCTATTGGCACAAAAAGAATATCCACCTCGTCGAGGGCCTCTGCTGTTTCTGCATCGATCGCATCAAGAGAAGAAAGGGCTCCCAAGAAGCAAAGGTTCATATTCTCAAGATTCATAGAATATATAGTATTGATTTTTTCCTTTCCTCCATAAAGGGTTTTTGAAAGAAACCCTCGAATAAATACCCCGCCCACTTCATATTCACCAGGACCAGTGACCGCAAAAGGTTCTCTGTCACCGCGAGAAGCATTTTCAACGCCATTCATGTCGGGATGATTGGTAGATACGAGAGTGATATCAGCGCCATATTTTGACGACTTAAACTTTGAATCTTTTGAGACGGGGTTATAGGCAACAGTAATGTCGCCGAATTGAATCTTCACTGAATCAACACCCTGATACGAGATAATCATTGTGCCTCAAGTATATCACTTTTTACCAAATCGCATAGACCCGTAAAATCAAGCGAGACAATCAAATAAACCCTTATTTATAGCCATAAAATAAACCATCTTATAAAAAAACCTAGAAAATATATTGACAAATATCTTGAACGTGATATAATAGTAAAAGATTGAATTTTGTAATTCTCTGTTGTCCTGCCTGAGGGAGCGTCCCTAGGCGGGAACGCTGCGGACGAGATGTTGCCAATGTGCCTTCTCGCTCGCGAACTCGTCAACCAGACACCAGTTCCGACAAGGAGCGGACTTATGTGGAAACTCGTCGAACGTTGATTTCCCCTTTGCCTAACGGGTACTCGGGGACGTGTCAGAAAACCCGGTAGAGAAATGCCTCACGGCCGCACCCTATGGCCCACAAACTGTGGAGCCACGGAACGGTAGGGCCGTTCGCAAATCTCAAAGAGAGCTCGCGCTCTCTGGCGTTACGACACGAGCGCCACATCAGACGATTTCACACAAAGAGTTCACAGAAGCGCCCGCTGTACCCGTCGTACACCGAAGGCCCGCACATCGACGCGCGAGCCTTCGGTGACGACACCCTTCGTTCAGAACTCATCGGAAAGAAGGAGGTTTCATGCCGCCGTAGCGAGGATTCACTCCCGCCCACACGCGAACAACTCCGACGACAGCTCAATCCTTCTGATCCAACCATGGAGGCACGCAACGTGACCCCGTTCACGTAGGTACTGCACCATAGGCATGGGCCAACGAGCCTCAGACACAGAGATTTAATCCGGGAGCAAGACTCCCACAGACCCCTCCCCGACACGTCGGGCGGGGGTCTTATTTTTTATAGACATTTCCATAATTTTTATGTAGAATCCTTTCCGTCTTTGCTTGATTGCAGAGATTTTTAATTACCACCCGAAGAGCTAACCTTGCCCCTGAGACGTGTCTTCCCGAAAAAGCATAGAGCAAACCTCTCCGTAAGTAATCAAATGTCAGAAGAAAAAGGTGTACCTCAAGATAAAAATCTTGAGAGTGAAGAAAAAAGTGCGAAGAAAGATAGTGTAATGGGTCGTCTCGTAAATGAGACCGCTACCCCTCCGTCACTCGAAGATCTTATAGAAGGACGCGTGATCGCAATTGATAAAGGTGCGGTCTATATCGACTTGCCTCCTTTCGGAACCGGTATTATCTACGGCCGAGAATATATCAATGCTCGTGACATCATCAAGAAAGTAAACATTGGTGACACGGTTGCAGGAAAAGTTATTGCGCTCGACAACAAAGAAGGCTACATCGAAGTTTCTTTGAAGGAAGCTCGCCAAGCACTCATTTGGGGCGAAGCGGAAGATGCAATCCGAGATAAAAAGACTTTCGACCTTGTGGTTGCTGATGCAAACAAAGGTGGTCTTATTCTTGCATGGCAAGGAATCCAAGGATTTCTCCCTGCTTCTCAACTTAAGCCCGAGCACTACCCTCGCATCTCTGATGGAGATAAAGATAAAATCCTCGAGGAGCTCCGCAAGCTTGTAGGA
This sequence comes from uncultured Candidatus Saccharibacteria bacterium, assembly GCA_964603485.1. Classification (GTDB taxonomy): domain Bacteria; phylum Patescibacteriota; class Minisyncoccia; order Phycocordibacterales; family Zambryskibacteraceae; genus CAYVDB01. The sequence continues at coordinate 81,841 of CAZRVE010000001.1, forward strand.
CAGCGTCTAGGAGTGATGATCATTGCGGCAATTCCTAAAGAAGGAAAGCTCATCTTCTCTGAAAAAGGAGAGATCTCTAAAGAAAAAGGAGAAATGGTTGACCGCTACACTCTAGGTGATGAACTCCCAGGTGAAATCACTGGCATTGTAGACTTCGGTGTCTTCGTAAAGCTTGAAGAAGGCCTTGAAGGTCTCGTGCATATCTCAGAAATGGATTGGGGTCTCGTTGAAAACCCACGAACAATGTACAAAGTTGGGGATAAAGTTCGAGTAAAGGTAATTGATATTAAGGATGGAAAAGTTTCCCTCTCTATCAAGGCCCTTAAAGAAAATCCTTGGGTTGAAGCAGCAAGTAAATACAAGAAGGATGATCAGGTAAAGGGTGTGATCATTAAATTCAACAAGCATGGCGCACTCGCTTCTATTGAAGAAGGAGTTGCGGGCCTAGTCCACATTTCTGAATTCGGAAGTGAGGAGAAACTCCGTGAGAAGCTTGAACTCGGCAAGACGTACGACTTCAAGATATCCCTCTTTGATCCTAAGGAGCAAAAGATGGCACTCACCTACGCAGACGGAGCAAAGAAATAATTTTTCTTTCTCCTCGCACAACAAAAAACTCTTCCACGGATTGGAGGAGTTTTTTGTTGCAAAAGGACCTAAAAAGAGTAGTCTCTAGAAAGAAATCAACCCACTGAGAGGAGGAGGTATGGGTCAGTCCAAGGGCGCTATCCCAAGACCGGTCGATAAGGAGGGATCACACCTCCACACGACGGAGTGGCAACAAAAGGATTTCCTTCTTTTCCTCCTGCTCAACTGGAACATAGAGAGGGTGTCCCGCGCACGCCTACAGGAAATTTGGGGATTCTTTCTCTACGCACTAAAGAAGAAAGGTGTCGAAGTGGAAGGGTTCTATAGAGATATTGTGACAGGCCGGTACCGAGCTCTTGAGAATGCAATCGGCCTCCTCTTCCAGTTCGGACTCATGGAGTCTCGATCACTAAGCCCTGGATACTTCTTCTTCAACAGCACACCCAGGGTTAAGCACACCTTACGCGAAGCCGCCTCTGACAAGCTCCTGCGAGCTATCGACGAAGTAGGACCCATCGTCCTTCGGCTCTACAAGAACGAAGTGTCTCTGAGAGAGGGTCTCTCAATACTCCGATCTCTGCGAGAAAACACTTCAAATAATATCCCCACCTAATGGGGATATTTTTATTTCTTATAGAATATCAAGCATTTCAAGCATATCTTCTTTTTCTTTAGAAGGAATATTTACATCAACGGTCGGATATTTCTGTTGCATCTCTTGAGCGTGAGCAGCAGCTCTCTTTAGCTTGTTTTGCATTTTGTCAGACTCTTCTCTAGAAATTTCGCCCTCTTCTTCTGCCATCTCAAGGAAAGCACTCATTGCAGTAAGGCGAGAAATGACACAGTTTGGCCAGGTATTTTGAACTCCCCTATTAAATTCCTCGTCAACATATTGACGGTAATTATCCACTTCATCTTGAAGAAGACTCTTAGCACTCTCATATTTTTCTGCTCCAAAATCTATTCCTTCCATATTAGTTACCGTTATACTCACCCATTGCACTCTGGGCTCCATACAAAATAATAGTCTCAAGTGCTCCTGTTACTTTTTTTGAAACCTTTTTAACCTCATCCAACTCACTTGCCTTAAATGGACCCACAATAAAACGATCCACCGCGTCTTCTCCCTTTGGTTTTTTAAGTTTTCCCGAGGGAGTAGTAGGACTTACTCCAATACGGATACGAATAAATCCTTCAGTTTTTAAATTTTTTACAATAGAAAGCACCCCTCGATGTCCCCCTGTGCCACGATTCCAAGAAATTTTTATTTTTCCAAGGGGTAGATCGAGGTCGTCGTGCACCACAATAAGTTGCTCTGCCTTTTTCTTACTTTTTACAATAGACGCCACGCTTACCCCCGACTTATTCATGAAAGTCTCTGGTAAAAAGATACCGACCTCCTGCTTGCCCAGCTTTCCTAAAGAGAAAAGAGCCTGATATTTCTTTACCAACACAGGCACATCAAAATCAAACGCTTTTACAAAGGATTGGAGCGCAATCCTGCCTGCATTGTGCCGAGTATTCTTATATTCTTCGCCTGGATTTCCAAGACCTACAATTGTCCACATAATAACTATTTTATCACGAACAAAATATCGAGCGAGGGTTCTCCTTCTCAAACCTCGCGCAGTTCCAATCACATTGGAACGAGCGGAGTAAATCTTTAGTAAAAGATTATACGTGTTTGAGAAGCAGAACCCGAGTGAGCCCTTGTGTCAAAGGGGAGCTCCATACTACAATCTACGCAAATGAATGAAGAATTTTCTCCACACGTAAAAGAAAGTACTGAAAAAGAAAATCTCTCGCAAAAAAATGAGAAGAAAGAAAAAAGTTTTTTGCGAGAACTCGCAGAGTTTGCAGTCATCGCTTTTATAGTCGTCATTCCTTTCCGAATGTATGTTGCACAGCCATTCGTAGTAAATGGCGCCTCTATGGATCCTACTTTTGAAAATGGAGAGTACCTTATCGTTGACCAACTCACCTATCACTTCAAGAAACCCCAACGTGGATCAATCCTCATATTTAAATACCCAAACGACACCTCAAAATACTTCATCAAGAGAGTTATTGGACTCCCAGGAGAAACTGTCCGTGGAAAAGAGGGTGCGATCACTATCATCAATAAAGAAAATCCAGAAGGAATCACTCTTGAAGAGCCGTATATAAAACTTCAAAAAATGGATTCGTTTGAAACAAAACTTGGAAATCGGGAATACTTTGTGATGGGAGATAACCGTTTAGGAAGCGCGGATTCACGTATGTGGGGAGCGCTTCCTGAAGAAGATGTGGTGGGACGTCCCATCCTCCGCCTCTTCCCTTTCTCTCGAATTAACATACTGCCTGGGGATTTTGAACTTTCTTCACAAATATGAAGCAAGAACCGAAAGTTTCCTCCTCTGTAAAAAAAGCTAAAAGTAACACTTCACCGAAAAGTGTAGATCGCCATACGCTTGTTGCAGTTCATTATGGATTCTCTCCTATCGAACCACCGAAAATTACAAAAGAAGACGTGGCTAAATGGAAAGGATTTAAAGACCCATTCATTGACCAGACGATATCTCATAAAGAAAGCCCGTTTGGATTTGATGTCGCAGAAAAGTCTGCCATTCTCCGCACATACCTTGAGGATAAGTGGGACGCCCTTCCCCACCCAATGGCGTTTTGTTTCAAAAAACCCCTTCCAGGAAGCGATTGGAAGCGTCCACAAGACTTTCTCCTAGGACTTGAAATACTTGGATTTGGAGGAAGTACCGCAGAAGCACTCATTTTAAGGACTGCGCTCTCAATGCTTGAAGATGAAGGCTTCTCTGACTTGGAAATATCATGGAATAGCATCGGAGATAAGGACTCGGTTCAAGACTATGAACGCATGCTCGGCAACTATATAAGAAAAAATAGCCAATTAATGCCGGCAGAATTAAGAAAAGAAATCAAAGAGAGTGTATTTAATATTGCGCGCACAAAAGACTCCACTTTCGAAAAGTGGCGGATGGAGGCGCCAAAATCTATGAGCTTTCTTGGGGAAACTTCTCGTTGTCATGTAAAGGAAGTGCTCGAATACATTGAATCATTTGATATTCCATACAGCATCAACCCCGCGCTCATTGGATGCCCAGAGTTTACCTCCCATATCGTATTTGAAATCAGAAGTGGAGGAGAAATTCTCGCAAAGGGATACCGTTATGGAAGGCTTTCAAAGCGTTTCGGATTCAAAAAAGAACTTCCTGCAATTGGCGCAACTATTTCATTCAAGAAAAAAGAGAAGGATGAGCCATTAAAAAATATCCCGAAACCAAAGTTCTATTTGGTTCAACTCGGATTTGGTGCAAAAATTCAAACTCTCAAAACCCTGGAAGTGTTAAGAAAGGCAAAGGTTGCAGTGGGCCACTCTCTCACTAAGGACAAGATGCAGAGTCAAATGGGTACCGCAGAAAACATGAAAGTCCCATATATGCTCCTCGTGGGGCAAAAAGAGGCCTTTGAGAAGAGTGTGGTCGTTCGAGATATGAACACCAGAGTTCAGGAAACAGTGAGTCTTACCGACCTACCCCAGTACATAAAAAAGCTTCCTTAAGGCCCTATTTTGAGAGGAAAGTGGGTCTTGCCCTCTCAAATTTGCTGTGCTAGTATACGACCTCATGATAAACGTTGAAGTATCCAGAGGAAACAACGAAAATAGCCTGTCGCTTTTGCGACGCTTTACTAAGCGCGTGCAAGGGTCAGGCGTTTTGCCACGTCTCCGTTCTATCCGTTACTCAGAAAGGACTCTTTCTCCAAACGTAAAGAAAAAGAAGGCTCTAAAGCGCCTTGGACGATACAACGAGATCCAGAACCTTATCCGACTCGGAAAACCCCTTCCTGAACGCCGACGTCGACGCTAATGCAAGATTTGGTATCAATTCGTAACACCACAAAAGGCAAGCTACCGCGCTTGCCTTTTGTCGAAATAAAAAACGAAATCCTAGGAAAAAAATATGAGCTTTCTATTGTATTTTGCAGTAATGGGCTCTCAAAAAAACTTAACCGTATATATCGAGGAAAAGATAGGCCCACAAACGTACTCTCATTTTCTTTAGAGAAAACTTCTGGAGAAATTATTATCGATCTCAAGAAGGCGCAAAAAGAATCTGCTCTTTTTGGAGAAAAATTTCCAAATTTTGTTGGATATCTCTTTATCCACGGATTACTTCATTTGAAAGGATTGTCTCATGGGCGTACAATGGAAGCTAAAGAACAAAAGATTCGGAAGATGTTTGATATTTAATCTCCTCTTTTAAAAAAAGATTGAGGAGGAGTTTCTTCCGCGCTACTGTCTTTGAAACTCTATACTCATGGCACGAAATATCGCTGTTGGAATTGATATCGGAACATACCAGATAAAAGTCGTCGTGGCTGAGCAACTTCGCGACGGAGATCGGGTACACCCTCGTATACTCGGCACAGGCTTCACGGAATCAAAAGGTCTCAGGCACGGCTATATCGTGAATATCGGTGAGGTAACCCGCGGTATTCGCATGGCACTTGCCCAGGCAGAAAAAACATCCGGCATACAAATCCGCAGAGCATATGTCTCTGTGGGCGGAATTGGCCTCTCTAGCATCATGTCTTCAGGATTTACAATGACTTCTCGCGGGGACTCTGAAATATCAGAGCTCGACGTGCAAAAGGCGCTTGATGTTGCACGCGAAGAAATACCAAAAGCTCTCTCGCAAAACCGCCGCATCATATACGAGATACCAGTAAAATATAAAGTGGAAGGAAAAGATGTCTTGGGAAATAATCCGCTAGGAATGAAGGGGGTGAAGCTTGAAGTAAAAGCGCTTTTCATTACCTGTCTTGAACACCACCTCAAAGACCTCGTGGAAGCCGTAGAGGAAGCGGGTGTTGACGTAGTAGACATTGTTGCAGCTCCCATTGCCGCAAGCTTCGTGACCCTTTCCAAAGCTCAGCGTATTGCAGGATGCGTGCTTGCAAATATTGGGTCCGAAACCGTCTCAATTGTGGTGTTTGAGGACAATAACCCTGTATCCCTTGAAGTATTCCCTATCGGATCAACCGACATTACAAACGACATTGCACTTGGACTAAGAATTCCTCTCGAAGAGGCGGAGAGTATAAAGCTTGGAAGCATTACGGCAGGAACATATCCAAAAAAGAAACTCGACGAAATCATTTCCGCACGACTCTCGGACATGTTTGAGCTTATTGATGCGCATCTCAAGAAAATCGGAAAGAACGGACTTCTCCCTGCAGGCATCGTGATTACTGGAGGTGGGTCAAGCCTTGCGTCTATTGAAGACTTTGCGAAATCTTCTTTGAAACTCCCTTCAAAAGTCGCCCACATCAACTTCCCAGAAAAAGAAAAAGGGAAAGTAAAAGATGCATTCTTTGCGGTAGCCCTTGGTCTTTGTATGTGGGGATGGAGTGAAGATGAAAACTCTGCAGGAAAAGTAGTAATGAGAACTCCCCTCCGCGTCCTCCAAACTGCAAAAGATTGGCTTCGTCCCTTTTTGCCATAAAGTAAAATTAACAAATAATTAGTGAGCTTCGTCAAGATGCTTTTCTTTTTATCCGGCTCTGTTATTATGGCCTTACTTATTAGTCGCAACCCTCATAACCAATGCCACAAATAAAGCCAGAAGTTGAAGCATTCGCAAGAATAAAGGTGGTCGGAGTTGGTGGATCCGGCAAAAACGTGGTGAACCATATGGTTAATTCCAAGGTTCGCGGGGTTGATTTTATTGCGGTAAATACAGACGCCCAGGACCTTCACCACTCTCTCGCAAAAAAGAAAATTCACATTGGAAAAAACCTCACCCGAGGACTCGGCACAGGAATGAATCCAGACCTCGGTCGTCGAGCAGCTGAAGAGACCAAGGAAGAAATTCAAGAAGCTTTGAAGGGTGCTGACATGGTCTTTATTGCATGCGGAATGGGAGGAGGAACAGGAACTGGAGCAGCTCCTGCAATCGCTCACACTGCAAAGGAAGCGGGTTGTCTTACCGTTGCGGTAGTGACTAAGCCTTTCTTTTTCGAAGGGCTCCAGCGTATGAGAATTGCAGAACAAGGTATCGATGAACTTCGACAATGTGTCGACGCGATTATCATCATTCCAAACGATAGGCTCCTTGCAACAATCGATAAGGACACCTCAGCAAAGAATGCCTTTGCAATGTGTGATGACATCTTGCGCCGTGCCGTTGAAGGAATTTCTGACCTAGTGACTACTCCAGGGCTTATCAATATCGACTTCGCTGATATTCGTGCAGTTATGGAAAATGCTGGTCCTGCACTCATGGGAATTGGATACGGATCTGGTGAAAAACGCGCTGAAGAAGCTGCACGACTCGCAATCAACTCCCCTCTCCTCGAGGTTTCTATTTCTGGAGCAAAGGGTGTTCTCTTCTCTATTGCTGGGAACGACGACCTTACTATGTTTGAAATTCAGGATGCAGCAAAAATCATCACCGAATCAGTTGATCCAAATGCAAAGATTATCTTTGGAACTGTTCGCGATGAAAAACTTAAAAAAGGCGAAATCAAGATTACTGTGATTGCTTCTGGTTTTCCAGAAACTCTAGTAAAGAAATCCCTTTTCCAAGATAATCCTGGAGAAGAAAAAAAGGGTAAAATCTATAACTCCATCCCAAGTTTCTCCTCTGCTCCAAAAGAAGTGAAAGTAGAAGAAAAGAAACCTGAAATACCTACTCACACTCCACCTACACAACAACCTCCAGTTGATGACAGTGACGACGATGACTGGGGTGCGGTGCCCGCATTTCTAAGGAGATCTAAATTGAAATAATTCCTCACAAAACCCCGAAAAAGGGGTTTTGTTTTTAACCACCCGTTCTGATATCCTTTACCTACTTATTATTGATTTTTTACCCTGATGTACGATCTTGCAATCCTTGGAGGCGGGCCGGCTGGTGTAGCGGCAGGAGTATATGCCTCTCGAAAAAGACTCAAAACTGTATTTATTACTGACTCTTGGGGCGGTCAATCTGTCGTATCAGAAGGAATCGAAAACTGGATTGGAACAATAAAGATTCCCGGCACACAGCTTGCCGAAGATCTAAAAAATCACCTAAAAGCATATGCTGGAGATATTGTAGATATCCATGAAGGAGAACGCGTTACCACAATCACAAAGAAAGGTGAGTCATTTATGGTGAGAACTGATAAGGGAGAATACGAGGCGAAAACCGTCCTCGTTACAACAGGAAGCCATCGAAGAAAGCTCGAGATCCCTGGGGCAGAGCAATATGAAAATAAAGGAATCACCTACTGTGCGTCCTGCGACGGCCCGCTTTTCTCTGGTCAAGATGTAGTAGTAATCGGAGGAGGAAATGCCGGCTTTGAAACTGCAGCCCAGCTTCTTGCATATACAAAAAGCGTCACACTCCTCAATCGTGGAAATGAGTTTAAAGCAGACCCCGTAACTGTCTCAAAAGTGCTTTCTCATGCAAACATGAAATCCATCATGAATGCTGTTCCTGTTGAGATAAAAGGTGATTCGTTCGTAAAAAGCTTAGTGTACGAAGACGCAACCACCAAGGAACAACACACTATCGATACTACAGGTATTTTTGTAGAAATCGGACTTCTTCCATCTACTGAATTTGTAAAAGACGTAGTAGAGCTTAACCAATACGGACAGATCGTTACCGATCCTCGCACCCAAGCGACTAAAACGCCCGGTATTTGGGCCGCAGGTGACGTTACTGACACTCTTTACCATCAGAACAATATTGCAGCCGGAGACGCGGTTCGGGCACTCGAAGACATCTATATCCACCTTCACGCAAAATAACAAAAACCCCGACATGTGTCGGGGTTTTTGTTAGAGCACTACGACTTCTGGGAAGAGTACCACTCGAAATACGTACGCAAGAACGCAGATTAAAATAATGAGAAATATTCCAAATCCAATGTGTTTCGGATGCTGTTTCCTAAGCTCTATTCCAATCATAAGCGCCAATGCGAGAAGGACAAAAGCGCCCAAAATCAGGTATACGGAACTCACTGCTTTCTTTGGACTTGCAAGCATCTCTAACGCAAAACTTTTTTCCTCTCCTTGGGACATCTGCCCTGATTCCGCACTCACAGAATTACCTCCTTCAACATTTTCCGCCTCAATATAGGTCTCGGTTTCACCTAAGACACGAGTCGGCTTTGTGATAATCGGAGAAGTTGTTGGAGACGGAGTTGCAACAGTAGGCTTCACGACAGATTTCACTTGAGCTTTTAGAGTCGTGGTGCTTGTGGTCGCGCGAGTCTGAGCATTTACTGGAGTCACTTTTAAAGCATTCTCCACCAAGCGCGTAGGAGTATTGCGCAAAGGCTTTCCAAACATCTGTACTACAAAAATAGTCTCTCGTCCGTTGTAATACCCCTTTGCGGTTGCAATACCAATCTCTGTAAATTTACTATTAAGAATATTGGCACGGTGTCCAGGAGAATTCATCCATGCACTATCAACATCAGTAGAATCCACGAAGTTAATCGCCAAGTTTTCTCCCGCATACTGAAAGTCATACTGAGCTTCTTTAAACCAATACCAAGGAGTCTTACCCTCAGGGCTTGTATGAGCAAAATACCCCTTGCTTGCCATGTCATTTGCCTTCTTCTGGGCCGCCACCTCAAGGAGTGGGTTTGTAGTGAGAGAAGAAAGTTTATTGTTTACTCGGTTATTATTTGCAAGCTCCACAAGAGATCTTGGGATTACCGCAGAAAGAAGAGAGGTCTCTTGAATTACAGTTACATGAAGAATTCCAACAAAGAAAACAAGGAGGGCGATGAAGGAAAGAATTCCAACTGACGCCTTTCGCATAATATGGGGAACGTATTCATTCTCCTCGTTCGGAATAAAATATTTCTTCACAAAAGCTTTCATTAGCTATAATTATACCACATCTAAAGAATTTAGACAATATGCCCTATTCGCGCACCCTTTCCGTAAACACCACCAAACGCTTATCGTAGGTCTTCGTCTTAGGGTCCCACGTACCATCACATGTTATCAGATTAAGCATCTCGCCTGAAGCCTCTCCAAATATCTCCTCAAGGGGAGGGTTCTCATAATCCACGAGCCGTATTTCCCTTACCATAAAAGCCAGCCTCTCTCCCCCGTCCGTCTCAACATATACCTTGTCCCCAATCCTCAGTTGTTTAAGATTAAAAAATACAGCAGGCCTTCCTCCTCCATTATCGAGATGTCCCGCAAGAACCGCATTTCCAATTGCCCCAGGAATAGGTCCGTATCGATACCAGCCCACATCTTCATATTTAACCGGCACAGCCATATTCCCCGACTTAGTCTTACCTACCGGAAGCACAGCACCTTCAATATTGGCGACAGGAATAGTAACCCTTATTGGCGTGGATGTTCCTACATCACCTGTAAATATTCCACCCTCCGGAACCGGAACTGAGACAAGATTTCTTGCATTGTTTTTCTCTATCGCAACAAATATCAGACCCAACAAAATAAGAAATACCGCATTTGCAACAAGTATTTTTTTATAACGGGAAAAAAACATCATAATTGTTCTGTCTCAAGTGTACGCAAAAGACTGAGGAGAAGATTAATGAGCTCAGTAAGAGCTTTAATCTGGGATTGCTGATCTGCGTTAAAAGACGGAACATTATCTGTATTTGGTTTCGCAAAATAAGTGACCACATAGGAGGCGTTCCCCCCTTGATAGGATCCGTCCACAATAGAGATACCTATTTCTTTAAAATCGGGTCGTAAGATATTGGCCCGATGAGAAGCGGACCGCATCCAATCAGATATGATCTCTGATTCTGTTTTAAAGTTCACTGCGAGATTCTCTCCGGCATTGTCGTAAAGATATCCCGCATCTTCAATAAAAGACCATGGAACTCCTTCAAGGGACTGCGTATGTTTGAGCTCCCTTAAAAACGTGAGGGCCGTAGCCTTGTTAAGAGCTGCAAGACTCAGTTTGTTATTTTGAACCAAAGGCGCCAGTCCTGCAGAAATCCTCTCATCATTTATCTCCTCAAGAATACGTTCTGTATTGAGAGCATAGGAAGGCAACGGGAGGAAAAGTACAATAAAGAGGAGAATTGTAAATCGCTTCATCATCCTATTATACAGCTCAAATACAAAAGAATCCCAAGCATACGCGAGGGATTCTTTTTGAACTTATTTCCTATCTGAGAGAGTCTATTTTTGAAGCTTAAGAACCCGGAATGAGATGTAATTAAGCGCGAGGAGAGCGATAATGCCAGAAAGGATAATCGCGACAGCATTTACTGCAGAAGTCTGAGGTTCTGCTATTGGAGCGTTACCTGTATCTGGAAGACCAGGGAGCTCTGTGAAGGCGCCTGCTACCTCTGAGGAGCTAGGAACTAAACTTCCTCCTGAAGAGCCACCCCCGCTCCTACGAGACTGTCCTGTGGTATTTGTTGAAGAACCACCTCCACCACCACCGTCACCACCGCAACCATCTGTACAATCGGAGACCCCAATGAAGTCATCGTTAGTGACAGTACACGTCTTTGATTCCCCAGCGCCCATAGTGCCAGAACATTCGGTTGAGTAACTTACGTTATATCCTAGAGAATCATTCTCAGTAACAGAGTATGTTCCAGGGTCAAGAGTGATTGTGATTCCAGTTGAAGAACCCTGGACAGAACCTTGCGATGGATTTGTTCCAGCAATCGTGAAGGTGAAGTCCGTAGATGTAGCTGTTCCAACCAAGTTATCATTTATCACATTCTTAATGATAGTCAGAGTTCCTTTTGTAGGACCGCCATCACAATCGCTGTCACAGTCAACAGGAGGCTTTTCACACGTATCAGCATTCACGCTTAAGGTTGTTGACGCAGACTTATTAAGAGTTCCCTCTTGCCCATAAGAAGCAACCGCGTATGCAGTATTCTTCACATCACAGACATTTGGCAATATATTGAGCGCCTCTACTGCATCAACGTCGTATCCGTCAGCCTCTTGCTCAAAGAGAGTCTTATTAGAATCCTCTGTAAGACGAATCTTTGACGTAGTCGCAAGGGAACCAAGATCAACCGCCTGGTCTCGAGTAACTGTTCCCAAAATGGTCCAGCCAATTCCATTCCAAGCTTCTACCTTTACCTTCTCATCAGGATAAGTTGTTCCTCCGGTAATTTCATAAACTTTTACGTCATTACCAGGACCGTTAAATATTGTTCCTCCGAAGGTTACTACAATACTTCCATTATCGAATCCGAGAGAGAAGAATGAGTTTGGCACAACCGTATCATATGGATTACCTGCGGACTGCGGTGCTCCAAACATCTTCGTTGGATCTGTTCGATCAGAAAGGATGTTTGTTCCGTTCTTCCTCTTTGCTTGATTATTTTGCTCAGAACCAGACGCCCACTTTAGATTTGCATTCCATGCATCAAGAGAGGCGATGAATGAAACACTTCCAGAAGATCCTGAAGTCTGTGCTCCTAAATTCCAGGTAACGGTACCAGGAGTGGTGAGGACTTCTCCACCAAGAGTCGCAGAAACAAACGAAAGTCCTGCAGGAATTGGATCCGTAATCACAAGATTTGAGACGTTGCCATTAGAAACCGCCCAGTCAATAGTGAAGGTAATTTCTCCCGTTGAAGTTGCGTAGCTTGCGGATTTTGAGAGATTGACAGTTGGAGCATCAGGACATTTTTCATTCCATACAATCACATAGACATTAGTATCTTGAACATTAATCATTACAGATGAAGAGGTTGCATTTCCTTCTGCATTTGCAAAGCTACTCCCCACACTGTAGCCATTAAGTCTAAATTTTCCAGGTTGACACTGTCCTCCGATTGGAATTACGAGCGCATCTGCTGGTTCTGTTGCATTTGTACGCTCTGCAACTTGTGCCGTACTTTGGAAATCAATGAGTTCTGGACTTTCCCATACGAAGTTATTGCCAGAATTAAGAGTCGCATTACCGCTTCCTGCACTCGTTACATAGTCAATTCCAAATTGATTTCCTTCGCTCGACTGTGAATTTGCAGGCTCGCCGTTGATGTATTTCTTTACGATTACTCGGGAAGTCTCATCCTGAGGATCATCATTTCCGCAATCTTTTGCAGTCCAAGAAAGGTTGAACAAGAGACCTCCAGGATTATTTTCCTTAGAAAGGTTTGGACGCGCGAGGTTCTTCACTCGAATTTCAAGGGTGTTTGATCCATCCACAAGAAGACTTGTTACATCCCATGTGTCAGCCGAAGAGTGATTATCTTCAGAAGCATCTACCATAGGAGGAATGCCAGGTTGTCCGTTTACCCAAACCTCATACTCATTATCAGCAGCAATCTTTAGAGATCCTGATTCTGGAGTACCGACAACATTAAACGTCCTTGTAAACGTTACCCATTTATCGACTGTCCAGTTTGCATCATATGGATCTTCTGACCAAATCCATTTTGCATTCGCATCACCAACATTTGCTTCCCACACACTGCCACCAGGACCATCAAGGGCTTGGATTGCAGAAACAACGGAGACTGGTACAGAGTTGGTGTTTGGAGTTGAAGTAGCTCCATCAATATTTACAAGAGTGATTTTTGTATCTTCATCACTGACGACTGACCCCAAAGTAGGATTACAGTCTGGCGCACATTGCACACTCGCATTATCAAGAAATACCCCAAGAGAATTCGAGCTATTAAGCCCCGCATCAGCAAAAGCAACTCGGGTCATTGTGGAAGTTGCAGTAACCTTGACCACATAATCTTTCCAGATATTTGTAGTTTCAGAAGATCCGTCTCGAGAAATTGTCCCCGTAGCGGAAGTTCCTCCCCACAAAACACTGAGCATATTATCCTGAGTTCCTGTACCTGGCCTTGGTGCGAAAGCAAATTTCACAACATACTCTTTTCCAGGAACGGTTGGAATGTCTTGGTAAATTCGAGCTGATGCAGGCTCTCCACTCAATGCACTATCCGGGCCACCCCAATCTGTATCAAGCTCTGCATACTGAGCCCCTTCGTCCGCAAGCCATAGAGGATTTACTGATCCGCCTTTATGGAGTTCAAGATTTGCGGTGTCAGGAATAAAGACACTATTAAATTGAGTCGAAGATGGAAGAAGCCACTCTACGCCCCAACCAAGCTCCGTTGCTCCATTAGGATATATATTCCATCCTGCACTGTGAGTAACTACCGGTTTTTCAAAGCTTCCATTCGCAAGAAGCTCTACACCCGGCTCACATACTAACTGCTTTGGAGTACAACGAACATCCACAATCTTTACCACAAGGTCATTGTAGTCCGGCTCAACTTCTTGACCCCAAGATCCTGAAAGAAGATCTTCGAACGCAACTACATACCTGTTATTTCCAGGGTTGTAGACAGCAACATGATCTTTTCCTCCATCATTTGTATTAAGTGCTTTTTCTGAGAAAAATACTTCATCAGCTGAACCATTATCACTCACAATCGCAAACCCTACTGAACCATTTGAAGCAGGAATAGTTACTGGGATCGCTGGATCAGTTATAGAAAGTTCAGGGAGTGAATCATACGATCCGTTCAAAGGATCCCCTACGCGAAATATTCCAGTGAAGCTACCAGGTACGCCTTTCTTGTACCATCCAAAAACTTGATTGTTTGCCGCTTGCTTCCCAACAAGCTTCACCGCAAATTTTGCATCGGCTGCATTCGGATCAATATCCCACACCTGTGTATTCACCTGGTCGTTCTCTGGATCAATACTCAAAACAGGTACAGATTCAGCAAATATTTGAGCAAGGTCTTTCTCTGCAAGTGGTGCCTCACCAAGGACAAACTCTTCATCGTCGCCAAGGTTATTTGGAATCATGCAAGAATTGTCTCGGTCTGGAGGAGGTGGAGTATCGTCGCAACGTGGACTGTTTACCTTTACCATATCAGAGTACGCATCTTTTGTAATGGACTCTTCACCAAACATTGCATGTGCATGCGCTTTGTTTTTAGCAATTTCACAAGTCTTCTCTGTCCATAGCTCTACGCGAAAAGTAATAGTTCCCTGTGAACCTTCTTCTTTTGCTCCAAGATTCCAAACAACTTCTCTATCTTGTGTTGGATTTGAAGGGTGGAAATTACGAGATCCTGGAAGAAGTGGTGGTGTTGTTGACGGCACCATAGTATTCACCGCCAAATCTGTCCATGCAGGCAATGTGTCAGTAATGGTGAGATTGTCTACATCATTTTCTTTAACACTCCAATTAATTGTATAAGTGACTCGGTGGTTCCCGTCATACTGAGCCGTCTTAGAAAGTTCTATTTCTGGCTCTGTCGGGTCATTCTCTCCACACCAAATATCACCATCTGGCTTAGTTGGCTGTTGATTCTGAGGGTTTACTGGACCATTATAGAGATAATCACCGTGACCCTCGTGGTCAGGTCCACCATCCCATGCACTTTCATTTATTCTAATCGCCTCCCAAGGATTATTTTCACTTGCGGTAAGGTGGCAGATATTTATTTTCTTAATTTCATCTCCCGAAACAACTACACCGTCTACTCGAAAATGTTCATCATCGGCACTTGATTGGTTACGAAAACGAAGACGAAAAGAGGTTTCATCTAAAGATTCTGGCAAATCGAAAAGTCCCTGATTCGTCCAAGTTGAATCACTATTTAAGTTATGACTCTTTAATTGAGCCCAACCTCCTTCTTCGTTACACTCACCTTCTCCAGTATTGTATTCAACGATACCGTTATCTCCCTCTTCTTCAGCCTGAGCATCACCTCTCCAATAATAAGAGAGCTGTAATCCTGTTTTGTCTTGAGCATTAATTTGTCGACAAATCCAACCATCCTGAGAACCAGCATCTCCACTATCTTCGGCAATTTTTGCAAAACGTCCTCCATTTGGACTTACTGTATCTTCGCCACTTTCAGTAGCTTTTTTTGCAATGGTTCCTTCCTCGTGTTCATCCCAATCAGGAATATTTGCTAAATCATTTCCATTTCCAAATGTCTCAGAAAAAACGTTCGTCGCTGCAATTACTTCCTGAATTGCAAAAAGTCCAGGACCAAAAGCCTGGAATACCAAAAGAAACGCAAGTAATGCGCTCGCAAGACGTCGGGAAACATTCTTCCAGCCCTTTTGCGAAGTGAAAAGTGTGCTCATGTGTTTTGTCTACTACTAAATTTAAAAACAAAATAAATAAAAAACTTAAAAAACAGAGATCGAACGGAGAACGTACTGGAAAAAATTATATAGCAAATAAAAAGACCAGTCAATAGAACGTGCCCACAAACAGCAAGGCCATACTATCTGAAAAAAGTATACCCTCTCCTTATAAGGGGTCAACAAAAATATAAAGAAAAAGGGGACAAGCTTTAGCAGCTTGTCCCCACTCTTTCACTTGCTCTTGCAAGCGAGACACTCGACGTTCCGTTGTCCCAACTCATGGCCGATATAACCAGCCACGATTCCCGTGAGAATCATCCCCGCCCAAAACTTCTTGGACTTGAATACACTTCTCTGGACCGGCACCGAAACGGTAACGGTGTCAGGCTTCACGGCCGGAGGCGGAACCCGAAGGTCGACGAATCGAAGGTGTCCGTACCTGGCCAGAGGAATCACCTGTCCATCCGTCAGTGAGCCAATCCCGTTTGCGACCACAGCGGTCCCCACACTAAAACGCAGGGTGTCCGTTGCTGTCCGCTCGACGATCTTCTCGACAGGCTTGGGCGGAGTGGCAAGCTCTTCGCTTGTGCGATAGCCCTTCACCCCGTTCCAGCAGTCGATTGGAGCAATAGGCATACCCGAGGTCGAATTGTTGCGATTGTAGAGGCAAAGCTCATCTCGTCCGAAGGGTCGACGATAGTTGTAGTCGATCACCCCCGCGGTATTTGGACCCTTTCGCAAGGTCGCTACTTGAGCGAGTCCTGCAGGGCACTTCGCCTCAGTCAGCTGTTCGATGTACCCGAGAAGTTGCGAAACTTGGGTGAGGTTCGAAGACGGATCAACCGTCCTGAACATGTCAACCAGCTGCTGGCAGGAAACATTGAACATCTCCTTCCAGGCGGGTCCCGTGCAGGCACCAGGGGTCTTCAAGAGCGCGACCACCTCTGCTTTATGCAGAGGGCCGTCCTTCTTGGAGATCGGGTACCCACGGTCCTGAGCCATGGCCGGGACCGAAAAGCCCACGAACATGACCAGGGCATAGAAAGCCTCAAAAAACGCCTTTCGCATGCGACACTCCTATATCTGAGGTTGGTTTTGGCCGGAAAATCCGGAATGAAATAGATCAACTTCCTCGCGCACCCTACCACAAACTAAAGATTTTGTAAAGTGCCCTACTCATAACGTGTTTTCTACAGACTATTGTGGGCGGTAGAGGATTCGAACCTCTGACATCAACAACGTCAATGTTGCGCTCTACCAACTGAGCTAACCGCCCTTATCTTTACATCAATTTGCATACCTACCGAAACAGCTAACTACCCTTTTACATCAATTTGCATACCTACCAAAAGCTAACCGGCCTCCCCTCCATCAAAAAAATAAACCCCATACA
>CAZRVE010000002.1:0-55480 GCA_964603485.1 uncultured Candidatus Saccharibacteria bacterium
CGGAAATTTCCGGATCAAAGGTTGCTAGGCACCTCCCCGAAACTTATCGCAGCCACGCTACGTCCTTCATCGCTTTTCAGAGCCAAGGCATCCACCATGCGCCCTTACATTCCCATTAGGAAATGTAAAAACCGCTTCTCACATAACGCCTACAGCATTATGTGAGATGTTTGTTTTCTTCACGTTCGCTACGTGAAGAAAACGTTTTTGCTTTGTCCTGTTTTATGAAATAAATCACAAAACAGAATTGTGTCTTACACTCCATACAATCAAGAGTGCAAGACGTTGTCGTTCCTATCTCCAGAAGCGAAGACCCCCTCCATTTAGATGGAGAGAAACGCATACTGTGATAGGCATTCAGTTGTCAAAGAACATGTCCCTATGAAATGAAAGCACCGCCCCTTTCGAAGCGGTGCTTGGCAACACGAAATTATCGGCTACCGGTTCCGCTTTGAAATAGGCTTTGAGTTCGTATACATAGTGACAGAGGTATAGTATACCCATACAAAAACAAGTGTCAACAGAGGTAAAACTGACCCTCAAATAAGCCCTTTTTACCCCTAAAAACAAAACCGCCCCGAGGTATTACCCAGGGCGGTTTTGTATATACACAGAGAGAAGACTATTCGTGACTATGCATCTCGTTTCGCATCTTCTTGATGAAATCAGAAGCTGCCTCTTGACCACCGAGACCAAATGAAAGTCCCACCGCAAGAGAAAGTGCGATCACAAATCCAGTAAAGAGAGTCTGGAAGAATGGAGCTGCGATACCAAGTTGTGCGAGTGCAATGAGGAATGCAAAAATCCAGATTGACCATCGAGCAACTGCACCGAGCATACCAGCTGACCTTATGTCAGCTGCACGTGCAGAAGCAAGAACCGCTTTCTGCACTGCGTCTCCAAGTACTCCTGCTACGAGAAGAACGAGTACTGCAACAATCACCTTCGGCAAGTACTCAAGAACTACTCCACGTAGGAAAAGATTTACCTCAGCCAAATTCAATACATCAAATGCAGCAACGAGGAACACAAGGATGATAAACCACTTAATGAGTCCACCAACAAATGCTCCAGAGTTTAGGTTAAGACCTCCTCGGTGAACCATTTCATCTGCACCAGCTCTTTTAAGTGCTTCGTCAACACGAACAGAACGGAAAAGCTGAGCGATACCACGGCCCACTATTGTTCCTACCACCCACCCCAAAACGAAGATGATGATAGCGACAATAATATTCGGGAGATAACTTACAATTCCCATCCAGAGATTCTGAAACGATGCTTGGAGCGCAGAGCCCCATGTATTAACAATCATGATACGTGCATACCTCCGCAAGGAGGGGTGTGAAAGCTTTTACGCTTCACGGTTACTAATAAACTGACCTTTAAACTTTTAAAGGAATTAATAAAAGTGCTCTGAAACCATTATATCATCTCCCTATCCCCCTCTAGGGCTAAAAACCTGAAATGTGGATTACTTATATGACCTAATTCCAAGATGCTAAATCAGCAGGAAGGACGTGCTTACGCATTACTTTTCCTGATTCATCCTCTTTTAAAACAAGGTATCGTCCGTCTTCTTCATCGAAACCCCTTACTATCCATCCGTTCTCAATTTCTCCTGAGGATCTCCGTACGTTTACAACCTGTTCATTTTCAAAAACTCTTTCTTGAGGGCTATCAGAACCTTCGTTCATATATGTAAAACTATGCTAATAACAAAGGATTGAAATTGTGTTTATATAACCCCAATCTTATTCACAATTTTTTCATGTGGAAAATCGAGGATGTCACGAATGAGTTTGTCGTAAAGACCTAAACGATACTGGAAATCCGCAGTTTCAAATACAGCATAACGAATCTCCTTTCCCATTTCAGCTTCTATATTTCGAATTGCATTTTCAACAGAACCTTTCTTTATATGATCCCCTACCACGAGAAGATCAACCCGACTCTCTGAGTCTTGAATAAAAATACCTGCAGTAATCACAAGCTTCATATTGCCCGCTTTAGAAAGTTTGCGTGCAATATCTTTAGGGCTCAGATGATTAAGATTTACGAGAAACTGTTGGAGTGGAATAAGGAATTCAAAATCTGTATTGAGTATCCACCCACTTGTCTTTACCTTCCCTACAATTGTTCTGTTCCCTTTTTTTCGATGAACCGTTTTATAAAATACTCGTCGCTTAATGAGGTCCATCTTTTCTAATACGTGAACCTCTCGACGAACCTTTGATGAGCTCTCCTTTGTTCTGTCCGAAATCTGAGCCACATCATATGCGGTCCCAGAATTGAAGAGAAACATTTTTATAATTTTTACCTTTGCAGCCGATCCGAAGAGTTTCGTAAGCGTTTCCATGACCTCCCGATTTTACCACCTTAAGGCCCTATTCGAAACTTATTGACTATTTCATAAAAAAATGACATAACTGGACAAGAACAGTCCCTCAATATAGGAGTTTCCAGTGAGTAAGCGTCGATTCGTGTTCTCCGTTCCCTATGCATACGACTATGTGTTGCCGAGAGTATCTGGTGGCACTACCGAGAGGTGCGCGCAGGCACTCCACTTCGCAAGCGAAGAACTGAGCTCAGATGTCGACAGTATTCGCTATACGATTCTCACCGCGGGCTACAGCAAAAAAAGCCCCCAAGAAGCTACCGAGGATCATCCCGTTTCTCTTGCAGCTCAGCAAAGCAACTATCTGAACTCACTCGGAGATACATCGAGACACCTCATCGACCCTTCGGGTTGGGGTACGTTTGCTGAAACGTTTCATTCAATACGTGTCATCAAACGAATTCTTCAGATGTACTCCATGGAGGACTCCGAAGTCCACGTGGTGGTAAGCTCAAACCCCTTCCACCTCTACGGTCGAGTTGCGCTCTGCTGGAAAGTAATGAAACCTGAGGGTGGGAAAATTCAGTTCGTGGAAGCACATAATCGCTTCACATGGAAAGACCGCGTTCAGGAAGTTTTCCTGAAGATTCCGAACTACGCGTGGAGACTCTTCGTGAAAAAAGAACACCTCACCGCCTTGAGCTAACGCTCTCGGCGGTTTTTTATTGATTTACTTTTATAAATAACTAGAATACCGAAAGACCCCCTCAAGGAGAACCTGTGAATCCTTTCGCGCTTAGGACATTATCAGAAGAAGAAGTGTCTCTCTTCCGCAAAATCGAGAAGGTCGTTGATCTTCTTCCGGACATCGACCTTGGAACAGAAGGCGGGAAAGAAATCCCACTCTCCTGCCACTTGTTGGCCCAAGCAATCGGTACCTGTTTGCATCTCAAAGTTGAGACCGGTACGTATCACGACATCTTTGAGCACAGTTGGCTTCGGACACGAAGTGGGAAAATCATCGACGTGTATCCAGTCGCAACACTCGGCGGTCCTCTACTCATCGACAATCGACTACGCCTTGGACAGCTCTACCGCCCCACCTTTATTCGTGGAGTTTCTCGAGGAAATTCTCGTGACAAGAACTTCAGTAAATCTCTCCGTGAAGTCGAGAGAGTGGTGAAGAAAACTCTCGAAGACTTCGACCGAGAAAAATAGGTTCACACCAATATACCGAAGAAATTCTTCGGTATTTTTTTACAACAAAAAATCCCCCCGATTTATCCAGGGAGATTTTTTCGTATTCAGATGAAAGAAGATTACTTAAGTGTTACCTTTCCTCCAGCCTCTTCAACTTGCTTCTTAATTGCCTCTGCCTCTTCCTTCTTCACGTCAGTCTTGAGCATTGCAGGAGCGCCATCAACGAGATCCTTTGCCTCCTTAAGACCAAGTCCCAAAACTTCCTTTACTACCTTGATCACTGCAATCTTGTTTGCACCACTATCAGTGAGCTCAATGTTTGCAGTATCCTTTGCCTCTTCAGCTGCGCCCGCTGCTGCAGGAGCTGCTGCAACCGCAGTTGCAGAAACACCAAACTTTGCCTCAAAAACCTTTACGAGTTCGTTCAAATCAAGAACGGACATCTTCTCGATTTCCTCGACAATTCCTTTGAATTTCGCAGGAACTTCTACTTTTGTTTCTTCCATAATTGTTTAATAAATTTGGATTAATAAATTACGCTTTCTTTGATGCGATCTGATCAAGTGCAATAACAAATCTTTGAATCGGCGAATTGATGATATTCACAAACTTGCCGTGGAGTACTGGAAGTGGAGGAATCGTTGCGATTTCCATCATGTCCACTTGTCCAAGAATTTTCCCTTCAAAGATACCACCCAAGATCTTGAGATTGTCTGGACTCTTCTTTTGGAATCCATAGACTTCTCGCGCTGGTGCAATGAGGTCTTGTGACCATGCAATCGCAAGCTCTCCAGGAAGCTCAGGAATTTCTCCCTCAAGCTTTGCCTCAGCGAGCGCTCGGCGAACGAGTGTTTTCTTTGCTACAAAATATGTGACACCTGCATTCTTCAAAGCTCTTCGCATTTCGCTGATTCCTGCGACATTGAGTCCGTGAAAGTTTACGAATACGAACGACTTTGCGTGTGCAAATGCATCATGAAGTTTTGCAACAATTTCTTGTTTCTTCTCTTTTGTAATTGCCATAAAATGTTTTTTTAAAAAACAAACGACCTTTAATAAGGCCGCAGGAGTTGCGACGAATCGTATTCGATTCGTTTGCCTCGGTAGGGCCTCTGTCCCAAATGGAACTGCCTACTGTCTTTGGCCTTATGGGCATAACTCTACTGATTTATAGTTTTCTGTCAAACAAAAACCGCCCCTCCAAAAGCTGGGGCGGTTCACGTTATGGCACGAGCGTAATCGGGATGACGTCGGCATGAGGGATGACGGCCTTCAGAGCCTCCTCCGAAAGTGGGTGGAGAAACTCCTTGCACTTCGGGCAGGCTGGCCGGACAAGAACCGCCTCTTCGGGCTTACCTTCCACATCCTCCACTTGGACAGGCGTCTCAGCTCCTACCAAGATTCGAGCGCCCGAGGCCTTGCAGGTCCAGCGATCAACTTCCTTCTCATCCGTGTTACGGTGTGCATGACCTACGAGCCACGCCCAATCCGTCTTGAGAACGAACATAATCCCTCCGAGGGGTGAGAGTAACGTTCTATTTCCTACCCTACCCTCCCCTCAAAATCTGTCAATAATTATGTCTCGAGTATTATTTCTTATTGAAGGTCCTAACGGAACAATTTGTTGCGACCGCAACAAATTGTTCCGTTCTGTAGTTAGTGTAAAATAATAAAATATAAATATGGAACGCTTAGAGGAAACAACCAGAAAAAATTCCCGTAAAAAGAAACTCAAAAATGCAGTGCTTTCAAGTATAAAAGTTGCAGGTCTTTTAAGCGTTGCGCTACTAGCACCAAACGCTTTACAGGTATTTGGGAAGAAGGGACTTCTTACTCAAAAAGAAGAGGATAGTGTACGGAGTGTTCGGAATCGTCTTATCAAGCAGGGCCTCATTGAATATTCTGGGAAAAACCTGGCACTTACTGCTAAAGGTGTTGCATTCATAAATAAATTAGAAGAAAGAAATTTCCACATCACAAAGCCTAGAAAGTGGGATAAAAAATGGAGAATCATTATCTTTGACATAAAAGAGGGACGTAAAACCACTAGGGAAAAACTGCGCAGAACTTTAATTCAAATCGGATTTAAGAAACTGCAGAATAGCGTCTGGATATTCCCATACGACTGCGAGGATCTCGTAACTTTACTTAAAGCAGACTTCAAAATCGGAAAGGAAGTCTTATATATAATCGCCGAGCACATTGAGTACGACAAGCGGCTGAAAGCTTTGTTCAGTTTAGGATAACGAGCAATCCAGCACATCCGGAACAATTTGTTGCGGTCGCAACAAATTGTTCCAACAACTTTAATGTACTATTTTCTAAGTCTTTTCTTAAGGTACTTCACTCCGAACCAAATCAATATAAGTACTACATATACCAGTACAGCCACAAGAATTGTTTGATCCCTGCTAGGGCCAAACATATTCTGGTCCGCATCGCGAGCTATAAGCCATGTAAGAGGTATGTAGAATAGGGTAAATAATAAAAACAATCTATAGCTTGAGGTGGCCAGAGCCCATACTCCTGAGATACACATAAAAATAAACACAAGTAAACCAAATACCCCCGCTTCGTCTGCCATTAAAAAAGATTCTAAAAGCGGAAAAGTTAAAATTCCTAAAATGATGTAAACAATAGTAAGTAAAGCAAATTTATTCATTTAAATTTTAAATTGCTATTTAATATATCTAGATACTTAATAAGTAATTGTACCTCATCTTCACTAAAACCTCCCCTATCCTTTTCTTTCAATAAAAGCTGATTTAGATACTTAGTTAATTTGTCTATTCTCTCTATTGTTTTTTCTAGTTTTTTATTTTTTAGAAACTCCCTTATAGAATTTATCTCCTTTAGCAACTTACTTTCTTGTGTTTTTTTGAGATCAAAACTGCCTATAATATCCTCAACAATCTCAAGATAAAGATTTGGCCTAAATTCAGTTTGAGGAGTTATTACTGTATCAATAACGCCATCCCCCTCTATATCAATACTAATATCACCAACTACATTATGAGTATCAATATCTACTTTGGCTTCGAGTGATTCAGTCACCGGAATATCAATAAAACTTTGAGTCGCAACATTTCCGTTATTGTACTGATCAACATTTAAAGTAAATATTCCCGAGCCCTCTCCTTTAACATGGACTGTATAAGCCGTATCCATGGGAACAATAATATATTTTTGATCATTAATCTCACTGTAATCACTATTCGGGACATCTTCACGTATAAATACAAAATCTCCCCCATCTCTTATTGGGTCTCTACCAACAATCTCTCCTTGTCCATTAGAGACAGTCAAAGAAACTGGAGAGTGCGTACTTATCCGTTGATATGAATTTGAAAGTGGTGGCTTTGATTGACTGACGTAAGAAGGAAGTGGCTCAGTTACTCTAGAGAGAACAATGTTCTCAAGTAATTCTATTACGTTCAAGTTTTCAAGAATGTCAGAATGTTTTCTATTTATTAATAAATTTTTATTGCTATTAAAAATATCCAGAAAATAAATATTTGGATTGTTTACATTTGCATATTCAGCACTCTGGGCCATAACTGTACCATCGCCATCAAAACTTCTTAACAAGATACGATCCCAAAAATACTCACTTTGGCAGCCATAAAGACCGCTCCGTGTGGCGCAGACCACTTCTTCCTTGGCTCTATACTCAATGCCACTAATCGTCGCCCCGCCAACCCCCACAATCTGCTGTGTGTTTATAAAATTAGGAACTACCCACTGGGAAAGACTTTCAATATCGGCATTTGCGCCATTAATCAAATCCGCTCTTAAAGTGAGGGGTATATCTATTGGGTCCCTAGTAGCACCGCTCCTATTTGCAGAAGTGACAAAAGAAACTAAATCAGCATAAGAGGAGATTGTTTGTGGAAAATTATACAAGGTGTAATCAAAAACATTACGAATCGAAGGATTGAAATCAATAACGTTTGATATATTGTTCTGAAAATAAACACTTGAAGGCAAAAGATTATGCGCACTTTTCATATTAAACCCTAGATCTCTAGCGGAATTATTCCTAAGTAAGAATCTCATTAAGAAACCTTGTCCATCCCCATGTAATAAACCGGTGATTGCCTTAGGTGTTCCTAATTGTGGAACAGCAACCATCGTAAACTGATCTACAAGATCTCCTTTCCCCTGACTTACCAGTTCTCTAATTAGGTATTTGCCAACAAGCCCGCCATTACTATGCCCAATAATAGTTATCTTGCCAGTAGGAGATCTTTGAGCTAGAGAGACGGCTTCATCAATAAGCTTTTTATTTTCAAAATTATTACCTACTTTTACTAAAGTAAAATTATTTACAATCTCAGATAAATCTCTCCTCCAGTCATATGGAAAAGGCAACCATTCTTCTATATCTTGAACCTGCACAAGAGATCTCATTTTATCTGCAAAACTCTTGTAAATATTCACCCCAAAAGCTTCTTCAATAATATTCTTTGTATAAATACCAGAAGTTATGGAATTTCCCTGTGAATCAAATCTGAGCTTATCAACATCCTGTTGCAACAAACTTGTGGGCGGCCACAACTGATTCTCAGAAATGCCCTCCTGAACGTACAGGTCACTTGCCATGAATCCAGGAAGAAACAGAACGCTAGAACAGCAGAGCGAAGGTTGTGAAGAAGAAGCATATCTACCAGAAAGCCAGGGAATAAAGTTTACGTTATCATCCACAGGCACACCCGTACCGCTTGAATTCAGTTGTAAATGAAACGGGCCAGATGCATCATTCCACCAATTGTTAGTAGCCGAAATAACATTAGAACTTTGATTTATCACACCAACACTCGCTGCTTCGATATTTGAATATTCTATAGACACATCGCCACCTGTAGAAAGGATACCCGTATCGTGCCTGAGAACATCCAGTTTTTGCAATACAGAAGTTCCTGATCTATTGTGAACTCCAACAATTCCATCAGATAATGTCGAACTACTTATATTTAAAATCCCATCATTAAGAATAGTTGACTGCGTAAACTGCATTCCTCCTGCATAGCGAATAAAAACATTATCTAAATCTGCTCGAGATCCCGATTCTATTTCTATCCCTAACCACTCTCCTTTATCCGGCATGGTGCTATTTCCATCTAAGTTAGTATCACCAAAAACAGAATCATCCTTATCAGAGGTGATGTATATCGGTTGGTTAGCGGCACCACTTGCAACAAGATTTCCTCCACGGAGGATGAACACCCCTTGGCTTCTTACTTTCACCACAACCCCAGGATCAATCGTGAGAGTTACCCCTGGGTAAATAATAAAGGGATCATTGAGAAGGTATGGGCTATCTTGAATAGTCCAAGTAGTATCGACTTGGACATCATCGACAACCGTTACCCCATAAACAGCAGACGGAAAGATGAACATCACAACTATAAGAAATAAAGATGGTTTCATGTTAATCGAATAGCCGTTTAAAGAAATTTACAAAACCAATCCAAAATCCTTTCGGCTTACTCACCTCGAAAGCTTGGGAAACCGCTGCCGGTTGAGGTGATATTTCTTCTACAATAGATCCTGTGCTGTTATCAGCCTCTGAAGCAGCGGTATTTTCTATCTTGTCAGCTAATAATATTTTTGGATTTTCTTTAGAGCCTGGAACACTCTCCGGTTTTACCGTTACGTCTGAAGATTTTGAAACCTCCTCCACGATAATCTTCTCTTTACCCGTGTAGACATAAGCAAGTCCAAGTGGATTTTTGATTTTAATAGGAAAAGCTGGAGTAAGGATTATCCCCAAAGCGGAAGGTGGGATAACAACCGAAACCTTCCCTTTAATAAGGGTATCTTGAGGAAAGGTAAAAACTTGATCCAGAGATTCTATCTTCCATCGATGTAAATTTATCTCATCTTTCCCATGATTAACTACCTTCACAGAACCATCAGGAAGAATGGTCATCTCAACTTCGGGTTCAACAACCTTTACAAGGACCCGAGAGACGACACTATCTTCACCGCGAGATGCGTTAAGTACGACAATATAATCACCAGGGTATCGATAATTATAGGTAATAACCTGACCGTTTTTTTGCGACCCATCACCCATCGACCAAGAAAAGGAGGCGCTTCTACCGGTGTAAGAATGTTGATTCTTAACCTCAGCACGAAACATTACTTCATTTCCAACAGCAACCAGACGATCCTTGCCTATAGAAACAGAGAAAGGCTGACTACTTTCCACTTTAGATTCTTGAGCAGAAGTGGAATATGTAGAAATAGACACAGTCTGCGCATTAGAGAGTGGCGTTGTATTATTTTGATCGCTGACTAAATTTACCCTACCTGGATTTGGAATTCCTGGCTTCCACTCATTTGATATTTTTTGCAAAGACGTTCCATCTCCATTAGATCCCATATCGGAGGTGTAAGAAAACGTATCGATGTCCAAAAGCAAAGAATCTCTGATAGCAAGAGTCTCTCCTGTGTTCGACAGACTAAAAGAGCTATCAAATATAGTTCCAGTAAAACCTGCGTGCTCAGCAAGAAATGCATTTGGATCATCACTAATAATTGCAAAACTATTCGGTGCTAAATTTTGATTTCCTTGGAATATCTTTAGTCCATGGTTTGAATTCCCTTCAAACAGTTTCCAAGTGGAGAAATCGACATCTTGTGAACCTACATTTTGCACCTCAATCCACTCATTCGAATCAGTCCCCGATAGGTCATACATAACCTCAGTTATAATCACCTGCCCATAAGAAACCAGAGGCAACAATAAGAAGACTGCAATCGTTAGTGTTTGTAAACAAAACCTCTCACGCGGTGCGTGAGAGGTTTGTGATTTAATATTGGATTTGTATCGAAGCCCCGGCATTGTTTGTGTTGGCGGTGGCCTGTTGCTCACCCCACCATTGAGTAAACAAGAGAACGGCAAAGCTTACCGCTAAAATTGCGAGAAACCCAAAAAGAAACTTGAAAAACGTATTATCGAAATATTTCAGCATTAAATAATATTGTACCGCAGTATTTTTATGAGTAAATACGGCCTCTCCCCTCCGGAACAATTTGTTGCGACCGCAACAAATTGTTCCGGGAGTCTCTTGAGCACATCGTAGACTAAGCCCTCCCCTTACTACCCCCTACTAATAAGAAAGCTCATCCACTACCCTACCCAGATTGTCATAAAGCGTAATAGTTTCTCGGGTTTTTGCCCAAAGCTCCCAAGGGCGATTCAAGAATATTCTCCACTCATTTTTCAAGAAATCTGAATCTGTACCATGCATCGCAACACACGAATTATAGTTAAAGTTAGTTTTCAAAATGGCCTTACACTGATTCGAAAGCCCTCCTACCCCATCCACATAGCCGTATTCATAGCGATCCCCTACTCTCGTCCGTTCCGGGAATTCTGGAGTTCTGCAGGTGCGAAGCGAGCGAACAAATTTATAGCAACTATCATCCAGAGTATCCACATCAACTTCTTTTTCTGGATCTGGACATGATGAGCTTACTGTTGGAAAAAAACGATAATTATCCATCTGCTCAATATAGCCACTACACTTATTTACCTGAAAACTTGTGACCTCGAAGGGTAATTTATTTGGAACGTTTCCAGTGAGCAGTACAATCTTTGAGCTCGGACCTACTACTACTGGGCTTGCATAATTTTTCCCTGTAGTGAGAAAGACTTTTGAAGCCTGTGGGATATAGACTCTATCTGACCTTCCGCGAACTTGAGTATCGTTTAACTGATAGAAACGAGCACCTTTTCCATTGGTGAGACTCCACCCAGTGAGATTAATTGTCTCTCCCTTCTTGAGGCCGGTGGTGCGCAAAGAAATATACTCTTTATAAGGTTGGTACTCAGAAGAAGCGGTACCTCTTTCAATCTGGACCTTACCCATCCAAGGAGATTTTTCTCCCTGAATACTCGTCGTATCTGAATCCTTACTTACATTTTTGGAAGAAACACTCCTCGAAGAAGAGCTCCCGGAAGATACGCTCCCATCATCACCGAATGATCCTCCTCCAAATAGAGAAAGTAGGATAATTCCAATAAGCCCCATAAAAAAGAGCGCATCACTACTTCCCGCCGGCTTCTTTTCTTTATCTGCCATATATAAAAAGTATACGGCAGAGAAAGCGAAAAGAGAATGCGGAACATTTTTCAGGCAAAACAAAAACCACCCCGAAGGGTGGTTTTTGTTTGCAATCCCCAACTAACCGAAGTCAGTTAAGAAAAGCGAGAATCCGTTAAGGCAAGCTTACGCCTGAAGTCCTCCAATCTGTCTCTCCAGCCATAAAGGTTGAAGTTTGCATTGTAGCACCGTCGTTAGTTGACCATCGGATAGACTCGATACCAATTGCGTAAGTATCAGTTGAAACGAGAGATCCAAGAACTGTTCGTCCCTCGAAGAGGTATTCAACAGTTAATGTAACTTCGTTGTTCTCCTGCAACTTGAAGCTTGCTGCGCCAACACCTGATGTAACTACACCTGATGAAGGAATTGTGTAACTTGAAGTTGAAGCAACGAGCAAGGTTGTGTTAGCTGAACCCTTGTACGTACCGAAGGTAAAGGTTGTTGAAGCCGTACCTGAAGCTTGTGTACCGAAGGTCAAGTCACCACCAAGAGCTTTCACCTTAACTGTAAAGATACCCTTTGCAGTTGAAGTTGAAGTGTTGCTCTGAGAAGCAGTAGCTGATTTCTCAATTGTCTTTGAAACCAAAGTGAACTGAGGACCAACATTTCGGATAGTCATTGCCTCACCAGTAGCTGAACCAGTTGGAGTAATTGTGTCTCCATCTGAAGCTTCTGCAACTGCACTTGTTGAAGATGCAGATGCTGTGAATACAGCGGCTGTTCCGTTTGCTGAATCGATGTCAACTTTTACCATAAGACTCTTTGTAGAATCCTTTGATACAGTGAAATCAATATCATCAAACACTGCGAAACCACTTGTTGTGTTAACAGTTGCACTACCTACGAGAGTTGAACCGTCGTAAAGGTAAGCAGTAGTTGCAGTAGCTGCACCTGTTCCTGTCTTCTGGATAGAAGCAGTGAAATCAGTAACGAGGATATCGTCATCTTCTGCTTTGAGATCAAAGGTCAAGAGATGAAGACCATCGAGTTCGTTTTCTGAAGAACCTTGTGAAGCAACAGCCTCACCTGACTGTGGAGTTCCAGAGTTCAAAGAAAGCTGGAGAGCTGCACTATCAGCAAGATCTGCTGTAACTGCGATTGTTCGTGAGAACGCTGATGAAGGACCGTACTGGTTTACACCTGCACCGTCGATACCTCGTACTCCGTCAACTGGGATAGTAACAACCTTGTTACCAATATCACCTGAGTCAATAGAACCGTAGAGATCGAAGTGAACTGTAAGAACCTTTGTTGCGTCCTTAGGAACGATGAAGTTAAGACCTGAAACAGTGATGAAGTAGTTTGAACCCTCCTTCACAACTGTTGAAGAATTAAGATCAGATGAACCAACTACGTTTCCGTTATCTGCAATGTAGATTCTGTTTGCAATCTTATTGTAGAAAGAAGCGTTTGGAAGCTGAACCTTAATGCGCTCGATCTTGATATCAGAAAGCTTTGCTTCAAGCTCGATACCAACTGCAGCGGCCTTTGAATCACCTTCGTAAACCTTTACTCCTGAAGCTGGGCTTGGGTTAAGGTCAACTGTAAGTGTTCCCTCAACACCTGGAGTTGTAATACCAGTTGTTGAACCTGGAACTGAAGGAACTGTAGGAACTGAAACCATTGCGTTCAATGCTGCCCGTGACTTAGGACCAACATATCCAACAGATGGAGTGATTCCGTTTGCAGCCTGCCAAGCAGCAACTGCATTCTTTGTCAAAGTTCCAAAGTATCCCATAGCTACACCTGCTGGCATAACAAGGTATCCCTTAGAAACCAAAACCTTCTGGAGCTCAGTTACCGCCATGCCGGTTGAACCAACAGTGAGATCAGTTGTGAACATGTATCCACTTGTTGATGATGAACCGCCCATGAGTGAAGCGAGCTGTGCTGTTAATTGTGCGATCATCGCCTGGAGCTCTTCAACGGTAGCAGCCTGTGCCGGAGCAACAGTACTTCCAACGAGAGTGAGGACCATTGCGATTGCAACGAAACCTGCAAAAATTCTTTTCATGACTAAATTTTGTTTTGAACGTATATCTATAGAAATTACTAATAACGGAACTATAGATGTACGGCCCTATATCTTTTTAAGGACATAAGGCTTGTTAATAAATAACGTCTTCTAATTTCTTCCTAATAATCCATCAACTCCCCATTCCAATCCCGACACATTTTTTAAAGAATGAATCGGGATCGACTTGGAACGAGAAGAGAGTTGGTAAGGGTGTGGGTATTTCAGAATTTCAGACAAATACGGAAAAAAGAGTTCGGTAGAAAATATTCGCTATGTAGTATGTCAAAGATCCGAGACACTGTTTCTACAAACAGAGACGCACGAGAACCTTGTCTCTTACACGCATACTTTCGCACGCGTATACACATTATAGGCCCCATGTCTTTTGTTCGCAAAAAACCGTGTGGATAAGTACGAAATGGCCTTTTTGGGCCATTTCACACTTCCCTCTATATTAGCCCGAATAGGCCCCTAAGTCAACGGCTTAGCTTGCCACCAGGCTATACCTAGTCCACCTACGTTCTCCTTCTTTTTTTAGAAGGCCAGAATCCACGAGCATAGAGAGCTCTCGCTGAATGGTCTTTTCACTACAGTCCGTGATAAGTCCGACCACGTCCTTTATCATAATTTCCCTCTTTCTCTTCAAGAGGCCGATAATAAGACTCTGTCTTCGATTCTTCTTTACAGCCACAGAGCCAAAGTCCTTTAGTTTCTCTTTCTTTTCCTCCTCATGCATAGGTTGAGCGGTCACGCTAGAACCGTGTTCTTCACGATTTTGTTTATAAAGGGCAAAACTTTTAACACCCGTTCCGATGCTCTCTTTAAGGACATTTTTTGTAGCCACGCTCTCTCCTCTCTGCATGATACTTGTAGGTATCTCGGCTTCTTTTGTAATAAAAAATTGTGGCTCAAGCACAAGCGCTTCTTCTTTTGCCCCCTCAATAAGAGCATGCAAACGGGCGGTGAGATCTGAGAATTCTCTCTTGAGAATTGAAAGGTTCATAGGAGAAATAAGTCCATTCAAAGAAGCGACCTCAAGAAGAGATAGTGTCTCGAGAATAAGGGACTCCAAGTTTGTATGCATGCCCGAAAGAGTACGAGACTCAGCGCGATACATGCGAGCACTTACAGACAAAAACGATGTAGCCAGAACTCGTAAAGAATTCTTCAGTGGCTCTGTTTCTTCAAAGAAGTTTGTGATGAGATAAAGTGCCGCAGAAAGTTTTTTTATCTTTTGATAAATAAAGAAAAAGTTTTTGTCCTTATGAGAAAACAGGACCATCTCCAAATCTTTATTTGTAGACACCTCTTTTGAAACATCCTGCGCCTCTATTTCTTTTTTGTCTGAAAAAGAATCCATTTATATTTTTATGCCCTTTATTACTTCTTAGTATGTCTTTTATAGACTTATATACTGTCCCTTAAATAATATCATGTCCTTTAGATAAAATCAAGGTGTCCTATATAGCAAATAAACGCCCTTGTTAAGCCATTTTTACTTTTCCCCAGAATCCACCCTCTTCAATCCCCCGCTCTCCCTCATGGTATGATGAACCAGTTGTTATTAGCGTCACCCCCATGGGCAGAAAGAAGAAAGAAGAAAGTCTAAAAGAAACCATAAAAAAACCGTTCTCAAGCCTTAAAGAAGAGACTCTTCAGGGAGTGCTTGCGGTAGTATTTTTTGTAATAGGCGTGTTCCTACTCCTCGCAGCGTTCCATAAAGCTGGCCTTGTTGGAGAGAAGGTTTTTTCTCTTCTCACCGCCCTTTTCGGCTATGGGTACTATGTACTGTCCCTCTTCTTCTTTATGCTTTGTGTGTCGTTTTTTCAAAGCCTCGAAAGAAGATTTGCCCTTACCCAAACAATTGGCTCAGTGGTCTTCTTCTCTTCTGTTCTTGGAATCATCGATATACTTCTCCCTCAAGGTGGTGGGATCATCGGAAGATTTATCGCCCACCCATTAGTTGCTCTCTTTGAGGTATACGCCGCAAGCATCATCCTGGTAGCACTCCTCGTAATCTCGTTCCTGATCGTATTTGATACAACTCTTAAACTAGATTTCATTCTTGGCTGGAGAAAGTTCTTCTCAAAAAAACCGAAGGTGATTTCTGCTACAGAAGAAACCTCTGAAGAAGATACCCCTCCGCCACAGGATGAAGACACCGAAGAAGACAAGACATCCGCCCGTGGAAAGATGTTTGAGAGGAAAAAAGAAACAAAGGAAGAGGAGGAGGTTTTTGTAGCTCCAGCCAAGAGAAGAGTTATATCACTTACCCCTTTCTCTCCCCCGCCTCTCTCTCTTCTTGAAAGAGATCGAGGAAAACCTGGCGTCGGTGATGTGAAAGCCAATGCAAACATCATAAAAAGAACACTTCAAAACTTCGGTATTGCAGTTGAGATGGACGAAGTCTCTATTGGACCATCAGTAACTCGTTATGCACTTAAACCTGCAGAAGGAGTGAAGCTTTCAAAAATTTTAGGCCTTCAGAACAACCTCGAGCTTGCGCTTGCTGCTCACCCTGTTCGTATCGAGGCTCCTATTCCAGGAAAGTCGCTCGTGGGTATTGAAATGCCAAATACCACCAAAACAACAGTGGGGCTTGGAAGCCTTCTTGCGGAGCCTGAGTTCCAAGGATCAGACAAACCTCTCCTCGCCTCTTTGGGAAAGGGTATCTCTGGAAAATCTCACTTTGCAAATATCGCAAAGATGCCACATCTTCTGATTGCGGGCGCAACAGGGTCAGGAAAATCTGTGACAATACACGCAATCATTGCCTCCCTTCTCTTCCGCTCATCCCCTGAAACCTTGAAACTCATCATGATCGACCCAAAGCGGGTGGAACTTACTCTTTACAATAAGATCCCGCATCTCCTGACTCCGGTAATTACTGAAGCAAAGAAAGCGATTCTCGCACTCAAATGGGCTGCTAAAGAAATGGATCGCCGATATAACGTACTTGAAGAGTGCTCAGTAAGAGATATTGAGTCATATCATAAGAATATCCTCGAACCCGAGCTTGATAAGATGAAGGCGAAAGGTAAAACAGAAGGCGAAGACCTTCCAGAGACGATGCCTTATATCGTCATTATTATCGACGAGCTCGCAGATATCATGCAGGCTTACCCACGAGAACTTGAATCTGCAATTGTAAGACTCGCTCAAATGAGTCGTGCAGTGGGAATCCACCTCATCCTCTCAACCCAACGCCCTTCAGTAAATGTCATTACTGGTCTCATTAAGGCGAACATCCCTTCTCGAATTGCACTTCAGGTGGCATCCCAAATCGATTCACGAACCATTCTTGATATGGCAGGGGCAGAAAAACTTCTTGGAGCCGGAGATATGCTCTTTATGTCTGGTGAAATGTCCAAGCCTCAGCGTATTCAATCAGCGTTTATTACTGAAGTAGAAGTAAAGAAACTTGCGAAGTACCTTACTGAAAACTACGAAAACGAAATTCCTAGCGAACTCAACTTCGCAGAAGAAGGTTCAAGGAATTCTATCTTTGAAGCAACTCTTGGAGACGACGGGGAGGACGGAGATGATCTCTACGAAGAAGCCCGTGAAGTCGTCGTTGCAACAGGGAAAGCCTCGACCTCTTACCTCCAAAGAAAACTCGGAGTGGGATATGCTCGGGCTGCTCGACTCATGGACATGCTCGAAGAACGAGGAGTTGTGGGCCCAGGATCTGGATCAAAGCCAAGAGATGTGCTTATAAAAAATGACCATGCAATAACCGATCCAGGAGAAGAGGAACATGCGGGGTAATATCAAAAAAATCATACAGGTAGGTGGCATCTCCTTTATCGTGTTGATTATCTTCGGATACAGCCTCTTCCAGGCAAAAAACCTAATCATTGGGCCAACTTTCACCATAGAAACACCTCAAGATGGAGCGACTTTAGGAAATGAAGTATTTACCGTCAAAGGTGTAGCGCATAACGTAGCCTCAATTACCCTCAATGACTCCCCTATCTTTATCGATGAACAGGGGGTGTTTGAAGAGAAATTGATAGCCCCCCTCGGCTACTCTATAATAGAGCTCTCCGTCGCAGATCGTTTTGGAAGAAGGAAAACAGAGTACCTCCACTTAATTCAGAATAACAAAAACGATTTTTAGCAATAAACCCCATTATTATGAAAAAAACCAAACCGCCTCAGGAAACAAAAGAAGAAAAAAATATCGAAGAGACCCTTCGGCAAATAAAAACAAAGTTTGGTGATGATGCAATTATGAAGCTTGGTGAAAAGCCACGTGTTGACGTTCACGCGATCTCAACCGGATCCATTGGCCTTGATGTAGCGCTTGGCATTGGCGGTCTCCCTCGTGGAAGAATCATTGAAATATTTGGCCCAGAATCTTCAGGAAAAACCACCCTTTCCCTCCATGTGATTGCAGAGGCACAAAAGACGAATGGCATTTGCGCATTTATTGACGCAGAACATGCAATGGATCCCGAATACGCAAAACGTCTTGGAGTAAAAATAGACGAACTCCTAATTTCTCAACCAGACACAGGAGAACAAGCGCTTGAAATTGTAGAGAGTCTTGTACGAAGCGGAAAGATGGACGTAATCGTCATCGACTCAGTCGCAGCGCTTACTCCCCGAGATGAAATAGAGGGTGACATGGGGGCGCACCACGTAGGAAAACAGGCCCGTCTCATGTCGCAAGCCCTTCGAAAGCTTACCGCAATCGTCGCCCGATCAAAGACCATCGTAATTTTCATTAACCAAATTAGAATGCAAATCGGCGTAATGTTTGGAAATCCAGAAACGACACCTGGAGGAAAAGCTCTAAAATTCTACACATCAGTACGACTTGATATCCGCCGTATCGCCCAAATTAAAAAAGGAGATGAGGTCATGGGCGGACGGGTGCGGGTTAAGGTAGTAAAAAATAAAGTTGCCGCTCCTTTTAAACAGACAGAGTTTGACCTCATGTATAACGAAGGAATATCTCATGAGGGAGAGCTCATCGCGCTTGGAGAAAAATACGGCATCATCACAAAATCAGGAACTTCCTACTCATACGGAGAAGAGAAAATTGGACGTGGATATGATTCAACAAGGCAATTCTTGAAAGAAAACACAAAAGTTGGCGCACAAATACTCAAAGATATCCTCAAAAAACTCAAGGAAGAATAATTGACATATTCCCTCTTTCGGATAGAGTAGCTCTACCAAACGGACCTGTAGAGCCTGTGGAACCCTAGAGAGGATTTGGTTTGTAAAAACCTCTAGGACACCCGCCCCACAAGAGCAACCTACGAAAGTAGGATGGGAGGCATCCGATGTTTTGGCCCCGGGACCGAATTTCCGGACTAAGCCCAAAGGGCTCACCGTCATATGTTTGGGAGACGCATGTCGACCACAGAGAGCTCACTCTGTGGTTCTTTTTTTATTCCAATTCTCTCGCCTCTTCCATTCGAGACGTCGCAATAGATTTTATGAGATCAGCAATTTCCTTTGCTCTCATTACCTGCTGGTCACCTTTCAAGTCAAAGTAATCGGCAGAAATTGCAATAACCCTTGTAACATCCTCATCGGGAATATATTGAACTTGCAAGAGTTCCACTCCGTTCCTCTCAAAAACATCTTGGATAAAATCCTTCATTTGCTTTGAGTCAAAACACATTCTAAAACCTTCTGCGAGAGGACCTGACAAAGATTCCATAGAATCAGCTGGCATCTTCTCAAAATGAGCCTCGTCTTCACCTTCTGGAATGTGTGTGGGGGCTTCAAATGTCATAGTGTAATAGTACCTCGCCCTTCATCCTATATCAAAGCCGAAACATGGACTTTTTCCCTTATCCTGTTAAAATCTAGCTCTAAAAAAACGCTTATATGCTTGAATACAACGAAATTACTGAGAGAAAATACATAGTTCTAGACGGAGCTCCCTATGAAGTAATAGGCTCCCATGTATTCCGAAAACAGCAAAGAAAGCCGGTAAATGCAACAAAGCTCAAAAACCTCATCACCGGAAAAGTAACCGAGCGATCATTCCATGTATCTGAAAAGGCGGAGGAAGCAGATATTGCCTATCGAGATATAAAATACCTTTATAACAACCGCGGAGAATGGTGGTTCTGTGAAACGAGCGATCCTTCGAAACGATTCCAACTTACGACAGAAATGCTCGGAACCGCAAGTCAGTTTCTAAAAGCAAACGCCCTTATTGAGGCAATGATTTTTGATGATCAGATTATTGGAGTAAAACTTCCTATAAAAGTCGACCTCAAAGTAACCGAGGCTCATCCCGCAGTACGGGGAGATACCGCAAAAGGTGGATCCAAACAAGTGGTACTCGAAACTGGAGCAACGATACTAGTCCCTATGTTCGTAAAAGAAGGAGATGTGATTCGCATCAACACAGAAACTGGAGAATATACAGACCGTGTAGGAAATTCTTTCTAAGAAACTTCCTCCTCACCCTCCTCCCTCATCTGCTTTTTCATTAAGTTTCCAAACAAGTGCGCCACGAGTGAAGCGACGAGTGCCCAAAAAAGAGTGATAAACATAACCTCACCTTTTATTGATGCATAGTCTGGACCTAAAAAAGCTTCAAGTAAAAAAAGTGGTGAAAATATAGGGACAAGAAAAGGATCGACCAAACATCCACTATAAAGTGGGCATGTTATTTTAAGAAAAAATATAAGAGGGATTAAGAAAAATCCAAAAATTCCTCCCTGAGCCCAGTAAGGCAAACGTGTCATATGAGATATTCTACACGAAAAACCCCTGCCCATTCATCATGGGCAGGGGTTTTCGCATTTGTAACTATTGTGCAACAAACGGAAGGAGTCCCAAAAAGCGAGCTCGCTTAATTGCAAGTGCAATCTGTCTCTGGTTCTTTGCAGAAAGCCCAGTCTTACGACGCGAAATGATTCGAGCGTGAGGATTGAGGAATTTCTTTAAAAGCTCCGTGTCCTTATAGTCAACATACGTAACAATAGGGGTTTGAGTCTGTTTCATTTTTTATTTTTGAATCTCTAAAACGGAATATCGTCAGGGTTTATCTCTTCTTCAGGATACTCGATAGTATCGAGAGCCTCCTTCTCTACCGCTCCAGATTTCTGAGGAGCACTTGGTGCTTTTGAGAAAGAGGAATCCCCCTCTCTTCGTGGTCCAAACTGTACCCTCTCGGCAACAAGCTCTGTACGGTACTTCTTTGTACCATCCTGGGCGTCCCAAGACCTGGTCTGCATTCTTCCTTCAACATAGACCGAGCTACCCTTTCGAAGGTACTGCGACACAGTTTCTGCCTGACGTCCGAAGACCACTACATTGTGGTAATCTACGCTTTCTTGGCGAGCACCATTCTTATCTTTCCATACACGATTTGTAGCAACAGAGAAACTTGTCACCTGGATACCAGATGGGAGGGCCTTTGTTTCTGGATCTCTCGTGAGATTCCCGAAAATAATTGCTTTGTTGATATACATTCTAGAGAAGTTAGCTTATTACTATCTCCTTATTCTATCACGAGCTCATCAATGCTCTTGTCAATCGAAACCTCAGCAACCTTTGGACTCAAAGGAGGTGCTTCTGG
Source organism: uncultured Candidatus Saccharibacteria bacterium (assembly GCA_964603485.1). Taxonomy (GTDB): domain Bacteria; phylum Patescibacteriota; class Minisyncoccia; order Phycocordibacterales; family Zambryskibacteraceae; genus CAYVDB01. The sequence goes on from CAZRVE010000002.1 coordinate 21,225, forward strand.
AGCCTGTTCTCCCTCTTCGCCGTCTAAAGCAGGTCGGACAACTACTGGAGTCTCTCTTGTGGTCTTGATGAGAATGAAGCGCAAAACGGTTTCCATACTGTCGAGAACCTTCTTCACTTCAACTGCCCCACTTGGAGTGGTCTCAAACTTAACCCAACCAAAATAAGCCGTATCAAAGCGCTCATTTTTGGTTCCTACAGACTTTACCATCTCATACGCAAGAGGCCTCATGAGAGGCGCCTCTTCGGAGAGAATTGCTCCATTACCCTTGGTAATGGCATCTTTCACACGGAGAACTGATTCAGGAATATGCTCTTCTGGAACGGAAGGAAGCAATAGATAGCCTACTTCATAGACCCGAAGAGCGTTCGATTCCTGATCGCCCTCAAATACTTCGGTCATATTCGGTCATTCCTTAATTAATAATTCCCAAAATAGGGATGCCCCACATTACCACAGAGTCTGTCCTATTGGCAATCCAGCCCAAATAACACCCCTGCATTCTCTAAAAGTTGAACTTTGAATGAGTTTTTATCTTCTCCCCGAATCTCGGAAAGAACGTCTGCAACATAAGAAACATACGCAGGCTCATTTCTCTTGCCTCGAAAAGGGACTGGGGCAACGTATGGAGCGTCGGTCTCAGAGAGGATTTTATCTCGAGGAGCAAAGCGAACTATCTCATCATAATCTCGTGCAAAAGTCACAACCCCCGTAAACGAAATACTGAAACCTATTTCAAAAAGCCTTCGCGCAATATCAAGTGACCCTGCGAAAAAGTGAGCGTTACCTCGGAGCCTGTCACCAAAGTCCCTTGCGTATACCTCCAAAATATCGAGCGAATCCCCGTATGCATCACGACAATGAAGCATCAAGGGCTTATTGTGTGTAATTGCAAAATTGATTTGCTTCTCAAACAAATCTTTTTGCCTCTTTTTTTCCGATAATAAATCTCCTTCAAACCTAAAGTAATCGAGCCCGCACTCACCAACTGCAACCGTCTTTGAACTTTTTACTAAAATCTCAAAAGATTTTTCATCAAATTCTTCATCTGTCCGATCGCGAGGATGAATCCCTACACAGGCAAACACTCCCTCATTTTGCTCGGCAATCTCTACCGCACGAGTAGAACTCTTCAGATCTGTTCCGATTGTGGTAGCCCAAGTATTGGATTCTTTAAGGCGCTTGATCACCTCTTCCCTGTCAGCGTCATACTTCTCATCATCTATATGACAATGAATATCAAAATATTCTGGTTTCATTAGTCTTTTCGAACAAATAGAGGCTCAGTAGGTGTTGAGTTATTCTTCACACAACTGATTATTTTCTCTGCAGTAAATGGCAAAACTGGAGTGAGCATAAGAGCTATCTTATGCAACTCAACCACCAAATCTGATATTACCTGTTTACCTTTTTCTGGATCCGTCTTCACGAGCTTAAATGGTGTTTGGGTTTGAATCATCAAATCTAGAGCGGAGATCTGTTGCCAAATTATATCTGTAGCCTTACCTATTTCAAATTTTTCTAAATGTTTTGTGAATTCTGGAAATGCGAAATTATTTAAAACATCTACCGGATGATCTAAATTATCAGCCGCCATTTTCATGATACGGCTGGTAAGGTTGCCGATACCATTCGCAAGATTTGCATTGTATACCTCCTTAAATCTTTCAGGAGTAAAATCGGAATCTTCAAAAGTTGAAAGTTCTCGTGCGACAAAATACCGCAACGCATCGACTCCATACCCATCGATAATGTTCTGTGGGCTTATGACATTACCTAGACTCTTACTCATCTTCTGCCCACCACTTGTGATAAAACCATTTACCACAATTGTGTGGCTACTAGGCAAGCCTGCTGCCATAAGCATGGCCTGCCACATAACTGATTGAAAACGAGTATTGTCCTTTCCACAGTACTGCACCGGGGTTCCCTTTACCCAAAATTTCTCAAATTGGGTCTCATCATCAGGCCAACCTAGAGTTGAAATGTAATTTACTAGTGCATCAAACCATACGTACATCACATGATCTTCATCATTTGGCACAGGAACCCCCCAAGACATTTTTGATTTAAGACGTGAAATGCTGAAATCCTCAAGTCCCCTTTTTACAAACTCTCGCATTTCATTTAGACGAAAATCTGGCACTACAAAACTTCTTCCCCCTTTTTCTGTTTTGTCATAAAGATCTAGAAGACGAGTTCCAAATTCACTAAATTTAAAGAAATAATTCTCCTCCTCAAGAACTTGTATTTCAAGATTTGGATGAATAAGACAATGGCCATCTGCGAGCTCTGATTCTGTCTTATTCTCCTCGCACCCAACACAATATTTTGCAGTATAGTTTTTCTTATAAATATATCCCGCATCGTATACCCTCTTCCAAAATTCCTGAGCTGCTCTCTCATGGTGCGTATCTGTTGTTCGCACAAAATGGACATCTTCTGAAATACCAAGAAGTGGTGCGAGCTTTTTAAAGCTTAAAGCATATTGATCCACATATTCTTTTACATCTCTACCCGCCTTCTTTGCAGTATCGAACAGTTTCTGCCCATGTTCATCTGTGCCGGTATTAAAAAACACATCAAAGCCTTGTAGTTTTTTGTACCGCGCAATAATGTCTGCGCGAATAAGTTCCATCGCAAATCCAATATGCGGTTCTGCATTCACATACGGAAGAGTCGTAGTGATATAGAAATATTTTTTTTGCTCACCCGGATCAGTCGGCATAACAAAAGGGATTATTCAGAATTTTTTTCTCGAGCTTTACTCTTTTCGAGATCATTTATAAGTTCCATAAATACCGCAGCGATAGGAACGGAAAGAAGTACCCCAAGGAAACCCGCAAGCTTTCCTCCAATGATAATTGCGAGAATAGAAATAATCGGTGGAACTCCTACTACTTTTTTTACTACAAGCGGATAGATTAGCTGACCCTCAAATTGATTAATCACCACAAAAAGCCCTGTCGTGAGAAGTGCAGGAGTGATACCTCCATCAAGAAAAGCGATAAGCATTGCAGGTGCCGCAGCCAAGAACGAACCGAAAAGAGGAATAAGCTCAAAGACTCCTGCTAATACTGAAAGAAGAAGTGCGTTCGGAACCCCAAGCAAGGTGAGGCCTAGGAATACCAGAACCGCAACGATTACCGACAAAAGGAGTTGTCCCTGCATCCATAACCCGATTTTTTCCTTCGAACGACGCCATAGATCAATCACGTATCGCTCGTGCTGAATCGGCGTTACGATACGAAGAAACTTCCCTACTCCATCCTCCTGCACTGCGAGATAGAAAGAAAGAATCACGATAAGGAAGAAGCTCACAATACCTCCAAAGATCACATCAATAGTTCCCAGGAAGCCCGAAGAGAAGCTTGCAAAAACACGATTCACCACCTCAATGATTGACGAGAGAGAGAAACTGTTAGAAAAATCAGAAAGAAATCCATCTGCCATTTCTGCAGGAATAGATTGTCCTGAAGGAATCACCGGAGCAGAAGTCGGGAAATTTTTTAAGAGCCCAGCTGACTCACTAATAAGAGGCAGGAGAAAGAAGTAAAACATAGAAACAAGAAGAGCCGCTGCCCCAACGTAAATCACGAGAACCGCAGGAAGGCGCGATATTTTTCTCTGAGAAAACCACCGTGCGCCTGGCTCTACTGCGGATGCGATTACAATTGCCGAAAGAATAATCAATACAATATCTTTGATAAAGTACAGGAAGTAGAAAAACACAAGAATAAGCACGGCACGCACTATTGTTCCGGTGCTAATTGAAAGAGTTACGTCTCCAGAATTTCGAGGCATATGCTCTATAGTATCACTCTGTATCTACTTTTAAAATCGATTTGAGCGCTTTAGTTTCCTTCACATTCCCCACAATGGCCAGATTAAGGTTTTTGTCAGAGAAAATGGTTCTCGCAAGGGCACGAACGTCTTCTGAACTGACCTCCCGAATCTTACGCTCGATATCCTTTGGATCTTCTATTTTACCCTTGAGGATTTCTTGATCTGCAACAAAAGTAGCGACAGAATCAGAGGATTCAAGTCCCATCACAAAATTTCCAATCAAGCTTTCTTGAGATTTTTTAAGCTCCTCTTTTGAAACGAGATTTTCTTTTAATTCTTTACAGAGAGAAACGATCGCTTCTACCACCTCCAAAACTCTCGAAGTATCAACTCCTGTGGCAACTGCGAAATAGCCGTGATCCGTGAGCTCGTCAACACCAGACCTCACGTAGTATCCTACCCCCATTTCTTCGCGGAGTTTCTGGAAAAGTCGAGAACTCATCCCTGACCCAAGCACTGCATTTAATACCTGAAGAGTTGCATTTCGTTTATCAGAAACAGGAAAAGTGCGAAAGCCAAGCACAAGATGAGCTTGGTCGGTTTTCTTGAAATGGATTTTAATATTGGGAGCGTTTTGTTTTTCTACAACCCCTACCTTCTTTCTCTTTTTTGTAACAGGAATCGTCTTGAAATATTTAGAGACCAAACGCTCTACTGTGGGTGCGGTCACATTCCCCGCAACGATTACCACCGTAGAAGACGCGCAATAATGGGCCTTGCGATATTCGACGAGGTCGCGAACTTTAGCTCCAGTAATAACTTCTTTGCGTCCAAGAATCGTCCAACCTGCTGGCTGGTCTCCATAGAGAAGCTCGGTAAAAACCTCCTGAACTTTCCGCTGAGGAAGGTCCTCGTACATATTCATCTCTTCGAGCACAACACCCTTCTCCTTCTCGAGCTCTTCTTCTGGAAAACGTGGATTAAGATACAAGTCGGAGATTACATCAATCAACTGCTCAGTATGCTTTGGATGCGCTTTTGCATAGTAGCCTGTGTACTCAGTGCTCGTAAATGCATTACTCTCCGCACCAAGAGAATCGAGCTCATGTGATATGTCGAGTGATCGTGGGCGCTTCGTAGTTCCCTTAAAACACATATGTTCAAGGAAATGAGAGAGGCCATTTTGTTTCTTTGTCTCATACTTCGAACCCGCCTCAACCATTACGAGCGCGGTTACTGTAGGACTTTCAGGCATTGGCACCACCACAAGCCGCAAACCATTTGGAAATATTTTCTTTTTTACTTTCATAGATGATGAGTGTATACAAAATCAGACAATTCCTCAAGAAAAAAGTCCCGTTGAAACGAGACCATTTAGATCATGAACATTACACGAATCGGACCGTAACCAGAGATGCTCAGTCCATTGTATAAACAGTGCGGTTCTGCCGATCCAGAAAAAATCTCTCTCACCTGACACCCCCTCATACGAAGATCCCAAGCAAGATTCCGTGCAAGTTGCGACCAGTCAGAGCGCAAGACAATCATCCTAAGATCCTCCAAAAGTAAAAGTCCACGATAAAGATACCATAAAAAAAGACCGCGAGCTCATTACTCGCAGTCTAGCATCTTCGATGGATTGGCCCGCAAATAAAGCACTCGAGCGCTTACTGCATCTGATAAGGCTGGGTCAAGAAGACATCTTCCAAAAACCTCGAGAAAAATTGCCTCCGTATTCCCCACGCCCTCTCGAATCAGTCGGGTTGCCGCCCTATCAAGTTTTTCCTTTTCCCCTTCCAGCCGTATCTGATTCCCTCGACGACGCTCCCTCATTGCAGTAGCTTGTATTTGATTACAGCCCCGTGTTCCCTGACCAACTTCAGACATACCATCTCCATAAAAGAGTTGGAAAATACTACAATATATTGTCTCGAGCAACAAGAATCTAGGAGAGCTTCGCAAGAAGCTCATCAATAGCGACTCTTTCTTGCTCCCCAGAATCTCGATCACGAAGAGTTACGGTATTGTTTTCAAGCGTTTCAAAATCAACTGTCACACAATGTGGAGTTCCGATCTCATCCTGTCGACGATATCTTTTGCCGATATTTCCATTATCGTCAAACGATGCTGATGGAATTTGTTTCTTTATCATCTCAAAAAGCTCTCGAGCTTTTGATACAAGTTCTGGTTTGTTTTTAAGTAATGGAAATACTGCCACTCTTACAGGGGCAAGCCTTGTAGGTAATTTCAAATAAGACCTCGTCTCCCCTCCTAATTCGTCCTCTTTATAGGATTCGGAAAGTATTGCAAGCACTGTTCGATCAAGGCCAAACGTTGGCTCAATCACATGTGGAACGAAACGCTCCTTTGTCTCTTCGTCGTAGTACTCAAGATTTACCTGAGAGGCCCCTTGGTGGTTTGTAAGATCAAAATCAGTTCTGTAAGCCAATCCATAAAGCTCTTTTGTTCCAAATGGGAATTCATACTCAAAATCAATAGTGCGCTTTGAATAATGCGCTCTGTCTTGAGCCTCAACTTCCACCTCGTGAACCTTTGAAGAAGGAAGCCCGATAGCCTCTATCCATTCAATCATCCCCTTCCTCCATAATTCGAAATGGGTTTCCCACTCAGAGCTCCGGACAAAATACTCCACTTCCATCTGCTCAAATTCGCGCGCTCTAAAAAGAAAATCTCTCGGGGCAATTTCATTTCTAAATGCTTTTCCAATTTGAGCCATGCCAAACGGTAATCTTGGGTGAAACGTATCGAGAATATTTTTAAAATTCACGAACATACCTTGCGCAGTCTCTGGTCGCAAATATGAAACGGAAGATTCATCCTCTGACGCACCAATGCTCGTCTTAAACATCATATTGAACTGTCGAGATTCTCCTAGATGTCCTCCACACTCCGGACAGGTGGTTGGATCAGAAAGAGTATCTGCTCGAAATCTTCTTTTACATTTTTGACACTCCACAAGTGGATCAGAAAAACCTGAAACATGACCACTTGCCTCCCAAACCTTAGGGTTCATCAAAAGAGCTGCGTCAACTTCATACATATCCCCTCGGCTGGAGACGAACATCTCGCGCCATAGGTTCTTAATATTATTTTTCAAAAGCACACCCAAAGGTCCATAATCCCAGGTTCCTGCAAGTCCGCCATATATTTCTGATCCCTGAAATACAAAACCTCGTCGCTTCGCAAGAGAAACGATTTTTTCCATATGAGTATTTTCTTCTCTCTTTTCTGACATAAAGGCTATCCTACGCTAAAAGACCTACTTTTCAACCGTCTCGTCCCCCTGTCGATACATAGGGTCTGTAAGAAACCGGGTAGAAATAGCAGGGGCCATCCCTGAAACCGACTTACCTGTAAAGCGATCATCTCCTACAAAATTAGATGCTTGAAGAATTGTTGCAGCATTCCCTACCTGAGAAAGTGACGGCTCAACGATTACCTGGAAAGCGACTTCCCGAGGGCTCGTCACAAATCCAGTACCAGAGCGGAGATCCCCTACATTCCACACCACCTCTCGAGTATTTTCGTCATAGGTAATACTTTCCACAAGAGGATCCGCAAGCCCTGCCCATTTTACATATGGCGGCAACTCCCCACGAACTCGTGTCTGAGAAAGAGTATTTAAAGAGTTTGTAAGACTCCACACAATCGTGTACGTAGTCTCCTGATCAGCTTTTGGAGGTATTGGCCCACTATTCTCAAAGGGGCCGATGCTTCGCAGAGTTCGAGCGGTCAGATTTGCATTCGAAGCAATTTTCACAATACGGCCAACCTTTGTTTCAACCACTTCAGGTTTACCCAAGTCATTAATCTGACTTCCTGATACGGTTACCGCAACCGCAATCTGCTCATTTTGAGCACTTGCAGGGAGAGAAGAAAGTGGAGAAAAGGTGAAGCCTACGACTCCTCGTTCACCGGGTTCAAGACTTCCAAGCTCAGCATTTACCGCTTTATCCCAAACAATGGTGCTATCAAGAGATCGATAGTATCCACCGCCCGACGCAGAAACTGAAGATTTATCAAATGCATTGCCAGACAACTTTACCTCAACCCGACCATTCAACAATTGACTTGGAAGGTTATTTGTCCAAATCACATTCGTTTGAATCTTGTCGCCAAGCGCATGGACCACTGTGTCAGAATTCTGTCCTGCAAGAGAGACATCTACTGCTAGAAATGGACGTCTAATACGAACAGATTGAGAGAGTATAGAAAACGTTGCCCCGAGCTCTTCTTGCTTCCCCTCATTTGCAATTCCTGTTGAGAAACGGAATGTGCGCTCCTCATCATTTTGACCTTGGAGGCGGCCTTTTATGGTGATTGTTCTCTTATCGTTAGGAGTTAAATTTCCAATATTCCACAAAGAATTATCACGAAGTGGCTTAGGATCTGCGCTTCCAAAAACAAAACCAAACGGATATTCAGCCTTAAACAAAAGATTTTGTAATGTCTCCCCACTATTTGAAGTGAGATCTATCACAAACTCGATGTCCTGATTTGAATTAATCTCTGAAGGATTTTTTATTGTGACTATTACTGGAGAAGTTTTAATTGCTGTCTCATACTTTTTATCTTTAAAGAACGTTGCGCTTGATCCCTGAATACGGTATTCGAGAGTGATTGATATTTCTTTAATTGTTTCCTTCTCTCCAAAAAGGACTGATTTAACTGTTTTTCTCACCTCTCCTCGTGCTGGAACCTTACCCACAGTTTCTCGCTGTCTTTCTAGTGGCTCTGTCACATTCCCCGCAACTCGAGTTCCGTCTGGATACACCACCAAAAGATTTACCCCCTCAAGATCAGCTCGATTATTATTCTTAATCACAATATCAAGGGAAAGCTCTTCCCCACCAGACACACTTGATGGCCCCACTACCTGAATATCAATATTATTTGCCGATACTAGATTGCCTCCTCCGAAAAACATAAAAAGTGCGGCTCCGATTGCGAGGATACAGAAAACAACAGAGCCAAGTAGGATTTTCTTAAAAAGCGAACTCTTATCTTCTTTTCTTTTTAACTGCTCCGCAGTAATTAAATCAGTGATTTTTTCCTCCTCCTTCCACTTCTCCCCCACCTCAAATTCAGCCGGAGTCTGCAAAGACCGGTCATCATGGGGCTCCTGCGTATGCTTTCTTGAGTAGAGACCCTGCTCAAGACGATCAATGTGATTATTGTCACTCATGGATACAAAGAATTATACCCCAACTCATCAACTCTGACTTGCTGACAATGCCCTGTTTAGATCACTCACGAGAAGTGGTTTTACCTTTATTGCAGCCTGAATCGAATCTTCCGAGAAAAGATCTCCAGAGAAAAAAGCTTCATATTCGGATCTCTCGTGTGCATAGCCGAGCTCGCACATTAGATGAAAAATTCCCAAGCATTCAAGAGCAGACAACTCTTGAGGGTTAAAATTTCGACGATCTAAGCTCTGACGAAAACTCAGCGCCAATGGCAGTAATGCGTATTCACGCTCTTCCCCACTCACAAGAAGTCGCAGTGTATTTAAGAAATGAAACCAAACAACCTTAGCTTCAAATTGTTCCAGAGAAAACCGAGCAGTATTTGCAATAGGCGTCCCGCCAATAATCCTCCATATATTTTTACCCCGCACTAAAGAAAGGACCGAGTGTGAAGAGTCTAGAAGCGCAGGGGCTAATTTTGACTTCATAAGACGTACCCCTGTTGCGCTTGCATGAATCACCCCCATATCCCGAGTGAGGATAGAGAAGTTTCCATCAGCCTCTCTGTTTGAGTAGCTTTTTAGTATGAGGCTTTCCGTAGTGTATACGTGATAACTCATGCGCGAGAAATGGAAACCCCAAAAGAAACTTCTTCTGCACTAGAGGAATTGATGGAAATTTTAATATTTCTTATATTACACACCTTTTTAATCTCTTCGCTAAACAGCGTTATTGTCTCCTCGCCATCAGAGGTTGTCTCAACCGAAACATCGATTACATCGCCTGGAACAAGAGAGTTCTGTTTACGCGACTCCTGAATTGCACGGATAAGCTCGCGAGAATCCCCTTCTCTACGAAGATTCTCGTCAATCTTTCCATCAAGAACAATTTCGACATCTTGATTTGAATCGAAAAATGCATCCTTTACATTAATTTCTTGAAGAAGGACCTGTACCAAATCGGGATAGTCTTTAAGCTCCTCATTTCGAAGGGTCACCCCACGAAGCGGTTGACGGATTTTGATACCAAGAGTTGCTCGCGCCTCAAGAGAGAGAGTCACGAGACTTCGTAAGGTTTGCATTCGATCAAGTTCTTTACTCTCATCATCAGAAAGGACTCTTCCTCCTGACCAAGACTCAAGATGCACACTGTCGTAAAAAGTATTTCCTCCAATTTTCTGGTAAATATATTCTGAAAGGAATGGAGTGAACGGCGCTAAAACTTTGGAAACCCTAAGCAACACAAAGCTGAGCGTTTCTATCGCCATCTTTTTATCTTCCTCGTCGTCGCCTTTGAAACGGTCACGTGACCTCCGGACATACCACTGAGAAAGATCAGCAATAAAATCACGTATTACCCGAGCGCCCTCAAGAGGACGGTACTCATCGAGAGAATTTGTAACTTGAAGTTCAAGCTTCTCAAGAGAGATTGTAATCCAGCGATCAAGAGGATGGGTACTTTGAGGTTTCTCTTTTAAAGGAGAGCCTGTCTTATACATTTCGTAAAAAGAAACTACATTCAAGAGAAGATTGAATACTTTTTTCACCACATCATCAACCGTTCGCTCGTCAAAATTCTTAGATTCTCCAGGCTGATTCACGCTATACATCCAGAAGCGCAATACATCCGCGCCGTACTGATCTATTTTTTCCCAAGGGTTGAGTGTATTGCCTCGAGACTTAGACATCTTTTGTCCATCCTTATCGAGGATATGCCCTAAGCAAATAACATTTTTAAAAGCCTTCCCCTTCCCCAGAAGAGTACCTATTGCATGAAGAGTGTAAAACCAACCGCGCGTTTGATCGATGGCTTCACAAATAAAATCTGCGGGATAACCAAACTCATCAAACCATTCTTTATTCTCAAATGGATAATGATGTTGAGCATATGGCATTGCACCAGAGTCAAACCACACGTCCATTACCTCAAGAACGCGCTTCATAGGTTTTCCCTGAGAGTCAGGGAATGTGATCGTGTCAATATGCGGACGGTGAAGATCAAGCTCGTATGAGCTACTGTGAGGAAGCTCAACAAAATTAAAACGACGCACCCCTGCAGTCCTCACAAACTCCTTCGAACCCCCACGAAGCCTTAGCGCTTGCGCCTTTGTAAGCCCCAGCCCCGAAGACTCCAGAAGCCACAAAGGCACTTCGTGACTTATTACTAAAATAGTTTCTTTCTCGTGTTTTTTATTTATCTCATGAAGAAACTCTCCCACTCTTTGCCGGACGTCACTAAAACTTTCTCCATGAGGATACGCTTTCTCGAAACGCTCTTCATCACTAGAAAAAAACTTCCACGTTTCTTCAGTAGATTTTCCATTTAAATCTCCAAATGACATCTCCCTAAGTCTCGCATCATAGAAAATTTGATCGTTTGGAATTCCAAGTATAGACGCCACAATTTCTGCAGTCTCCTTTGTTCTCACAAAATCAGAAACGTATATTGCATCGATTTTTTCTGATTTTAAATTTTCTGCTGCCTTTTTTACTTCACCCTTACCCTCTTCAGTAAGCGTATGAGGATATTCAGGGTCAGAACTTAGAACATTTTTCACATTATGGATCGCTCCACCATGACGCATAAGAAAAAACTTATTTCGACTCCCCACCCTTGCGCGCAAATCATCAACAGAGCCGATGACGACCCTTTCCTGTTTATCCTCCGACTCCCAAATAGGAAGCGGCGTTCCCCAATACCTCTCGCGAGAGATGGCCCAATCTTTAACTTCTTTAAGCCACTCCCCAAAACGTCCGTCACGAGTATGTTCTGGCTCCCAATGAATTGTTTGGTTTTCTCTCATTAATTCATCCCGAAGAGAAGACATTCTTATGTACCAAGAATCTCTCGCATAATAGATAAGTGGAGTCTTACACCTCCAGCAGAAAGGATACGAGTGCTCGTATTTTTCTTTTTTAAGAAGCAGTCCTCGATGAGCAAGATCCTTTATCACATCAACCGCAACCTCTTCATCCTTTACAAACCGCCTAGAGAAAATTCCAGTGTTCTCAATAAAAAGTCCCGTCTCGTCTACAAGATGAAATTTTGGAAGTCCTATTTGCGTACCAAGCTCAAAGTCATCTTGTCCATACATCACCGCAGTATGCACAATACCTGTTCCATCCTCAGTACTCACAAATGAGGCAGGATAAATCTTCCACGCTTTTTCTATGTTTTCCTTTTGATCTTGAGGAACAAGGTTTTTCAAAAAAGGATACAAGGATTCATACTCTCTGCCAACGAGCTCGCTCCCTAAAGCAGTCTTCACAACTTCTGCACCTGGATAGAGGATCTTTGCACGATCGTTTGCCATCCATATATTTTTATCTTCAACGCGAACCAATACGTATTCAATCTTTCCCCCAACAGCAAGCGCACAGTTGCCCGGAAGGGTCCAAGGAGTGGTGGTCCATGCAGAGAAATATTCTTCCGAATTTACATCCTTAAAAAGGACATACACCGAGAGATCTTTTACATCAGCATAGCCTTGCGCTAATTCGTGAGAAGAAAGAGCGGTTCCGCATCGTGGACACCAAGGAACCACTTTGTAATCTTTATAAAGAAGTTTCTTACTCTCAATCTGAGAAAAAATATTCCAGATTGACTCAATGTAATCAGGTGTATAGGTAATATAAGGATGTTTTAAATCAACCCAATAGCCAATACGTTCGGTGAAACGCTCCCATTCATCCACGTACTTCCACACACTCTTTTTGCACTCTTCATTAAACCGAGCAATACCGTAAGCTTCAATCTCCTTCTTTGAAGTAACGCCAATTTGTTTTTCAACCTCAAGCTCCACAGGAAGTCCATGTGTATCCCATCCTGCTTTACGCAAAACTCGATAGCCCTGCATAGTTTTATAGCGAGGAAATAAATCCTTAAATGCACGCGACTCAAGATGGTGAATACCAGGACGACCGTTTGCAGTTGGCGGTCCTTCATAAAAAACAAAATCGCCTCGGGGAGAGTCTTTCTTTAGGGTTTTCTCGAAAATACCCTTTTCTTTCCAATAAGCAAGAATTGCCTCTTCGGCTTCTACCACCAAATTCTTTTTAACTTCCTTGGATAATATTTCCTCCTTATTTTCCTTAAGGTCTTTATTTTGAGCCATATTATAACAGTATGCTAACACGTTTCGAAGAAAAGATAAAAAATACCACCGCCAGAGAAGACGGTGGTTCTTATGCAATATACGGGCCAATAATTGCCACAAAAGCATTCCTTGCGCGGTTGAGCCGAGACTTTACCGTACCAAGGTTTACCCCTGTGATCTGTGCGATTTCTTCGTATGATCTGCCCTCGAGCTCTCGGAGGATAAATACCTCTCTAAAATGAGGGGTTGTCATGCGAGCAATTGCATCTTCCACCAAAACACGAAGATCTCGCTTTTGGAGAAGCCGTTCTGGTCCCAAACGACTGTCCTCAAACTGGAGTGGCAATTCCGTGTAATCGCGCGTATTGTTTGCCTCGAGAGCCGCGAAGAAAACGAGAGGGTTACGCGATCGATTCCGCAACTCGTTTTTTGCGAGGTTTGAGGCGATCGTATAAATCCATGTCGAGAACTTCTTTGAGCGATCAAATCGATGTAGGTTTCTCCACACTCGAATGAAAACCTCCTGCACAAGATCCTCAGATCGCTCGCGGTCACCTACTGTTCGGTAGATGAAGTTGAAGAGGCGTGTCTGGTAACGTCGAACAAGCTCCTCAAACGCTTTCTCCTCCCCTTGCAGAAACATGGAAACAAGTTCTGTTTCCTCGGCAACCTCCAGTTTTCTTGCAAGCGAAGCGGAGGGTGAAAAAACTAAAACTTCTTTCTCGACCGACAAAACTCGTCTAGTTTGACCTCTTTGAGAAGTTCTCTCTCCTGTCTTCATGATCCTTTCTCCCTATTAAGGATGAGAAGAGCTCTGATGGTACCGTCCTTAACCTACTATACTCTCTCTAAAAGAAAATCAAATAAATAATTGGGCAAGAAGAAACCCCCATCCGATGGATGGGGGTTGTCCCGCGCCCTGAAACCGAGAAGGTCTCAGAGGTTAAGGTGGAGAAGCGTATCCTGCTCCCGGGTCGACGAAGTGGCGATGAGGGGCGACGGGTTCGTGCGCGGCGTGACAGACGCGGTCATGGAACTTCGCCAGAGCGCGTCGCGTGCCGTGGGCGCCGGTTCGTTCGTCATGTTGGACTGGCTGGCCGATGGTCGAGCGGAAGCGTACGTACTCGCGTGTACGACAGCGATGTCACGAGTGACGGTATCCGGTGGCTCCGGAGCTTCGGCGATCTGGACGGCCGGAATCGGGCTCTTCTCGACGACGAGAAGTTCGATCGTGACCACGCCGATGGTGTCGAGGCCGGCGGAGGTCTGAACGACGACGGTGATGTTCTCGATCGTGATCGGTACGGCGGTGACAGCTTCGTTATAAGCGGTGTTGCCTTGGGCCTGTGCGGTGACAGGTGGCCCGACCGCTGCGATAGCAGCGACCAAGCCCAGCGCGACGAACGCTCGGGTCAGCTTGACCATGTCCCCTCCTGGGGCTACGGGTGGAAAGATCGACTACATTTATAACTGTACCGATTATAGTTTTTATGTCAAATAAACAAATTCCTGAGTATCAAAATAATTTACCAACGCATAACTTCATCACAAAGTCCTTCGAGTTACATCGCAAGAGGAGCCGGGATACCAAGAAAAGCTAAGCCATTTTTGAGCACTTCTCCCACCGCTTCAGTAATTGCTACTTTTGTCCCTGAAGAAGCATCATTCTGGTTCACAATCTGCTCCTCTGCATAAAATCGATTGAAGAGCGCGCAGATTTCCGTGAGATACGTAACTATATAGTGAGAGGCAAGTTCTTTCCCAGAGCGTTCAACAACTTCCGGAAAACGATAAAGCTTTTGCACTAAATCATTCACAAGAAATGACTCGACTGAGACGTGAGAGTTCACCCCCGCATCATGGGCCTTTCGTAATATTGATTGAGTACGAGCAAATGTATATTGAAGATACGGACCAGAATCCCCTTCGAAAGAGATAGATTTATTAAAATCAAAAATAATATCTTTTCCTGGTGCCTGTTTTAGGATCGAGTACTTTATTGCTGCAACCGCAACGTCGAGAGCGAGTTTTTCCTTATCTTCAATTCCTCGGTCACTTTCAAAAATTTTTTCCAAGGTTCTTTTCTTAGTTTCTTCAATCAACCATTGTGCGGTGATTACATCCCCTGTTCGTGAAGACATCTTGCCACTCGCAAGTCGAAGCATTCCATGAGGAACGTGCTCAGTTTTTTTCGCAAGCTCAGGAAATATTTCTCCCATCGCACAAAGAAGCACTCGGAAGTAATCGTTGATTTCATTTCCTGTAATCACAATTGAACGATCGTAGGGATAAATGTCATATTTAATCTTTGCAAGACCCAGCTCTTTAGCCTCGTAAGTCGGGAGGCCTTCCTTGTTTATAAACACTCGCGTGTGAAGAGTAGTGTCACGCTTCTCTCCTCGGAAAATAATCGCCCCTTCGCTTTCCTCAAAAACTTCTCCGTGTTTATGCACAAGAGCTTTGCCAAATTCTCCTGAAGTAGATTCGAAGAAATAAAAATCAAATTTTGTTCCGAGCGTTTGATATATGGTCTCAAAATAGTCGAGTGCGAGCTTGCGACCCAGTTGATACACCTCGTTGACCTCCTCTTCTTCTTTGTTGTAAATAAGTTTATTTGTTTCAACTACCTTCTTTTTGAAATCTTCATCAGCGTCATATCTCTTAGATCCTTCAGCGTACGTGTGCGCAACATCTTGTACCGTATTCCATGAAATATTTTTGTCGATTTTTTGAGCCACAGCTTTTGCAACATGAAGACCCATGTCCCCTTGGTAGCATGCCCGTTTCACCTCAGCTCCGTTACCAGAAATAATAGTTGCAATAGATTCGCCAATCGCATTACTCATCAGATGCCCAATATGAAACTCCTTAATGGGATTAGGGTCTGTATACTCAACGATTGTCTTCTGCCCTTCTAGAGAATTATTCTTCCCAAATTCCCCCGGACGAGAAAGAATTGTCTCAATACTTTTACTAAAAAAATCTTTTGTAAGAAAAAAATTAATAAAACCCGGGCCCGCAATAGTCATTGTTTGAACAGAATCCGGCTTACCCTTCTCTAGCTCAAGAAGAATCTTCTCAGATATTTCTTTGGGATTTGCACCAATCTGCTTTGCCACCACAAGAGCAACATTAGTTGAATAATCGCCGTGAAGGAGATCCGCGGGATGCTCGACGACAAAATCGACCTCCGGCAAATCGAGGTCTTTTGTGGTCTTTTCTATAAGGGTACGGATCTCAAAAGCAATCATACCGCCAATGATAGCAAAGAATTTTAGAGAAAAGAAAAATCATAGACAAAGGGATGAAAATACATAGTATGGGACTTGGAATGCCGTCCCTTCACAACCAATAAGGAGTGTCACATGACCGGAACGCCTCAAGAGCCTCAAGGCTCATTTGACGGACAGTACGCTGGTATTCTTTTGCATCTACTCAACGAGGGTGTCCACAGTCGACATCCACATCAGGACAAGAGCCGTATCACGAGCCTCACAACGGCCAACATGGTGTTTAATCTCGCGGACGGCTTTCCGATGATTCCCAATCGAGACGTCAGCAAGTTCTGGCGCCGACCAATTGCCGAACTCATCGCCTTCATCAACGGCGCGCGTACCCTCGAACAACTGAAAGAGTACGGGGGGAAGTATTGGGCAAGTTGGTGGGATCGCTGGGCAACAGAAGAGAAGTGCCGAACGTTTGGATTGCCTCCTGGTGATCTCGGCCCAGGATCTTATGGTCCTGGCTTCGTACGTGTTCAACGAGATGGCACAACTTTCAACCAGGTTGAGCATCTCGTCCAAGAAATTCGCGACATGCCCGGCCTTTCCACCCATCGCATCACACCCTGGATTCCAGAACTCACACTGCAACACCATGGCCGTAAAAGGCAGGTAGTTGTGGCTCCGTGCCATGGAGATGTGCAGGTAACGATCCTCGGTGGAAAACTTCACCTGCGCATGGACCAAAGATCTGGGGATGTGCCCGTGGGAGTTCCTTCAAACATGATTCAATGGGCAGCCTTTGCCTTGATGCTTGCTCAGGTCACTGGATACGAGCCGGGCCTCTTCATTCATTCGATTCACGACGCTCACATGTATTCTGATCAGGTCGAGCGCGTGAAAGAACTTGTCGGAAGAGTCGCACGCCCCCTCCCTACGGTTCGCATCACCAGAACGGATGTCACAAATATTTTCGACTTCCGTCCTGAAGATTTTGAGGTCGAGGGCTATCACCCGCTTCCGGCGATGGAAATTCCCGTTACGGAGTAATCATGCGAACCGCGCTTATTGCAGCAATTTCAGATAACGGAGTGATCGGAAATAATAGATCACTCCCGTGGGCTAAGATCTCCGCTGACATGAAATGGTTCAGAGAAAGAACCGGCGGACACTCAGTGATCATGGGCAGAAAAACTTGGGAATCACTTCCTAAAGAATTCCGCCCACTTCACGGCAGGCAGAATATCGTAGTCTCAACGCAAAGCTTGAAACTTCCGGGAGATGTCCTGGTTGTCTCATCGCTTGAAAATGCGCTCGAGGTTGCAAGAGATAGGCCGTTCATTATTGGCGGAGAGTCAATCTACCGCCAAGCCCTCCCCCTCGTTGACGAAATGTATCTCACAAGGGTACACCAAGACGTAGAGGGTGATGTAAGATTTCCCGACTGGAACCAAGACGAATGGAATCTGGTCTGGAGGAAAGATGACGCGCTCGGTAGGATCACTTGGGAAGTGTACTATCGCAAAACTCCACTCTACGAGTTTTCAGCGACTCGAGATCCGAAACAGTACCAAATCATGGAAGGCCTCCTCGCAAAGGGTCAGTGTCATTTTTGCCCGGAGGCATTTGCAGAACATCACAAAGCTCCGATACTTTGGAAAGGGATTCACTGGTTCGTCACAGAGAATGATTTCCCTTACAAAGGAGCTCGATGTCACTTCATGATGGTTCTCCAAAATCATGTGGAAACTCTTTCGGGAGTGCCACCTGGAGCTTGGGAGGAAATGGGCACAATTCTCAGGTGGCTCGAGCAACACTACGGGATTGAAGGTGGAGCTTTGGGTTTTCGCTTTGGCGAACCTGTACGTTCAGGAGCAAGCATCCGACACGTGCACGCTCATGTCATTGTGCCTGAAGTTGGAGCGCCACCCGTACCTTTCTTTATTGGCTGTTACAAAGCTTCTCAAATCACCCTTCCATAGGAAGGGTGATTTTTATTTACTTACTCTTATTATTTTTATACCGTTCTTTTGAAATACATCTTTCGCATTTAAAAGAGAGTACCCATCAGAGTAGTACACGGTTTTAATGCCAGCCTTAGCGATAAGCATTGCGCAAGTAGGACACGGAAAAGTGGTAACAAAAATTTCTGATTCCAGAAGCGAACATCCTTTTTGTGCAGCAAGTGCAATGATCGCAGCTTCACCATGGATCGCGGTGTATAAATCAAGGTGCGTTCCTGCATCAACATTTGACCTAGGGTCTCCATCGATATTCACCGACTCTTCTGATGGCATGTGTTGATTGTGAGAAGTGAGCACCTCCCCGCTCTTAAGCCTTACCGCAACGCCAACCTGCCTCCACCAATCACTACTCCTCTTCGCCTCATTAAACGCGGCCCTCATTAATTTTTTATGAACTTCATCTTGAGAAATTACCTCAAAAGAATCTGGAATATCTTTAGAAAAAGCCTTTACCGCACTCCAACGAATAAAACTTGTATCGAGAGTAATCTTTTTGCCAGAAAAATACTTTTCCTTTAATCCGTCACTGACCTCGTCTTCAGGTAAAATTATTTCATCATAGGTCTCAATTTCAGAAAGCGAATCCTTTTCTAGGACTTTGACTTCGGGAGCAAGAGAAATCGCTCGGGCTTGAAGGGCGATTTGTTCAGGAGATAAAGCCCTAAGATCCCTCTCGAGAAGAGAGAACTCTTGTTTAAGACTTTGACCGAGAACGTAGAGGCAGTCTGGCTTTTGCCTTTGGCACATTTCTAGATGACCTGTGTGTATTACCGGAATGTATGCGATGAGTGCTTTCATTACTATTCATACTACTTAAGAAATCCCCAATAAGCTGTGTCATTCTGCGGCCAAGATCCTCAGCGCCCTCAACCATCATCCTCCGTAATTTTGCAGTAGTTGACGTTGAAGCTTGTGAAGGAAGAATCTTTATCTCGCCACAATATCGAATAAGATTCTTTTGATCTTTGTCAGTAAAACTCGACGTGGTCTGAGACATCACAAGAACATCCGGCTTTACCAACTTGATAAGCTGGTACATATGCTCGTGCTCATGACGAGGAGTAACGATGTCTACAGCCTTAAGACTTGCCAAAATCTCAAGTCTATCTTCGAAACGATCAAATGGTCTCGTGGGACCTTTCATCTTCCTCGTAAGCTCATCGGTGTCCAAACCGACAATAAGAATATCACCATGACCTTTTGCCGTCTCCAGATAACGCTTATGTCCTACATGAAAAAGGTCGTACACCCCTTGAGTAAGTACTATTCTGTAACCAGCCTGTTTAAGTGTTCGCACTGCAACATCAAGAGTTTTTTTATCAGGAACGTATCGGTCTTCTAACCGAAGCCCCCCGCTTAGGATATTTTTTACAACCTTTGAATCATTTGAAGAGATTACCTTCCCCATAGATATAACTATAATATCGACTTCTAAAAACAAAACCCCTTGACGGGGTTTTGTTTTTATTCCTTGATGTCTACTCCCATACTTCGGGCAGTCCCAGCAATGATCTTCATTGCGGCTTCAACATCATTTGCATTAAGATCCGGCATCTTTGTTTCTGCAATTTCTCGTAGTTGTGCCTTAGAGAGTTTTCCTATCTTTGCTGTATTAGGTTTTCCTGACCCCTTCTCTACTCCCAAAGCGCGAGTGATGAGACTTGATGCAGGAGGTGTTTTTAGTATAAATGTGAAGCTTCGGTCTTCGTATACAGTAATTTCTGCAGGAATAGTCTGCCCCATCATCTCCCGAGTTGCATCATTGAATTGCTTGATAAACTCTCCAATGTTAATACCCGCCTGACCAAGAATTGGACCTGCTGGTGGTGCGGGTGTTGCCTTACCTGCGGGGAAGACGATTTTTAGCTTTTTTGTTACCTTCTTTGCCATATAAGTACGAGAAAGACTACCTTAAATTCTTTTAACCTGCAAGAAGTCGAGTTCAACCGGAGTCTCTCGTCCGAACATTGAAACGAGGACTTTAACCTTACCTCGCTCTGTATCAACCTCTTTTACCTTACCTTCAAGATCCTTAAATGGACCGTCAACAATCAGAACCGCATCGTCAATCGAGAGATCCATTGCATGCTCAGCTTTATCTGCATTCATTCGAGAGAAGATTGAGTCCACCTCCTTCTTATCAATAGGCACCGGATATACCCCAGACCCTACGAATCCAGTAACTCGAGGAGTGTTGCGAACTACATACCAAGAATCATCCGTAACAACCATATCTACCAACACATACCCAGGATATATCTTTTCCTCTTCCTCAACACGCTTCCCTGCCTTTATTTTTATTTTCTTTTCTGTAGGAACGATTACTGCAAAAATTTTATCTTCCATCCCAAGAGACTCAACTCGTTGTTTGAGGTTTCGAAGTACCGCATTTTCATACCCTGCATAAGTATGAATCGCATACCAATTTCTTCCTTCTTGAATTTTTTGTTTAGACATAGGAAAAGAGGGTTTATTTTTAAGAAACAATAAGCTTCAAAGCCTCGGAGAAGAGGGCGTCAAAAAGGCCCAAATAGATAGCTGTGATAATTGAAATTGCCACAACCAAAACAGTGAACGCAATCGCTTGCCTGCGAGTTGGCCAACTTACATGTTTCAATTCCCCTTTTGTTTCTCGAAGATATTCGGCGATTTTCATAATAGTGAGAGATTCTGGTACTAAAAAACGCCTCGGAGGCGCTTTTTGTATACTACCCTTAAAGGCATTTCCTGTCAAAGAAAAAGCCCCTTCGTGAGGGGCCTTTTCTAATACCTATTAACGAATTTCGTAAGTGATAGAAACTGTAGACCTAATGGTATTTTCCCCTGTTGGGATTGCCGGTGCACTTTGTGCAGATTCCGCTCGTACAGACATCGCATCCGCTTTATAAAGCATTGGGTATGGCATACCCCCTCCGTTCTCAGAGAAGTTCACTATGCGAATAAGTCTTACATCAAGATCTCGTGCAAGCACTTCTGCTTTCTCGCGAGCCTCATCAATTGCTTGTTTTCGTGCCTCACGAATGAGTTCGTCTTCCCCATCAATAGTAAATGAGATGCCGCTCACATTCGAAGCGCCCGCTGTAGTAACTGCATCAATAGCCTTTCCAGAGTCACTAATGTTACGAACTTTTACGGTAATAGTTTGTGTCACTTCATAGCCCACGATCTCCTGCTTGCCCTGAGGACAAGGGGTTGTAATACAGTAGATTTGATTAAACTCATATTTTGGATATGCATTAAAACCAGCGGTCTTAATATCCTTTTCTGAAATACCCATCCCCTTAAGAGCGGCGAGTGCCGCTTCCGTCTTTACCGTTGCTTTATCTTGCGCAGACTTCACGTCTTTCGCTTCTTCAACGATGCTGAAAGAAAACTCGGCAACATCGGGAGCGGCGAACACTTCCCCGTCTCCACTGACAGTAATAACGTTTTGAGGAGTTCCTTCACTTCCTATGTATCGATATTCTTTAAGCTCACCTACTATGGTAACCACGAGAAACGCACACAAAAGCAACACGAGGGCCGGCACATATTTCATTATTCTATCCATGATAGTTTATTAATTATTACTCTCTGTAAGACGCATTGTATCATTTTTTCTTACACACCCCCTGAAAAAGACCTTTCATAGGCATCACATAGATTTGCGAATAGTGCATAGACTGTCATGGGGCCTACCCCGCCAGGAACGGGTGTAATATACGAAACTTTGTCATACACTTCTTCAAAAGAGACATCTCCCACAAGAGTATTTCCTTGGTCACTGGCTCTTACATTAATACCAATATCAATCACGACCTGACCCTCTCGTACATATTCCCTACCGATAAAATGAGGCTTGCCAATTGCAACACAAAGAATATCGGCCTGATTTGTAATGTCTTTAAGGTTCTTTGTGTGTGAATGCGCGATAGTAACAGTTGCGTCTTTGTGCATGAAAGAAAGCGCCAGTGGCGTTCCCACCAAAGCCGAACGTCCCACGACTACAACTCTTTTCCTCGAAACAGGTATCTGGTAAGCATTCAACAGCTCATGCACCCCTCGAACTGTTGCGGGGGTAAAACCACCTTCCTTCCTGACCAAGCTCCCAAGATTCTCAGGATGGAGACCGTCAACATCTTTTTTCGGATCAATAAATTTCACGACCCCAGCAGATATGTGATCCGGTAAAGGTAATTGAATAATAATTCCGTGAACCTCCGGATCTTTATTGTATTCACACACTTTTGACATCACGTCTTTCTCCTCAGTTCGCAGAGGAAGTGTAACGTGAGATACACGCACACCAATTTTTTCTCCAAAGAGAATTTTTTGTTTTACGTACGTATCTGATCTTTCATCTTGAGAAAGAGATAGGATCACCAAATTTGGAATACTTTTATAAGAAGCTACTTTCTTTTTAAGAGCCCCTGCAAGCAAATCTCTTACTCCTTTCCCATTAAGAATTTTCTTGTTTTCCATATAGGTTACGGATGTAGTGATAGAGCAAAAATGCCAAAGTAACCCAGAAAGTTCCTAGCGCGAACCCCGCGATTACATCCGTTGCAAAATGATAGCCCAAATATACACGGCTTACTCCGGTAGCAAATATAAGTGCGAAGCCCACAAAAATCGCAAGTGAGTGAACTGCCCTATCTTTAAGTTTAGGGTCAAGCGCAAAGAGAAAAGAGAGCAAAAACACCGCAACTGCCGTTGCATGAGTACTTGGAAAACCAAACCCCCACTCTGAAGGATCCCCCATTGGGCGGGAAATCTCGAAGAAATCTTTTAACACAAGACTTGAGGATATTGCACACAGTAGACTCGCAAGAAAAACTCCAGCAATAATCTTTCTCCCAAGCGCCGCAAGAAAAGAGAAGCCCATTACAGAAACTATCATGATAAGCCCTGGATGGAATAGAAATGAGAGC
This sequence comes from uncultured Candidatus Saccharibacteria bacterium, assembly GCA_964603485.1. GTDB lineage: Bacteria > Patescibacteriota > Minisyncoccia > Phycocordibacterales > Zambryskibacteraceae > CAYVDB01. The sequence goes on from CAZRVE010000002.1 coordinate 44,469, forward strand.
GTTTCCATGATGGAGGTAATCGTCTCAGAAACAGTAAGAGAGTAAATACCAAGAGCCCACATGTCGACCCTAGTAAGAGAAGGAGAGGTGATAACAAAAAATGCGAGGGTTGCAAAAAGACACAAAGAAAAAATGTTTAAGAAAACAAGTTTCCTATGGAGCTTAAAAAATCCCCCATTCATCGCCCTCGGATTTCTAAAGTATCCTCAAGGGTCTCTATTGAATGCTCGGGAGAAATTACAGAACTTTCTTTAACATCCTCTCTATTTTTTTCTTTTTGCGACGAATCGGTTTCTTTCACCTCAGCTTCAACTGACCCACCGAGCACCTTCCCTGCCGTAGAGTCTTCCGTCAAGGGAATCATCGCGTCAAGAGATCGTTCGATATCAAAAACACTTTTTGTAATAGATCCAATTTTTTTCTCTAGTTCGGCAGGATCCCCATTTTCAAGCGAAATCAAAGTCTTCTGAGATTGTAGAAGTCGGGCTTCAAGACGAAGCACCTTCCCTCTATCAAGTGACTCCATTGCTTTCGCATTTCGAAGAGTTTTCCTCAGCGTCCTTATGCGTTCTTTAAGATCCTCCACTTGAGCAAGTATCCGCGCATCATCACGCTCCTTACTCTTTTCAATGCGGATATCGAGCTCACTATCCGAAACTTTTTCTTCCGCTTTCATAAAAGTAGAAGCAGCTTCTGGGGCAATAGACCGCGTGGTAAGACTTGCTTCTTGAGATGCTTCTGAAGAGGTCATGAGAGTGGCCTGCTCCAATGTTCCACTTATTTCAGAATCTTCTAATTCAGATTCATACTTGCGAGTATTTTGTTCAGCTTGTTCCACCTGAAGCGCAAACTTGTCCTCAAGAGATCTTTGCATTTCTGGAGAGAGAATTACATGCTCTCGGATTGATTCCAGCTCATAAAGACGTCGTTCTGCGAGACGAATAGACCACTCAGCCTTTGCAATGGGGGTCTTACTAAACCAGCCTCGAACTTCTTCATTTACTCCAACCTTGAAGGGATACAAGACATCTCCGGGAAACGAATATTCTGCCGATGCAGAAGTCACTCCGCCAACAAGAAAAAGAACCACGAAAGCGAGCCCTGCGATTCGTTGATAACCGAAAAAAGAAAAACTGGCGTACGGAGAAGTTACAGGTCTTGAAGATGATTCCATCACCTTCTTTAGGTTCGCAAAGATAGCTTCCTTTTCTAAGGAAGTCATGGAAACCTGTTGTCCTACATCATGTAAGTATGTTTCAAAATCTTTTTTCATGGCTTTATAATTTCTTTTGCCTTTTTGAGCGCCCTATGCAGTCGGACCGATACTGCATTTTCGCTCTCATTAAGAGTCTCCGCAATCTCTTGCAACGTGAGTCCGTCAATATAACGCATCACCACCACCTCACGGTCCTTCTCTGGAAGTAAGGCAATTCCTTTTTTCACCAGAGAAATTTCTGCGGAATCCATAATTGAATCCTGTCCGTCCCCCTGTGGATCAAATCCTTCTTCAAGAAGATTATCAAGAGAAGACGATTTGCTTTTTCGATAATAGTCGATAATAAGATTGTTTATCACTCGATATAAAAATGATTTCATATTATCGATGTCATTCCCCAAGGAGATGTGATTCCAGGTCTTCATGAATGCATCCTGCACAAGGTCAAGTGCAACCTCGCGATTAGAGACTCGAAAAAAAGAATGCCTGAAAAGCGCATCTGACAATTCGCCATATGCCGCAGCAAATTCTTTTTCTTGTATATCTCTTTTCTTCATGATAAGACGTATTTTGTACCTGTTTCTTACATAGTAGGAAGAGTTGTCCACCGTGCAGATATCCCGGCCGGAAGGGTTATCCCACGAATAGACTCCTCGATGGCAATCTCACCATGAGACACCTCTCCTCCAAAGCGGTCCTTAAAGAAAAGGAGAAGGTTGCCGTATGCAAGAGAAGAATACCCGGATGCATAACCATTAAGAAGGATAAAAAGGGGTTTCTCGGAAAGAACCTCTCCGAGAAGTGTTATGAGCGTAGGAAGATGCGTTTCTATTTTCCAAACTTCACCCTCTGGTCCCCTACCAAAAGACGGGGGGTCAAGCACGATTGCATCATAACGATTCCCGCGACGAATCTCACGCCGAACAAAAGCAATTGCATCATCTAAAATCCACCGGATAGGTTTATCACTGAGACCTGAAGCTGCCGCATTATCCCGGGCCCAAGAAAGAGCGGTCTTCGACCCGTCGACATGGGTTACATCAGCCCCCGCACGAGAAGCGAACATTGTCGCTCCGCCGGTATAGCCAAACAAATTAAGAACTTTCACCTCCCTCTTTGAAGCGCCTATCTGCGACTCAATCCAACTCCAGTTACCCGCTTGCTCGGGAAAAACCCCAACGTGTTTAAAAGCCGATAATTTTAATAAAAAAGTTATTTCTGAAAAAGAAACATTCCAATCAGAAGGGGTGACCTTCTTAGGAACCCATTCCTTTGTAAAATGTACGTCTGCCTTTTCCCACAGAGCATCATTCCCCTTTTGCCATACCGCCTGTGGATCTGGGCGTCTTGTAACCACCTGATTAAAACGTTCGAGTTTTTCACCCGCTCCGCTGTCGAGTAACTCATACTCATGAGTCGGCTTTGTCACAAAGAGTAAACTTTCCATTCCTTAAGGATAACAGGAAAAGAAAAAGGCCCCAACGTTTCGTTGGGACCTTGAGCGTTGCTAGGATACCGAGGTCGTGCGGGCTCGAAGAATGTCCCCGAGCTTTGTGTTCACTTCCCCTGGTCCCCTTAGGCCGTTACGGTAGGTTGCGGTCAGGGCACCAATGCCGTGTCCGCGACGATCCGCGAGTCCGTACTTCGTCTCGAGATGACGACGAATTGCCGAGAGGTACTCTGCCCGAAGCTCCTCAGGTACCGACCTGGGAATTCGACAGTACTGCGGTCCTGTCAGGACCCCGACGAGAAAAGTATCGTCAGACACGGTATTGGAAGCGAAGCCCTTCAAGAACTTTGCTTCCGGACCTTGCAGGTCCTCTTCCCTTACGGTTCGTACAGTGCGTCCTCCTCTGCGTTGAGTGTGGTTGTGCAAGCTTCCGTGAGCTTGCGCACTCTCGCCTGCCGGTGCGAGGCTTGTTGCCATTGCTACCCCTCTGTGAAAGAGCCATGCAGCACCCCGATGTGCTACAAGGTTTTACTATATCGCTCGTGCGAAAACTGTCAAAGCTAAAAGACGATAAGAAGTGTCCCCATAATGATCACGAGACTTGCGATAGCTTTCCTCGTAATATTTTTTTCATGGAATAACTCTCCTCCAACTAACGTGGTGAAAAAATTAGAAGAGCGCTTGATGGCAGAAACAAGACCTACCGAAGCGAGTCGCAGAGCCTCCATCTGAAAGAATCGATACCCCACGGTAAAAATGGAAGCAACTATTACGTAAGGGCCTGCCGTTCGAAAAGTTTTTACAATCCCTGAAAAAGAACCGCCGTATATAAGACCGATTGGGGCATAAACAATTGATATAAATAAATGTGCAAAAAATATGTATACAGGAATAGGAACCACAAAGACATGAATAATGGCCCTATCAAGAATAGCTCCACACGAATAAAGGACCAGAGACAACAATACAAAGTGTACATATCGAGAGCGTACGAAAAAGCGGAAAGGTTCTGTTAGACCCTTATCTGGATCCATAGAAAGAATATAGGAACCAACCACCATAAGAACAATTCCTGTGATGTGTTGAGCATCAAGTGCTTCTCCTAAAACAAAGAAAGCGAGAAGAGAGGTTGTCCCCGGAGAAAGAGCGAGCAAAGGAGAAACCGTTGATATTTCTAAATGCCGAGTCCCCTTCGCAACAAGGTAAAAAGCCATTGCTCCAAATATTGATGCAATGAATATAAGGAGAAGCGGAAAAGGGGTAAGCGCCCTAAAGTCGATAATAAAAAGAAAAGGCAGAGAAACAACAAGATTTGTGATCGCAAGGGCTGCAGAGTAATCAATCGCATGCACCTTAGAGAGAACTCTTTTCTCAATAAGAGCTGAGGCTGAAAGGAGTACCGCACAAATAAAAGCGTATGCAAACCAAGGCATGGAATTTTATTTATTTATTTCATTACACATAAGAAGTGCCGCCTCACAAGTTTCTTTTAGAGAAGAGCAGAGAGGAATGTTTGGTGTTTTCTCTTTTAAACTTTTTGTAATGTATCGACGATTAGAAAATCCATCTTCAATCCCTACCACTACTCGAATTCCTGTAAATATATGCCGAGTAATCGTTTCTCCAAGCTCAAACCTTGTTGTTTGAGCATATGCGCGCCCAGGCACTTCTACTCCCGGGCTCGCAAGCCAAAAAAGAATAACTCCGTTCTGACCGGCGCGAGTCATGTGCTCCCATTCCCAAAGTATTTGCTCTGAGTAATCGCCGTCATTAAAGTCCCCCCTTGCCTGATGAGCCCTTCGGGGTGAAGCGATGGACACATGAGGATTTACAGAAAGAAAACCGATTGCTTCACTGTGCCAATCTGGAGCCCCTTGTATTGGGCCGGCAAGAAAGATAAGTGACCCTTCGATTTCTTCTCGATTTGGAGCGATGAGGATTTTGCCCATATATTACTCAAACAACTTGGTGTAAGTACCAATACCGTCCCACCAAAGATCGTTGTTGGTATCACGAAGATTTGGATTAGTCTTTGTGCATTCCGAAAGCACGATAAGATTGTCGGGAAAAATACAATTCTCAAAATTATCCGTAATACCATCCTGGTCAGAATCAGTCATATCTTTTTTTGCATTTTCTAGAAGCATCTCCCTTGAGGTAGTAGCATTTTTCTTCACAAGCCAAATGCGCTTTGGATCGAGCGCAAGAAGGCCAAATTTTCCATCCTTATTTTTTGCAAAAAAGATTACCGCGCGAGAAAAACCAATACTCTGAGAGTCTTCCGTCTCTTTAGGTGTAGTCATTAAAATCGCCTGTCGTTCATCAGCCCAAAGAGAAGTGAACTCCTTTTGAGAAAGATTTTTACCCGCCTCATACACGGCATCCATTCTTTGAATACAGTCCTTTGAAACAGGGCTTCCCACGCAGGCAGGAGATAGAGCGAATGCAAATGTCTTTAGTGCATCACGGTCGTGATCTTGGGCAGCTTTCAAATACCGAGAAAAGATATTCCACAAATCTAGAGAACTTGGGACACCGCCCACCTGAGCATTTTGCACTTTACCAACTTCCCCTTCCCCAGAATCAACTGGTAAATTTTGATTTAGATTAGGAATATCTATTCCAGAATTATCACCTTGCCGCATGAAGAAAAATCCTCCAACAAGGGCGACTAGAACGAACCCTAGAATAAAAAAATATTCCTTCCTCATTGTTATTCTTTTATCCTCACCAAAGATCCTTCTACAACCTCAAGATGGAGTGTCTTTTCAAGAGAAGGCTGGGCGACCATCGGTTCACCTTCTTTCCTATCAAGAATCACAATCGATATCTTGCCTTGAGAAAAAGAGATCTCTTTTATACGAATCCTATCCCCAAGAAGCACCGCATTTGTGCTCACAAGAGGGTTTGAGTTTGCAAGAAGCACAGATGCGTAATAGAAAATTCCAGTACCTCCTGGCTCGTCGCGAAGAATCGCAATAGCATCCTTTTTTCCGTCACCATCAATATCAGCGAATGCTGGACCCTCAAGTACTGAGGTTCTAATGGTCGATGCAGATCCTGAATTTGATTCAGTCGCGATACCGTCACGAATAGCCACCTTTCGAGACTCAATAGTGTAATCAGCGTTTTTTACATCCAAAGCCTGCTCCAAGGAATTAGGTTTTGGCGTATTAAATTCCAATAACATCTCGTCGTTTTCCTCAACACTTGGCGCGTCCGCATTTTGAGTAGTTCCCCACCAAATAAGAGCTCCGATTATCGCGGCCGTAATAAGTCCTACTGCCCATTTCTTTTTCGTGTCCATACCTGAAATTACTATTCGTTAATCAATATATGGACAGTATACCATCTAGACAAAAACCCACTGCAAATCCCTCTTCGGCCGATTAAAGATATTCTTTTCGGACTTCCATCCAAAGCTTACCTAAATGATTATGCCCATCCTTATTTGGACCCCAACCCCAGAAATCATCCCTCCAAGAATCCTCGATAATTTCCCTTTCATCAGACTGGAGAAGCTTCTTCTTTACATATGGGTGTTGCTCAACCTTCAATCTAAGTATTTCCTTCATTATCTTAAGCTTAACTTCGTCCCAGTCTTTTCTGTATTTCTCTCTATTTTCCTTTGCGATAGTAAAAGCGTCATGCGCAGATTTTGCAGTACGAATCTGTTCTTTTAAATTTTCATCCTCAAATTTCTCTGATTGGTAGGCCTGTTCGGAAGTGGGCCAAAGTTTCCCCCTCCATTCCAGGTTAAAAGCAGAAAAGTTTGAGAATACATAAAACTCATGCTCGTAAAAAAGTATTGGATTTGATGAATCGTCGCTCATACAAGTGATTATACCAACTACCAATCGTCATCTACAAACATAAGCCACTGTAATACCGGAGGAGTACAAACGGCTTAAAGAATGTAGATAAGAAAATTAAAACCATGACTACAGTTATAAACAACCCGGGAGAAAACAGAGAAACGCCAAGTAGTGGCGTCAGCGGAGGATCAGGTGTGGTAATCGGTGCAGTAATAGTAATTTTGATATTAATTGTTGTGATTGTCCTCGCTCTCCCCTACATGCGGGAGCAAGTAGAAGGTATGCGTAGTCCGGGAAATCCAACGATAAACGTCCAGCTACCAAACCTCCCGTCCCCCAGTGCTTCTACTACCACCCCTTAGATATTAGTTAGACGAAACTAAAAACCATCCTTTGAGAATCTCAGGATGGTTTTTTATTATCAGCTTTGCTTCGGTGGAGTATCGATTCCCATCCAAACATCGTAGGTGCTTACATGCACTCCGCCTGCTTTTACATAGAGGAAAAGTTGCATCCGATATGCGGCGAAGGTTTTTAAAACTCCTTCGATTATATGTTCCGCCTTGGTACGCAAACCGTAGTAATCAAACTCTTTTTTAAAGTCTTCGTCCGAGAACTTCCCGAACATCTCTTTCATATCTGCGAGTTGCAGATCCATCTTTTCTGCAAAATTTTCAACTGTCACTCCACTTTTAAACTCCAGGTAATCTTCGCCAGCCTTAGTATTTTCTGTAAGAACCGCCTTCATTGTCGAAGCACCTGCCGCACTTAAATACTGCAAAAGCTCGAGCGTACTCCTCTGAGACTCGGATGGTCGGTATGATTCTCCCCCACTCGGAATCTTTGTTCCCAAGTGCTTGATAATACGAATTTCGTTTTCAATAGATTTCCAGCACTGCTCTTTTGTATACATATTTTCTTGATTATGGACTGACAGTATAACAGATGACTCACAAAAATAGGCATGACCTTGCGGTCATACCTATTTTTGATCTTGGGTGCCTATCGGGATTTGAACCCGAACTGGAAGTTCCACAAACTTCAGTGCTAACCATTACACCATAGGCACCATGTGGGAAGGAGTGTAGCAAAATATGGAAATAAAGAAAGCCACAAACTTCTACGTTTATGGCTTTTATTCTCTAGAAAACAACAGCGAGTCTCAGCTGCTGAGAGGATTGTCGATACACAGGACGTATCGCCCCCTCCTTCTTCGCAAGGCAGAAGTAATTTGGACACCAATGCCAATCAGCGAGAACAGGAAGGCCAATGCCTACCGCATAATCCTCTTCCAATGAATATCCTAGGTCCCCAAGTGCTGAGACAACGATTACCCTGAGATCATCCAGAGCATCCATGTCCCTAAGATGACTAAAGCCTTCTCGGACGAACAGACATCCAAAACACGCAGTGAGCGCATTTACCTCTTCTAGGTGAATGGGAACGTCCCGACTGCGAGGTCTTGGGAATGTGCGCTGGTCAGCTTGAGAAATCAGGCGACACGGCACGAAAAACCTCTTTCTCACCTTGAGATTGAGTGGAATCTGCCCAAGGCTTTCAAGATCCGAGCACCTCCAGAGCTGGTGAGTGTCTAGAAATTCTCGAACCCTTCTTTCAAGATCAGCGCTGAAAGTCGCGTTTGCTTCACCTGCGGTTTTCATCTGCTGCCTTGTCGCCCTGGGTAGAAAACGAGTGCTTATCCCCTTTACCCGGAGGAAAGAAAGAAAGCTCTGCGCAATCTCCTCAACGGGGTCGCGTGGCTTCAAGCAAGAAGTCATAAGGTTCTCCGTATGTTCAGGTCTTTCCTTATCCTACAAGACCCTTGGGTATATTTTCCTGTGCATATAGAACCAGAGAACAAAAAAACAAAATGTCGATACAAATGTAGCCAATCTCCAGCAAGAAAACCGCCCTTGGGCGGTTTTCTTGTGAAAGAATATTAAAAAAATAAATATAGGCCACGTAACACGCGCGATGTGACACGTATTTATAATTTTAATAAGTCTTTCGGAAAGAACAGGTCGGGGTACATCATATCGGAATAAACAAAAAACTCTAGTGTGGATTACGTATTACAAATAATAAAAAGCTTTGAGTCGAGGGTTATAAAAAACATCCTTGAAATTTCAAAGATGTTTTTTCATGTGCCCGGGACAGGACTCGAACCTGCATGCCTTTCGGCGCTACCACCTCAAGGTAGTAAGTCTACCAATTTCTCCACCCGGGCATAAAAATGCTCAAACACTATAACGAATAGACTACGACTTTTCAACCCAAAGAAAAATCCGCCCTGAGTTTGTCAGATGGCGGATTTTATTCTTCCTTAGCAACTGCTACTTCTTCTGCGATAACTTCTGGGGCTTCTACCTCAACCTCTTCTTCCTCTGCAACCGGAGCGACACTTCGTGTGTGTCTCATCTGTCGCTTTATTTCCTTCGCAGCTTTTTTGCGGATGTGGTAAAGCTTCGCAGTTCGAATCTGTGCTCGCTTTGTAATAGTGATCTTGTCGATAAGCGGAGAATAGAGTGGGAATATCTTTTCTACCCCAACACCACTTGCAACACGACGAACGGTGAAAGTGGCTCCCGCTTCTTTGCCATGCTTCACCGCAAGAACAAGACCCTCAAAAAGTTGAAGTCGTGTTTTACCTTTTTCTTGAATTTTTTGCCAAACCTTTACCGTGTCTCCTGCGTGCAGGTCGAGCTTTGCTCGCTCAGACATGTTTACGGGAGAGGTGTTTGCTCTTACCTTAGTCATATATAGGCAACCAATCTACCACAAGGCTCCCTGTGGTGCAACTAGAGAGTTACCCCAATCAAACTCAAAGCGTTTTCAAAATCCTCTGGATATGGAGCGCTGACAGAGTGCCTCTCTCCCTTTCTATCGAAGAATTCTAGTGTGTAGGCGTGAAGTGCGAGGCGTTTGAAACCTAATAGAGGCGGCAACTTAGGTGCATAGAGCGCGTCACCCACCAACGGATGATTGATGGCTTTAAAGTGAACACGTATTTGATGCGTTCTTCCCGTAAGAGGCTTTGCCACCACAAACGTAACACCTTCCCCCCTCTTTCCTACCTCGTAACGGGTAATTGCCTCTCGAAGCTCTCCTCGAGCTCCCCTCTGTGCTGACCATTGTCTGAAATCACTTCGCGAGCGTCCAATAGGACGATCAATAGTTCCAAACTCTTGAGAAATATTCCCGTGAACAAAAACATGGTATTCCTTTCCAATATCCCTCTCCTTAAATTGACTCTTGAAGAAAGTGAAGGCTTCTTGGTTTTTAGTAATGAGGAGTGCGCCCGATGTCTCCCTATCAATTCTATGAACGATTCCGGGACGTGGAACAACTTTCTCAGAAGAGAGGACTAGGGGCTCCCCTACATCTTTAGATTCTGGATACTTCTCAAGAATCCAGTCGACAACCGACTCTTCTTCTCTTTTTCCATCAGAATGAACAATAAGCCCCGCAGGCTTATTAATCACCACACAATCTTCGTCTTCGTAGAGGATAGGAATCTCCGTAGTCATACCTGCCACTCTAACAGAGAGCCTCTCTTGATAAAAGGCCTTCTTTGCTATACTCTAGCTACATTCAATCTTTTTAAGATTTTAAAAAAGTTGAAATTATATAGAGACGTTGGGTGTCTTGGTAGTTATTTTGAGAAATATAGGTGCGGTTAGCTGTCTTGGTAGTTTTTTGAATAAATAATAGGGGCGATTAGCTCAGTTGGTAGAGCAACCCGTTTACACCGGGAAGGTCATAGGTTCGAGTCCTGTATCGCCCACCCTTTTAATTTAAGCAGAGAGCGCGTGGCGGAATTGGTATACGCGTACGTCTCAGAAGCGTATGGGGAAACCCTTGGGAGTTCAAGTCTCCCCGTGCTCACATGAAAAAAAGATGCGCTTGGCCAAGTAACGATCCTCTCATGATCAAATATCATGATATTGAGTGGGGGCTTCCAATTACGACAGACAAAAAAATATTTGAATTTCTTGTGCTTGAAAGTGCTCAGGCTGGCTTATCGTGGCGAACAATTCTTTATAAACGAGAAGGTTACCGAAAGTGCTTTGCTCAATTTGACCCAGAGAAAGTTGCCCAATTTACCAAACGAGATGTTGCTCGCCTGGTAAAAGATGCTTCAATCATTCGCAATCGCTTAAAAATCGAAGCAACCATCAATAATGCGCAACGTTTTCTTGAAGTAAAAAAAGAATTTGGAAGCTTCTCGTCATATATGTGGAACTTCGTGAATAATAAGCAAATTGATGGCAAAAGAAGGGACTTAAAAGAACTTCCCGTAATGACTGAAGAAGCTGTTCTTTTTGCAAGAGATTTAAAGAAAAGGGGTTTTAAATTTCTCGGACCCACAACAATATACGCTCACATGCAGGCGGTGGGAATGGTAAACGATCATGTAAAAAACTGCTTTCGATATAAAGAGGTAAAGGGAAAATAATAGCTATTTCACTTCCCTCTCGTCGTGTAGTATAAAAGATACCTGTCCCCGTAGCTCAATGGATAGAGCAGTGCT
>CAZRVE010000003.1:0-51010 GCA_964603485.1 uncultured Candidatus Saccharibacteria bacterium
CAACTTCAGGAACACAAAGTGTTTCTCCAACTGCAAACACAACGTATACACTTACCTGTACCGGAAGTGGGGGATCTCAAACGAAAAGTGTGACTGTTAATGTAGGAACGGTGACAAATCCTCAACCTACCGTCACCCTCTCCTCATCTCCAACATCAGTTACTGCAGGACAATCTGCAACACTTACTTGGTCATCAACAAATGCAACAAGTTGCACCGCTTCCGGTGGATGGACGGGAAGTAAGGCTACATCGGGTACCGAAGTCGTGACCCCTTCCACAAACACCACTTACACCCTGACCTGTACAGGAGTTGGTGGCAGCGCGACGCAGAGTACCAGTGTTACAGTTGGAAGTACTACTTCTATACTTAGGATGAACTTTAAGGGTACACAATCCCTAAACGTCTTTGCTGGATTTAATCTAATTGGTTCAATCTTTGGTGATAACGGTGCTTCAACTTCAAATGTCGATGTTACCGTACAAAATCCTATCCCTAATTCAACGTTTAAATGGGCGGAAGGAGATTGTTGTATCCAAAGCACCGGAGGTTACTATTTCTACAAAGGCAACGGTGATATTGCTTACAGAATTTCAACTTCAGCAGCAACACCTCCAGGATCATATACGGTTATTTTGACAGCAAAAGATAGAGGAAACGGTGCAACTGCAACACTAAATATTCCGGTAACAGTCCTTCCAGCTCCTCAACCACTAGCTACGCAAACTCCTGGCACACCTCCTGCTCTTTCTGCCATGACAAAATATGTTTCAGACATGAATAAATATGGATTGACTTATTGTAATTCAAGTATAAGTCCCGGGGTGGAATCTGGAGTGTGGTATTACGACGGAGAGCGCGTATACTACAATTTGTCTGATTACACTGGTGATCCAAGTTGGGCAACTAATTGTGCACAATGGGTTGAGTCAATGTATCGCAACTACGTAATTACCAACAATGGATCAGTGCCTGGTTGGAGAAGATTTTCTAAGGGACTTAGGATGGACTTTGAACGTACTGGTGATGCGCAGTCTCAGTCCGCAGCTATTATGCTTGGAAAAGCGGCTTCATATCCACTAAAGTGGAACGTAGAACAAGAGTCTAGTCGAGAAATTGCTTACAGCATAAACGCAATGATAGATGCTGAGAAACTTGGAGCAGGTAGAAATCCAAAATTACAAGACATGGTGGATCTGGCTGTGGGTCATATGGACCAGTGGGTAATAGGCAAGAACGCTAATTATTTACCACCCTTTATGCTCGCTCTGACTTCGGAGGCTTTAATAGGTTGGTATGACCTTACTGGAGACCCTCGAGTACCGGTTTTAGTCAAAACGGCAGCTGACTTCATGTGGAATACGCTTTGGGACGCTACCGCACAGGCTTTCCCTTATTATGATCGTACTGTTACAGGTCAAGGAGGCAGGACCCCAGCTCCAGATCTTAACAACTTAGTTTCTCCTATTTATGGATGGCTCTATCATAAGACAGGAGATATCTCATATGTAACCAAGGGAGACCAACTATTTACAGGTGGAGTTAATAAAGCATGGCTAGGAAACGGTAAACAGTTCAGTCAAAATTACCGTTGGAGTATGAATTACTTGAAGTGGACAGGGAGAATACCGAATATAAATATTACTCCCTAAATCGTAATGTACGCGGTTCAGTAACTGGTGTACTCAAACAAAAAATCTCCGAGAGGGGATTTTTTGTTTGTTAGGGGAGTATGCGTTGCGGGGCTTCCTTAACCCCCAGATTCTTAGCTACAATGGCAGAAAGGGTTCTGCCTATCCTTGAGAGGTATATAAATCCTCAGAATGGGTTACTATTAAGGATATCCATTATCGGACAATTTACGAGTGTTATGAAAACTATAGTTACAAAATACGTTTGTGTCCTAGCTCTCATTGTTTCATTTTTAATACCTTCAACAGCTGGAGCCTATACTCAAGCAGATATAGATGCGATGTTTGGAACTGTCCAATCGCTTTTGGCACAGATTGCTCAACTTATTGCAGACAGAAGCAGTGTTGCTGAAGTTTCTACCGGAGCCTGCTCTATTTCAGTGTTTGCTTCAGGCAAATCATCGATTGCTTCCGGTTCGAGTACTGCTGTCTACTGGGAGGCCAGCTCCACATGTACTACAGGGAGGTTGAAGGGTGGAATATTTGGATCTGAAGGTCTCTCTGTAAGTCGTGTCGGAGAAAAAAATACAGGATCACTTACGAAGTCGACCACTTATACTCTTTCTTTTGGTACTGTGTCTAAATCTGTCACTGTTACGGTTGCGTCAACTGGTGATCAGGCTCCGAAAGATTCTTCTCCAGTTCTTCCGACTATATCTCTCTCCGCATCTCCAACTTCAATCACTGCAGGACAATCTACAACACTCACATGGTCATCAACAAATGCAACATCATGTACTGCATCTAATGGTTGGACAGGAACTAAAACAACTTCAGGAACACAAAGCGTGTCTCCGGCAGTTGCAACTACTTACTCACTCACGTGTACAGGAACAGGGGGAAGTGCAACGAAGAGTGTGGTTGTTCCTGTAACCATAACTACAACTCCAGTCCCAACCATCACCTTCTCCGCATCTCCAGCTTCAATCAGTGCAGGACAATCTGCAACTCTCACTTGGTCATCCTCTGATGCAACAAGCTGTACTGCATCAGGCGGTTGGTCTGGAACAAAAACCACCTCTGGTTCTGAGTCGGTCTCTCCAACGTCAAACACGAATTACGCTCTTACTTGTACCGGCACGGGAGGAAGTGCTAATCAGAGCGCGGCTGTTTCGGTAACGACTGCCCCAGCTCCAACCGTAACTCTCTCCGCATCTCTAACTTCAATCACTGCAGGACAATCATCAACACTCACATGGTCATCAACCAATGCAACCTCATGTACTGCATCTAATGGTTGGACAGGAACAAAGACAACCTCAGGAACACAAAGTGTGTCTCCGACTGCGACAACAACGTACACACTTACTTGTGCTGGAAATGGGGGAAGTGCAACGAAGAGTGTGACTGTTTCAATTGGAACCGTGACCCTTCCGCCGACTCAGAAGTTTGCCGTAGGTGATACTGTGCAGACCACTGCAAACCTTAATGTGCGAGGAACCGCAGGAGGAACTCTTCTCGGACAACAGCCGCTTGGCGCTCTTGGAAAAGTACTTGCAGGGCCAGTAGCTGCGGGTGATGGCATTTGGTGGAACGTTGATTATGTGAACGCACCAGACGGATGGAGTTTTGAAGGATATCTTGTTAAATCAACCGTTACTCCACCACCAGGAAATACTCCAACCGTCACCCTATCCGCATCTCCAACTTCAATCACTGCAGGACAATCATCGACGCTCACATGGTCATCAACTAATGCAACAAGTTGCACCGCATCTAATGGATGGACAGGAATAAAGACAACCTCAGGAACACAAAGTGTGTCTCCGGCAGTTGCAACTACTTACTCACTCACGTGTACAGGAACAGGGGGAAGCGCGAGTCAGTCGGTTAGTGTGAGTGTCTCTTCGTCAAATAATAAATTCATTATTGGAGACTCTGTACAAACTACAGCAAATCTTAATGTGCGAGGAACCCCAGCTGGAACTATTCTTGGCCAACAACCACTTCGTGCTCTCGGAAAAGTTATTGGTGGTCCAATGACTGTTCAATCTGCAAATGAATTAAGTACATGGTGGAATATTGATTATGCTAATGCGCCTGACGGATGGAGCTTTGAGCCATACCTTATAAAGTCTACCGTAAGTCCGCCTCCAGGAACTCCAACCGTAAACCTTTCTGCAAACCCAACATCAGTTACGGCTGGTAGTACGTCAACCCTCGCCTGGTCATCAACAAATGCAACGTCATGTACCGCATCTAATGGTTGGACAGGAACTAAAACAACTTCAGGAACACAAAGTGTATCTCCGACTGCAACAACAACCTATACGCTTACCTGCACCGGAAGTGCTGGATCTGCAACACAAAGTGTGATTGTCAATGTGGGGACGGTGACAAATCCTCTGCCAACCGTAACCCTCTCTGCATCTCCAACTTCAATCACCGCAGGTCAATCTGCAACTCTCACCTGGTCATCAACAAATGCAACATCATGTTCTGCATCAGGCGGATGGACAGGAGGAAAAGCAACTTCAGGAACACAAAGTGTTTCTCCAACTGCAAACACAACGTATACACTTACTTGTGCTGGAAATGGGGGAAGTGTAACAAAGAACGTGGCGGTTAATATGAGTGCAGTAACTGGACCTGTAACACTTCCAATCCAGCCTTTGATTTTCCAGGTCCCAATGCCGACGCAGACTGGAAAGGTCTGGACGATTCCAGTTGGGGATTCTACCGCTTTTCAAAGTGCTCTTAATCAGGCTCAGCTTGGTGACACTATTGAATTAGTGGCGGGTTCAACTTACACAGGAAACTTCACCTTCCCAAAGAAAGCTACGGGTAGCGGATGGATTGTTGTGCGTACCAATAAACACACAAGTCTACCACCCTCAGGAGTTAGAGTCGGTCCGTCCGATGCGGTAAATATGGCAAAGATTGTCTCAACCAATACGGGTAATACACTCAGTTTCCCTTCAGGGTCTCATCATTACAGGCTCATCGGTCTTGAGGTGACAAATGCAATATCAAATACCTCTTATATCCAGACTGCGATTGTTTCGATCGATCCGGGTAGTTCTCTGAATAGCGTAGATCTCCCAAACAACATTACTTTGGATAGGGTGTACGTTCATTCTCAACCTACTACTGGAGTACAACGTTGTGTGCGTGTAGACGGTGCTTATGTTGCTGTCGTAGATAGTTACTTGGGTGAATGTCACGCAAAGGGTTTTGATAGCCAAGCAATTGCAGGATGGAATACAAATGGTCCGATTAAGATTGTGAATAATATGCTTGAAGGCGCAGGGGAGAATGTGATGTTTGGCGGTGCGGACCCTACCGTTCAAGGTGCTATTCCTTCTGATATTGAGATAAGAAACAATCACATCTATACGCCGACCACTTGGAAGGGAACTGGTGGAACTACATTGTGGACAAAGAAAAATCTATTCGAAATAAAGGCTGGCAAGAGGATTCTTGTTGAGGGGAATGTGTTTGACGGTTCTTGGAGCGACGGACAGGTTGGACATGCAATCTTGCTCAGATCCACTAATCAAGGCGGTAAGTGTGTGTGGTGTCAGACAACCGATTTTACGGCTCGTTACAACGTGGTAAGAAATGTTGGGGGTACTGGAAATATTTCTGGAAACGCTGGTTCAAGTAATGCTAATAAGATTGGGGGACTAACTTCAAGGGTTTTATTTGAACATAACTTATTCCAGAATATTAACGTCGCGCCGTATACGGGAGTTGGACGGTTGATTGAGCTTTACAACAATGCTCAGGACGTAACTTACAGAAATAATACGTGGGATCCGATGGGTGGGGCAATTCAGCACTACATAACTGGGGGGACGTCTCCGACCGCAACGAACTTCACTTACGTAGATAACATTGCACCGTTCGGTCAATATGGAGTGGTTCCGGGATATACTGAGGCAGCTCTCAAGGCGGTAGTGACAGGTGTATATAACTATTCTGGTAACGTGGTGTACACTAATCAGCCAAGTAACGCCTACTCAACCACTAAATACCCAACAACTCCGCTTTACTCGAATTACTCAACCGCACTTTCTGCTGGTAAAGGAGCAAATATCCCAGCCGTACTTGCCGCAACAAAGAATGCGGTATCAGGAAATGGAATGGGTACCACTCCTCCACCTCTTTCAGTCAGTAACGGTCCAGTATTCGCTATTACGAATACCCCAGTAGTTCTTGGCGAAAGTGCGGTAGGTCTCGTGTTTAACAGGACTCTTATAAAGGGGATGAAGGGTAATGATGTTACGGCACTCCAAGAAGTCTTGTCTAAACTCGGGTTCTTTACAGAGAGTATCTCAGGGTATTTTGGACCTGTGACTGAAAAGGCGGTTCAAGATTTACAGCTTCAGTATGGTATAGCAGCGAGTGGCACTCCAGAAACTACAGGATTTGGAGCAGTTGGTCCAAAGACTCAGCAAAAGCTTGTTGAGCTACAAAAGTAGGGGAGAAGGCCTATAAAGAGCCCGTCCTTTTAGGGCTATGCATTAAACAAAATGACCCCCGAGGGGTTATTTTGTGCTAAAATAAAGCGATTGCTTACAGTGGGGTTTTGGTACCAGATTAATCACTTAATTTTAAATTAATGAAACAGGAAGGGTTAAGGAGAGTTGCAGTAATTGCAGTTCTTCTATTAGTGATATTTACGTCATTTGGAAAAATGAGTAAACAGTTGGGGACTTTTGTTGAAGTGGGAATGAATCTGGCTCTTACTTCTGGAGGGACGGCACCTTCAACTCCAACACACCTAAAGGTTGTATCTGGAGCGTGTGGTGGACAGGTGAATCTTTCGTGGGAAAAAACTTCTGGAGCAACTTCCTATGAGATTTACAGCATGCCAGGGGGCAAGAGGCCACCAGTAACCGTTAATTCATTTACTGACACAAATCTTACTCCTGGTGCAAGTTACGCATATCAAATTCGCGCTCTCAATGGCACTCTAGCTTCTGCATGGACCCTTCCTGCTGTTTCTGGAAATGCTTCAGCGGCTTGTCTACCAACTCAACCACCACCTCCACCACCACCAGCTCCCACGGTAACTATCTCCGCATCTCCTGCAGTAATCATTTCGGGTAACTCTTCCACCATCCTTTGGTCATCATCAGATGCTACTGGTTGTACCGCATCTGGCGCATGGTCTGGAACCAAGACAACCTCTGGATCTGAATCAGTTTCTCCATCTAGCTCGGGAACATATACACTTTCTTGCGCAGGAAGTGGTGGATCTACTAATCAATCAACTACGGTTACAGTAAATGCTCCACCTCCTCCTCCGCCACCTGCGGCAAAATTTGATATAGGTGACAAGGTTAAAACTACTTCAAAACTCAATATTCGTTCAACTGCAGCGGGTTCTCGACTGGGACAGCAACCTCTGGGCGCCACTGGTGTTGTGGTTGGAGGCCCTACGATTAGTAAGGAGTCTCAAGTCTGGTGGAATGTTGATTACACAAATGCTCCTGATGGATGGGCAGTAGAGACCTATCTTGAGGAAGTAATTTCTGCTCCACCTCCACCACCACCAGCTCCCATGGTAACTATTTCTGCGTCACCTGTAACTATTATTACAGGTGATACTGCAACCCTCACATGGAGCTCAACTAATGCAACAAGTTGTACTGCTTCCGGTGGGTGGTCTGGAACAAAAACAATCTCAGGGTCTGAATCAGTTTCTCCAACTGCAAATACAACTTACACTCTGTCGTGTTCTGGGACGGGAGGAAGTGTGAATGGTGCAGCTACTGTTACAGTAACAACACCTCCTGCTTCAACGAAATTTAAGACAGGAGATTCTATCCAGACAAATTCAGGCCTTAATGTTCGATCGGGCGCAAATGGAACCCTAATTGGCACACAACTGACAAGTGCTCTGGGTACCGTGGTTGGAGGTCCAACGTACGGAGGAGGTTTTCATTGGTGGAATATTGATTACACTGCTACTCCTGATGGATGGAGTGTTGAAGATTTCTTAGATAAGTACACACCACCACCAGTTCAGCCAACACTTACTCTTTCTGCAAATCCAATTTCAATTACTTCAGGTCAGTCTGCAACACTCACATGGAGCTCAACTAACGCAACGTCATGCACTGCGTCAGGCGGATGGGCGGGGACGAAGGCAGTTTCTGGAACACAAAGTGTGACTCCGACAGTAAGCACAACCTATAGTCTTTCGTGTACTGGCGTAAATGGTACTGTGTCCCAGAATGTAACTGTTACAGTTGGAACTAGTACGCAGCCGAGTGTCTCAATCAGCGCATCTCCTACTGTGGTTACTCCAGGTTCTTCAGCTACGATTACTTGGTCATCAGTAAATACGACTTCATGTAATGCAAGTGGTGCGTGGACAGGAGTAAAGGCAACTTCAGGAACTCAGGTAGTGAATCCTACGGGAACTAATCCTAGATACATGCTTGATTGTACCGGGCCAAATGGTACGTCATATAGAGCAGTAACTGTATCTGTATCTAATACGGGTTCACCTATTGTTGAGTTGCCTCGAAGCGTGCCTACATATCCTTCTAATCTTGATACTCTGCCTTGTACTGTGAATGTGCCAGTAGGAGGGTTGCAGCAGGCTATCACTGCAG
The DNA here is from genome assembly GCA_964603485.1 of uncultured Candidatus Saccharibacteria bacterium. Taxonomy (GTDB): domain Bacteria; phylum Patescibacteriota; class Minisyncoccia; order Phycocordibacterales; family Zambryskibacteraceae; genus CAYVDB01. Next base: position 8,261 of record CAZRVE010000003.1, read on the forward strand.
CAAAGGGAAATGCGGTATTGTGTCTTGCTCCAGGCTCAGTTCATACTGGACGCTTTATTTTTCCAGCAAGGTCTTCAACTGACACTTCTGGCTGGATAGTCTTGAGGACTGACCCTTCGGTTCCTCTTCCTTCAGGTCGTATGACCCCAACGCTTGCTGCTCCTTTAGCAAAAATCATAACTCCTAACACTTTGACGGCAATGGAGTTCGCTTCAAGGTCAGCGAGAGTCATGGTGCTTGGGGTAGAGATAACCAGCGATTCAACTGACGTTACTGGCCCTACTAATCTCGTAATAATAAGTAATCTTAATGAGAAGGTTGCAAGCGATCTTCCTTCTGACATTGTCTTTGATCGAACTTATGTACACGGCTGGCCTGGACAACACTTCCGCCGTGCTTGGTTTGCAAGTGGTAAATCGCTAACCTTCATTAGAAACTGGTGTGAAGAAATTCACATGTACCTGGCGGACTCACAATGTATTCTATTTGCTACTACCCCAGGACCTGCACTTGTGGAAAATAACCATTTGAGCGCCGCTTCGGAGAACATTATGTTTGGAGGAGCAGATCCTACTGTGCCAGGAACTATAAATTCTGATATTACAGTAAGACGTAACCACATCTATAAGCCTGATAGTTGGATGGGTAAGGGTTGGAACATTAAAAACCTTATAGAAAGTAAAAATTCACAACGTGTGTTAGTGGAAGAGAATGTGTTTAGTGGTAACTGGTATGACAATCCAGGAGGAGCTCCGGGTCATGCGGCTGTCGTTTTGAAATCGACAAATCAAGGTGGATCGTGTGAAACTTGTCAAACATCTGATTGGACAGTTCGCAGAAATAGGTTTGAGAGGATTGGGGTATGGTTGTCTATCGCAGGAAGAGCGGATGATACTCCTCGCACAAATGAAACGTATTCTACAAATGAACGTTTCGTGTTTACAGAGAACTGGTCTGATGCAGTAGCGGTGGCTCCTTATACGAATCAAAACAGGCCAAATATGATATTCACAGCTGAGAACTGGGATGTCACAATTGACCGGAATACGATTGCAGGAGCTGGTGCTCTTGAGTCGGCGTTACTTTTTGACCTCAGTGGAGCTTATAAGACTCCGGTCTACAATTTGAAATTTACTAACAACGTTATTCCTAAGGGTAGGTATGGTCTTGGTGCCACAAGCTCTGGTGAAGGATTAGTTGCATGGCTTAAGGGAGCTCTTGGTAACTCTGTGTGGACCAATAATGCAATCATCGGAAGCTCCTCTGCTACATATCCTGCTGGTACAACTTGGCACTCAAGCGCTTCAAGCGCTCTGGGTGTAGCGGGGGTTTCTAAGGCTACGGTGGATGCAGGTGTGGCGAGCGTGGTGGTTACCCCTTAGTGTTAATCTTAAAAGGATTGTGAAAAAGATAATTCTCGCTCTTGTAGTCATAGTGTCTCTCTTTCTAATCGGGACGTTGTTTGTAAGACAACCTGCTTTAGAGCCTTTGAACTTTGACGATTGTGTGGAAAAAGGTTTTCCGGTAATGGAGTCTTACCCACGACAGTGCGCATCAAAGAATAAAACTTTTGTTGAGGATATTGGAAATGCTTCACAGAAGATTGATCTTATTGTCCTCGAAAGCCCAAGACCGAATAGTCGAGTAGGGGATACAATCACGCTCTCTGGTATTGCTCGAGGATATTGGTTTTTTGAAGCGACTTTTCCTATTGATGTTCTCGATGCAAATAACAAAGTTATCGGGCAGGGATATGGGGAGGCAAAAGGTGAGTGGATGACAGAAAACTTCGTACCGTTTGGAGCAACTGTTACTTTGAAAGAAAAGCCACAAACCAAGAAAGGAACTCTAGTTCTCCGAAAAGATAACCCATCTGGCGATCCAATAAGAGATGACTCCCTTATTGTGCCTATATCTTTTGAGTGAGGGACTTTCAGTGGTACAATAGCTCCGATGGAGTTACTTAAGTCAGACATATTTTTTGTCGTTACAAGTATTTCGGTAGTAGCAGTCACCCTGCTTCTTTGTGTTGCGCTTATTCATCTTATTGGAATATTGCGTGACGCGCGGAAGCTGTCCTCGAAAGCACGTCTTGAAGGTGAAGCTATTATCGAAGATGTCGGTGCTATTCGAGAGAAAACTAAGGAGGGTATATTTTCTTTTCTCAAAAAGATCACCGACCAGGTAAAATCATCAAAGGCTAAGAGAAAATAATATGAAAAAACAAACAAAAAATACAAAAAACACAAAATCTTCAAAAGCACCAATAGTTTTGGGTGCAGTAGCTCTCGCGTCTCTTGCAGGAGCATATTTTCTTTACGGAAGTAAGGATGCAGTAAAGAACCGTAAACAAGTTAAGGGTTGGGTGGTAAAAGCAAAAGGTGAGGTTATTGAAAAGCTTGAGAAGGCAAAAACAGAGAGTGAAGAAGAGTATAATCAGGTCGTTGATGCGGTTCTTCGAAAGTACAAGGCGATAAAGTCAATCGATACAACCGAAGTAGATTCTCTTGGCAACGATTTGAAGAAGCATTGGAAAGCATTCCAGAAAGAAATAAAAAAAGTTAAGAAATCATAATTATTATGAATCCGAACCATTACGTATGTGAGGGAGAATGTAAGTCTGTGAGCGAAACTCCGGGAGTGTGCCAAGCAGATTTTTGCAATAAGAAAGGTGAAGAGCTTGCGATTTGTGGTTGCGAAGATGGTACTCATGCAAAAGGTGAGCCACATGGAGCTCAGGGGGAGGTGAGTTCGTAGTTCTTACCGAGTATCCGTTATCTCGAAGGCAAAGAGTGCCCCAGAGGCTGTTACGATTGAAAGGACCCAAAACGCTTGCCCAAGATCCATAAAAGAAAGGGCAAGGATCGCAATCATCGGAGCGAAAAGATAGGAAATAGGGCGAGTCACCCGAAAAATGCTGATAAGATCAGCATTTTTTCCTTTTGTGTGTTTAAAGAAATAACTTTCGGTAGTTATCTCAGCAATACTTGCCCCAACTCTACTTAAGAAAAGAAGAACGGCCCAAGTCCAAAACGAAGCAGTTGTGGGAATGAGGAAGCACGCAGTCACGATTGCCATGATAGAAAAACCTGAAATCATAAGTTCTTTTTCTCCAAGTTTTTTGTCCGCGAGCCATCCAACAGGAACTTCAAATAGGAGAAAAGGAAGGAGCATGATGGTAAATAACATTCCTATTTCTGCCCAGGTGAACCCAATGATTTGAGTGAGATAGAGGGGGAGATAAATAACCATCCAGGCGTAAAAGAATTGCAGGATAAAGTGAGCAAGAATCCCGTATCGCAGGTCGCGCTTTTTCCAGGTGTCCTTAAGTGTCTCCGCGATATCTATCTGCTTTGGAGCAGTGGTGTGAATTTTTCTGAGATGAGTAAAAGATATTAAGAGAAGGGGGAAGAGGAAGAATAGAGAAAGAGCGTATACGTGTTGAAGAGGGAATCTTTGAGAGATGAGTCCGACAATACTCGGGGCAATTACGAGCATTAAGCTTGCAATGGTGATGTAGAGCCCTCGAAGTTCCCCGGTTTCTTTCTCATCCTTGGAAGTTGTTTCAAATAGCACATCAAGAGAAAAGGTCAGCATCGGAACGCTCGCTTGATGTACAAGGAAAAAGAGTACAGTTCCTATCTTGGAATCATAGAAGGCAAGTCCAATAATTGCGATGCATTCGAGTAAAAAAATTCCTAGAAAGTAATGAAATACTCCATGTCTACGAAGAAGTTTTGGGGTAATTAGGAATAAGATGACGCTAATGAGCGCTCCCAGGATAAAGAAAAAGCCCACTTGCTGGTCGCTAAAAAAGCGTCCAAGTGTAGTGGAGTTGATATAGATAACAAGATAGAAGTGGGCCGCAATGAGGATATTTGCGCCATACACAGCAACCAAGGATGTATTTCTTTTTATGTGAGATATAACGCTTCCCATTCCTGCGAAGCATTATATCAGACGAATTCTCTAGACCCCGAGGATAACTGGGATAACGATAGGACGCTTCGCTGTTTTTTGGAACAAGAATTTCTCAACAGTATCTGTGACAGATCCCTTTACGTAATCAAAGTTGATCGGGTTCATGCCGGCGGAACTTTTCTCAATTGTTCTCTTAATAAGGATACGAGTTTGCTGGAGTAGATCTTGCGATTCTCGCAGATATACGAATCCTCGAGAAATAATATCTGGAGACTTCCTTAGTTTTCCAGTTTTTACATTGATTGAAGCAATGATCACAAACATTCCGTCTTCGGCAAGCATTTTTCGATCTCGAATAACCACTTCTTGAGCGTTTCCAATTGCAAAACCATCAACTAATACCAAACTGTCGGGAGCCTTTTCTTTAAGGATTACAATCTTCTCTCCTTTATCTTGTATTTCAATGATAGAGCCATTATCCGGAACAACGACGCGGTCTCTCTCAATTCCACGCGAATAGGCGAGGTCTGCGTGCTGACGGAGCATATAGTGATTTCCGTGCACAGGCATAAAGAACTTGTAGTCAATCTGGTCATGAATCCATCTGAGCTCATCACGATTTCCGTGACCACTAGCATGGATGTCTGAGTCAAGGTAGGTGATAACCTTAGCCTCTGTACGGTAGAGGTTGTCTTTAAGCTTTACGATTGATTTGTAGTTTGTCGGGATGATTGATGACGACAGAAGTACGGTGTCAGTCTTCTTAAGCTTTACGTATTTATGAGTCTTATTTGCGATTCGCATAAGGGCAGCAAATTCTTCTCCCTGAGCTCCTGTAACAAGCATTACAATTCTATCTGGTGGGTAGTCTTCAATTTGCTCCACTGGAACGACGTGTTTGGTATCAACAAGTTTTAAGTGCTTGATGATTTCAAGGTTGGTTTTCATACTTCTTCCTTCAACCACAACCTTCTTTCCATACTTGGCCGCACTCTCGATGATTGCAATGATTCTTTCTACCTGAGAAGCAAATGTTCCAATGATTAACCGTCCGCTGGTGCCTTTAATAAAAGCGTCGATGTTTTCCGTTACCACATTTTCTGATAGAGAAAATCCCGGCTTCTCAATACTTGTTGAGTCCATGGTAAGCAGGAGAACTTTCCTGTCTTTAAAGCGTTTGTATTGTTCAACTTCTTCATCAGTCGGAACACCTTTGATGTTATCGACACGTACGTCTTCAATGAAGACGATATCTCCATAAGGAGTTTGAATCACAAGACCCATTGAATCAGGAATTGTATGAGAGATTGGGAAAGTTTTTATTTTGAATCCTCCGCAAGATATAGTCTCTTCTCCGTCAATGATTCGGATATCAAGAGGCTTTAAGTGCGGAAATTCCTCTTGGCGCTTTTGAATCATGATTGCACCAAATTGTCGTGTGTAGACTGGAGGGTAGCCGATTCGGTCAATGATATAAGGAATACCACCGATGTGATCGAGGTGTCCGTGGGTAATGAAGAGCGCGCGGATTTTTCCTTGATGTTCTTCAAGGTATTTTGTGTTTGGAAGAATGTAGTCTATGCCTGGAGTTTCTTCATCTTTAAATTGGAATCCAGCATCAACGATAATGATGTCATCGCCGAATTCAATAGCGGTCATGTTTCTTCCAACCTCTTCCACCCCTCCGAGAGGGATTATGCGGATACTATCTCCGATAGGGGGGATTTTTGACGAATCCTGCGTCTTTGGGAGTGGGCGAGGGGAAGTTGGCCGTCGGAAGCTTGTGCGTGGTCGTTTTGCAAAATTTCCTCCGCCTCCACTTCGACGTCTTTCTCCTCCATTATGGCGAGGGCCGTGATTGGCAGGGTAACGTGCAGGACTAGCGGGTGCGTCTGTCTTTGGAGTTGAATTGTGAGTCTCTTCGTTCATGATAAGTATTACTTGTTTCGATTAAATATTTTCCACACTTTACTTGTTTCTATGTACCATTCGTGGACATTCAGAAAGCGTTCGCCTGGTATTGTGAGTTGTCCTAAAGAAAGCTTCTCTACTTTTTGAGGAATCACATACAGAAAGCTTGGTGAGTAAAGGAAAATGGATGGTGTTTCTTCTTTGATAATGCTTTCAAACTCTTTGTACTTCTCCATCTGGATCTTACGGTCAGTGGTGGAGCGTGCTTCTTCTAAGAGTTTGTCGACGGAGTTATTTACATAAAGCGCGATGTTGAGTCCGGGATCGTTTCTTTGTGATGAATGCCAGAATGGGTAGAGGTCAAGGTCGCGTCCTACAATTTCTCCGAAGAGGAGCGCATTGTACGTACGAGGGCGAATTACATTTTGGTTTAGGTCTCCCGTCTCGTAAATCTCTACCTCAATATCTGCCCCGAGCGCTTCCCACGTTTCTTGAATCATCGCTGCAGCACGCTTGAGCTCGAGAGCATCTCCGGTTGCGAGAGAAAACTGCAGTGTGAGTGTGCCTGATTTTGTTTTCTTTTCAAATATTCCTGTCTCTGAATTTTTCTGCCATCCTGCATCTTCGAGTATCTTTTGTGCCCCTTTGATTCGATCCTCCGCTGAGGTTGTCGTACCTTCTTGGGCGGTGTATGCCTTTGGGGGAATAGGGCCATTAATTGGAGTTCCATATCCTGACAAGATATCTAATACAAGAGCTTCTTTGTCGATACTATAATCAAGTGCCTCGCGAACTTCTTTGTTGGTAAAAATTGAAGCTTCGTTTTGGTTAAGAAAAACTCCGAACACTCTTGGGAGAATCGCTTTCTCTACCTCTGTTCCACGGGATTCAAATTCCTTAATGATGTTTGCAGATAATCCGCTCGTGCTCTCAATGTCTCCTTGCTCAAGAGCTTGTGCGAGTTCATTTTCGTTTCCATAGAAGCGAATACGCAATGTGGAAATGTAGGGTGCGCCAAGCATGTAGTCGTTGAATGATTTAAGTACATATTCGTTTGGTATGCCAGCTGAATCTCTTCCCACACTTTTCACACGATAAGGTCCAGAACCAATTGCAAGAATGTTGTATTCGCTAAAAGAAAATTCGTCTGTTGTTGCATTCTTCCAAATAGAGCGGGGAAGGATGCCAAGCGTCGTGTTTTCAATAAAAGGAGCATAAGGTTGTTTCAAAGTGAAACGGATTTCTTGTTCGCTTACTTTTTCAATAAGCACTCCGTCCCAGTTGGCTCTTCGGGGACTCTTGAGTGTTGGGTCTTGAGCTTTGAGAATAGTGAATTCAACATCATCAGTTGTTACTCGAGTTCCATTGTGGAACGTCGCATCTGGTCTCAAGAAAAATGTATATGTTTTCCCATCCTCACTTATTTCAAATCGTTCCGCGAGATCTCCCACGAGGGCTCCATCTGGGGTTGCCTTGAGAAGCCCGGAGTAGACGAGTGCAGTGATGTCTTTGTCAGCATCACTTATTGCAAGAAGCGGGTTCACAAAGCGAGGAGATCCGATCGTTCCCTCTACGAGCTCTCCTCCTGCAACTGGAACAGAAACAAGAAAACTCTCATTTACTTTAAGGAGCATGAAAAAAGCACTTAGCGCAAAAATCGTTCCAAAGGTGAGGAAGATAACTCGTTCTGTGAGAGAAAAGGAACGAGTGGCTTTTTTGAGTGCATCTGCATGAGGCAGATTAAATTGTTTTCTGAACATCTTATTAGAAATTCTTTTTAGAGAACGTTTCCGCGAGTATATCGTAGATATATCTTTACAAAAGATAGAAGGGGATTAAACCGCCTTTCTATTATGCAAGAATCAGAGCCGCAAGTGCAGACAGACCAAATAGAACGCCAACTACAATAGTGAGGCGAAATATAGTTTTCTCAGCTCCACGTCGCTCAAAAGAAGCTCCGCCAAAGCCATCAGCGCCACCAAAGGCACCGCCGAGTCCTGCCTCAGATCGTTGAATGAGAACACCAACGATGAGGAGAACCGAGAGAATGATCTGAATATACGGTAACACAACAGAAATACTCATTGATTCCAAGTATACCGATTGACGTTCTTTTTGCAAGGTATTTATTAGAACCTTATTTTTGGCCATTTTTAAGCCCCTCATAAGGCAAACGGAGAGATATTATTGACAAATTAATCTAATTGTGCTATTATTGTAGTAGAGCACGTTTACGTTTTACCACTATCAAATCCCTCAGGGGGACATATGGCCGCAATCATGGCAGTCTTCGCCGGTTTCATCAACATCTTCAAGGGTATGGAGGACGTTCTTTCCTCCCTCGCGAAGGTTGGCTTCTCGGTTCCCGGAGGTCTCTTGCCTCGGATCGAGCTCATGCGCAAGGTCCGAACGGATCTCGGTGAGCCTGATTCACAGGGCCACTTCCAGAACCCATCTCGTGATCGCATCAACGATGCGACTCGCGAGGTAGGGTCGATCCTCGCCGTTCTCGGGAACAGCGAGAAGTACTTCTACCGTACGGAGATTGTCTCTCTCGGAGATCGCTGTGAAGCACTCTTCGAGGACGGGTCTGAGCTCAACACCAGGATCCGTGCCCTTCGGTATCAGATCAACGTTTCTGCGAAGTACAAGATCGACCAGCTCCCGCTTCATGCGATGCGGAAGCGTTTCGCCGAGCATGTCGCGGAGTTGCGTGCACTCGAAGTCGCGCGTGCCGAGGCAGTAGCTCGACGCATCATGGCCGAGATCAAGCGGCCCGAACCCAAGGCTTCTCGTAGCAAGGGGAGTCGTTCGGCTGCCAAGCGTGAAGCTGATCGCCAGCTTCGAGCGGAAATGAAGGGAAAGACAAGTGGTGGTGGAAAGAACAAGAAGAAGCAGGCTGCCTAACGGCTCCCTACTCACAAACAAAGCCCCGGATATCTGTCCGGGGCTTTCTCATATATAATTGACGTCCGTTTGGGCATTCTTATAATAGAAGCCGCATATTATCAGTTTATACTTTTCCATTATGAAAAAAACCAAAGCAAAAACTGGAAAGAGACCCATGATACAACCTCTTGCTGATCGAATTCTCATACAGGAAGAGGACATTACACAATCGAAAACTGATTCTGGAATCTATATTCCTGAGACTGTAAAAGAGGATCGCGGTTCAAAACGCGGAAAGGTTATTGCGGTAGGCAGAGGCCGTTACGACGATGGAAAACTTATTCCTCTTGGGGTCTCTATCGGAGATACAGTTCTCTTTCAATGGGGAGATAAAATTCTTCTTGATGGGCAGGAGTACTATCTTGTGCGAGAGCCTGAAGTGATTGCAATTATCAAGTAGCATCTAATATTTTCTATGGCAAAAACAATTCTCTTTAATGAAGATGCCCGCAAGGCATTGAAGCGGGGTGTAGATACTGTTGCTGATGCAGTAAAGGTAACCATCGGTCCTCGTGGACGAAACGTGGTGCTTGATAAGGGATATGGTACTCCAACAATTACAAACGATGGTGTTTCTATTGCAAAAGAAATTATTCTCAAAGATAAGTTTGAGAATATGGGTGCAGAAATTGTAAAAGAAGTTGCAACTAAGACAAATGATATTGCCGGAGATGGAACTACTACTTCTGTAGTACTTACTCAGTCTCTTGTGGGAGAAGGGATGCGCCATACGTCACTTGGAGTAAATGCAATGGCCATTCGAATTGGTATGGAACGTGCACTTGTGGAAGCGGTGAAGACGCTTAAGGGAATGGCAAAGGGTATTAAGAGTGATGCAGAGATAAAGCAGGTTGCGACAATTTCAGCAGAGTCAGAAGAGATTGGAACTATTATTGCTGAAACTATTAAGAAAGTGGGTAAGGATGGTGTGGTAACCGTTGAAGAATCCCAGTCTTTTGGAGTTGACTCAGAAGTAGTGGAGGGTTTGCAGTTTGATAAAGGGTATGTCTCTCCTTATATGATTACGAATGGAGAGAGGATGGAAGCTGAATATCGTGATGTGCCAATTCTCATTACCGACAAGAAGATTTCTACAGTAAAAGAAATTCTCCCACTCTTGGAGAAGATTGCTCAGACAGGGAAAAAGGATTTGGTAATTATTGCGGATGACATTGACGGAGAGGCTCTTACCACGTTTGTCTTAAATAAGATTCGTGGAGGATTTAACGTGCTTGGAGTAAAAGCTCCTGGGTACGGAGATCGTAAGAAGGAAATGCTTCAGGATATTGCAGTAGTGGTAGGAGCTAAAGTTATTTCTGAAGAGCTTGGGCTTAAGCTTGAAAGTGCGGATACTCCTCATTTAGGCAGAGCAAGCAAGGTGATTGCAAAGAAAGACAATACGATTATTGTGGGAGGAAAAGGAAAGAAATCTGATCTTGATTCTCGTATTGCTCAGTTGCGAAAACAGAAGGCCGATTCATCTTCAAAGTTTGATACCGAAAAGCTTGAGGAAAGAATTGCGAAACTTTCTGGAGGAGTTGCAATTATCCGAGTAGGAGCTGCAACTGAGACCGAGATGAAATATTTGAAACTCAAAATTGAAGATGCGGTGAATGCAACGAAAGCCGCAATTGAAGAGGGAATTGTTGCAGGTGGAGGAACTGCTTTGGTGAAAGTTGCAAAGAAGATGCAAAGTTCTAAAGAGAATGAGAAAGCGGAAGGAGAAATAAAAATTGGATGGGATATTGTCCTTCGCGCGCTCGAGGCACCACTTCGTCAGATTGTTATCAATACTGGAAAGAATGATGGCTCGGGTATGGTTGAAAAAGTGATGGAGGCGAAAGAAGAAAATGCTGGATATAGTGCCGAGGATGATAAGTTTGAAGTTGATATGATTAAGAAGGGTATTATTGATCCGGTAAAAGTTACTCGATCGGCGCTTCAGAATGCAGTTTCTGCTGCGGCAATCCTTCTTACTACTGAAGTCGCAATTGCCGAAGAGCCAAAAGAAGAGAAGTCTACTCCTGCGATGCCTGACATGGGGTACTAATGAAGGGGTTCGGTGTTCGTTCGGCGTAATAAATAGAAGATACAAAAAATCCCCCGTTTCCTGACATGCGTCGGGAAACGGGGGATTGTGCTAGGGAGCCATGGGCGATCTTGAGCTCAAGGCTGCGATCACGAGCGTTGCGAGAATGATCCATACGATCACTTTGGCGACCGTCGGCTTGCCGACCCTCTCCTTCTCTTCCATGGCTACTCCTAGTGAAAGGCGTCCTTGATAGTATTAGCAAAGTCTTTAAAGACGGTCAAATGTGTGCTATAATGCTCGATTATAAGTCTCAGTAAAATTCTTTCATGTCATTTCCACTTATTCTATTAATCATCCTCTTAGCAGCTCTGCTTTATGGGGTGTTTGCATACAACGGATTTGTTCGTTTGGTGAATCGAGCAAAAGAAGCATGGGCAGATATTGATGTTCAGCTCAAACGCCGATACGATCTCATCCCTAACTTGGTAAACACAGTAAAGGGATATGCTACTCATGAATCAAGCGCATTTGAAAATGTTACCAAAGCACGAAGCGCTGCAATGGGAGCAACTACTCCTGAAGAAAAAGGCAAAGCTGAAAATATGCTTACAGGTGCTTTGAAATCAGTCTTTGCAATTGCAGAGGCATACCCAGATCTTAAAGCGAACCAGAACTTCCTCGAGCTTCAACGAGAGCTTTCTGACACAGAAAATAAGATTCAAGCAGCTCGTCGTTTCTACAACACTAATGTGCGAGACCTTAACATTGGTGTCGAATCTTTCCCAGGAAATATTATCGCGGGAATATTTAAGTTCCCAAAAATGGAACTATTTGAGATTGGAGAAGCTGAGGCTGCTGCTCGGAACCCTGTAGAGGTTAAGTTTTAATTTCTCTTGTATGGAGATTCAAGATAAAGAACTCCACAGAATTGCGATGACTGCGATTATCTACGATAAGGATCGTAGATATCTCATTACCAAGCGTGCGCCACACAAAAAGCATTTTGGAGGTAGATGGACCGTTCCTGGTGGCGGGCTTTCGGTTGATGACTACATAAATTTACCTCGTACTCATGAAGGGCAGAATCAGTGGTACTACTCTCTTACCAACGGATTGGTGCGTGAAGTAAAAGAAGAAGTTGGACTTAGTGTTGGTAAACCTGAATATCTTCTCGACCTCACCTTTATTAAGGGCGATAATGTCCCGGTCCTTGTTCTAAGTTACTTTGCTGAGTATTTAGGAGGTGAAGTTACCCTTGATGAAGATGCAACAGAATTTAAGTGGGTCTCTGTAGATGAAGTAAAAGACTATGATCTGATAGAAGGAATAGATAAGGAAATAAAGATGGTTGACGATATTCTTAAAAAAAGAAATGCCAAATAATTTATACACGCATCAGGATTCAAATATTAGAAAGACATGGGTTTTTGTAACCGTCTTTTTTCTCCTAGTTATTGCTCTGGGCTGGTTCTTTTCTTATGTGTATGAAAATCCTGGAATCTTAGTGATTGCGGTTGTTTTCGCAATCTTCATGAATGTGTTTTCATACTGGTTTTCAGACAAGATTGTGCTCAAAATGCACAAAGCGCATCCTGTAACTCGAGAAAGTTATTTCGATCTTTGGACAGTGACAGAAAATCTTTCTATTGCTGCGGGCCTTCCAATGCCAAAGCTCTACATTGTAGAAGATTCTGCTCCCAATGCATTTGCTACAGGAAGGAATAAAGAGCATGCCGTGGTTTGTGTTACTACAGGCCTTGTGCAACTTCTTGATCGCACCGAGCTTGAGGGGGTGATTGCTCACGAGCTTGCTCACATTGGAAACAGAGACATGCTCCTCTCTACCATTGTTGTGGTGATGGCGGGTTTTGTAACTCTTCTTTCGGATTTCTTTCTACGAAGTGCACGTTGGGGTGGGGGAAGAGACAACAACGGACGAGGAGGTCAGATTCAAGGGATTCTTTTTCTTGCAGGAATAGTTCTTGCAATTCTTGCTCCAATTATTGCAACGCTCATTCAGCTCGCAATTTCTCGTAAACGAGAGTTTCTTGCGGATGCATCAGGCGCACTTCTCACTCGCTATCCTGAAGGACTTGCAAATGCGCTCAAAAAAATAAATGGGAGCGGGGTACATATGAAAACAGCAAATCATGCGACCGCACATCTCTTTATCTCAAACCCTTTTGGCCCAGATGGAAAGGGGGCTTCGTTCATGCAAAAGATTTTCATGACTCACCCTCCAGTAGAAGAGAGAGTAAGCGCTTTGCTTGGGAGCACAAAAACCGATACTATTTCGAGGTAATTCTGGAGGATTCGCATAGTCCTGCCCGCCGGCAGGCAGGGGTCTAGTGTGCTAGATTGTTCCCAATCTGTTCAAGAGCGAAGCGATTGACTACAGATTGCAATCCCGCACAGAGCGGAGGAGTGGCAGAGCGGTCGAATGCGCTCGCTTGGAAAGCGGGTATACCGCAAGGTATCGCAGGTTCAAATCCTGTCTCCTCCGCTCTGTGCGGGAGAAAGGTGGCAAGGGGGGAAACTCCTTCAAGAGTTCGAATCCCTGCCTGCCGGCAGGCAGGTCTTATCCTCCGCAAAACAAAAAGCAAAGCTTTTATGTTTTGCGAGAATCCTGAGCTTGCCGAAGGACTCCGTCAATAAAATATATGCATACAAACTTAGATGAAATGTTGGGAACCCTTGAGAAGCTCGCCGATGAAGTTATTGGTTTTTATTTGAGTAAATCATGTCCGTGTGCCTTTCCACGATATCGTTTTTTAGTTGGTTTTAATGGAGATACATACAGCAAAGCATTGCTACACACTTTTGATACCAATGTTTTTGTCTCTAAAAGCATAGATTACGAAAACGGTTTCCTGATTGCTCAAGAGAATGAAGAGTTCGTGTGTCGTGTATGTGGGAGTAAATACCGGTACAAGTATGATCAGTACAGTATTACTTTCGAGAAAATTTCTCTTTCCATCAAAACTCTTAATCAGAAAGAGCTAGGCGCTACGGCAGGATTGCCATTTCCTCTGTTTGGCGGTGTCTATTTTACAAACGGCGCTTGGGATGAAGAGCAGAATAATCAAGAGTTCGCGAAGCTTTTAAAGGAATTTCCTCAAGCGAGCCCCGATGAATTCAAAAGTAAAATGCAGGAGTTATCATCGTAGGATTCACTCAGAAAGTTCGTATATATGTATAAAGTATCTGATCTAAAAGAACTTCGAACCATCCCTGGGGTGGGAGTGTCGGTTTCAAGAAATCTTTTTGATATCGGCATTAAGAGGATTGAGGATCTGAAAGGGAAAAATCCGGAAAAACTTTACGAAAAGTCGAATCACTTTGTAGGCAAGAGGCAGGACAGGTGTCTTCTCTATGTATTTCGATGCGCAGTCTATTTTGCCGAGACTCCATATCCCAAGCCAGAAAAACTCAAATGGTGGAATTGGAAGGATTAAAATCTGGTATCTTAGAAAGAGAAGTTTTAAAAGAATAAATGATAAAAATGAACAGATTAATGTTGCCATTGTTTATAGCTCCTGGAGCTATTCTCGCGGTGTGGTTGGTTCACTTCTACTCTGATGCAGAAGCTTGGGTGCCAGGATTAATTTTTGGATTTTTTTCGATTTACCCACTTAGGGAATATTTAAAAACTGCGCTTAGGAAAATAGTTTGGGTATCTGTATCTACTGTGGCTTATGTTTTTGCATATAGTTTCACTTGGATGGCATTCTTCATGGATGTTGCGAAGCATAATCCTCGTTCGACGCCAGAGGTTGGTATGCCTCTTTTTATTTTTGTTTTAGGTGGTATGTTGGGCGCCCTCGTCTTGGGTTTTGGAGCCAGGTTTTTAGTTAATCAGATTTCCACAAAATCACTTTTGCTCTTGGTATTAGCAGGTGGCTTCTTTTCTATAAGTGTATTACTGGGTGATCCCGTCTCATCTTTAGAGCCATTTGCAACCGGCGGTGCGATGGGGGAAGGTCTGCCAAAAGGAGTGTCATCACTGGTGTTTGTTTGGCAAATAGGTGTCGCTTTTGTTTTAGGTTGGATTGTTGATAAAGCGCAACAGTAGCTGGAATTGGAAGGATTAAAATCTGGTATACTATTAGATAAGTTATTAACCGTAATTTATTTCCATGTTTGTACCAATGCTTTTGATTGTGCTCGGAGTGGTGTCTCTTCTTGATGCGGTTGGCATTATTTACGCAGATTGGGCAATTGTGTGGTCTGTGGTTTTGATTGTCATCGGATTCTCGATGCTCGATCGTCACAAGAAAATGTGTGTCTGTGGTTCATGCAGAGATTGCAAACCAGATCACTCACACTAGAAAGTAAAAATCCCCCTGAGCTAGTCCTAGGGGGATTTTGCTATAATAGATGTACATGAACGAAGACGAGATAAAAAGTAAACTTACTCCTGAAGAGTATGCAGTGTTACGTCAAAAAGGAACGGAGGTTCCTTTTTCTGGGAAATATGTAGACTCGAAAGAAAAGGGAATGTATCAATGCAAGGTGTGCGGGGCGCAACTCTTCTCATCTCTCACAAAGTTTGATTCTGGCACAGGCTGGCCATCTTTTGATTCTGCACTCCCTGATGCTATTCAAATGCGTACTGATAGCACTCATGGTATGGAGCGAACTGAGGTGGTGTGTAAAAAGTGCGGTTCGCACTTGGGACATGTATTTGATGATGGACCCACAGATACCGGTAAGAGATTTTGTATTAACTCAGTGTGTTTGGATCTCCAAAAAGAAATAGAATCATGACAAAAAGTACAAAAATATTCACCGCAATCATTGTCGCGCTAGGACTAGTAATCATCTGGCTAGTGTTTCGTGATCGATTCCCACAAACACCTGAGGTGGTACAGGAAGTTCCAAAAGAAATAGAGGAGAAGCCAATTCCTCGTGAGGAGTATCTTTATAAGAATGACAAATATGGTTTTCGTTTTTCTTATCAGGAGGGTTATAAAATCCTTGAAGCTTCTCCCGAGCTCATTTCTCTAGGCAGGGAAACTATTCGGGGTATAGATCCTATTGTTCAAATTGTGTTAGTGCGAAGCGGGACTGATACGGGGATTATGTCGTTTGAGGAATTCGTGATCGATGCGGCACGAGAGTATTGTATTTCAAGAAAGGCGGAAACAATTTCAGAGTGTACTCGTATTGATGATGTGGTAAACATTGCTCCATTTAAAACCGATAGCGGTGTCGCGGGGCAGGTATTTTATTTGAAGTATGAAGAAACTGATATTGAGAGCCAAAATACCACTCGTGGAAGACGAGGTCCATTCTTTACATTCAATACATCCTCTAAGACTCCTAATGAAATGAGTTTTATTATGATTTACAATCCGATTTCTATACCTGCCGAGAAGGCAAATGAGGATGTTATCCGGTTTGTAGCAAAGAGTTTTTCGATTAGCCAGTAAAGGTCTATTCTTAGGCCTAAAATCCCTCTTCGGGGAGTGGGGGATTTTCTCTTTGACTTTTTCATTATTATCTGATACAATGGTGGACGTGTTAGGTTTCTCCCAGCGTTTCTTGGTTGGTGACCTTTTGGTGTCCATCCGTGAGGAAAAGCAAGAGAGTTCTCGTCGCCTTACATTTTAAAAGTTAGAAGACGAGATAAAGGAAATGGCACAGAAATTGTATGTTGGTGGAATTCCGTATTCAACTACTGAAGCGGAACTCCGCGACTCGTTTGCACAGGCTGGAGAAGTTGTCTCTGCCGCAATCATTATTGACCGCATGACAGGTCGCAGTAAGGGTTTTGGATTCGTCGAAATGGCGAATGACTCAGGAGCTCAAGCTGCTATCGATATGTGGAACGGTAAAGATTTCCAGGGACGCAAGCTTACGGTAAACGAAGCTCGCCCTATGCAACCAAGAAATCGAGAATAATCTTATTCTCTTGCAACAAAACCTCTCGTCGTAAGACGGGAGGTTTTGTTTTGTCTAACATATGAATTTTCTCTTCATGATACGATACAGGAGGAATATTTCTTTCACATACCTTGGAGATTCTCATGACAGCGCACAGAGTTACTGCCGGGGAACCTTCCGGTCCTAGTTTGCTTGCGAAGTCGGTGACTGCCTTTATCGTGAGCGCAGGTTTTCTTTCTGTCGTTCTCGCATTGTGGTGGTTCCGGACGGATCGAGCAGTAGTCACTGCAGCAATCATCTGCTTTATCCTTACGGCTTTGCGGATAAATGCGATCACAGTTGCATTTCATCGCGCATTCACCCATGGGGCACTCAAGTTGAGACCATTCTGGGAGTGGTACTTTAGCATCGTCGGATCAACGGCATGCGAAGGGCCACCTTCAAAGTGGGTACCCACCCATCGTAAGCATCATCGGTTTGCAGACGATGTAGAGGATCCGCACTCGCCACATCACTATGGTGATACCCCTTGGGAAATCGTCCGTGGTTTTATCCACGCGCACGTGGGGTGGGTGTTTACTGCCAAAGAAGTTGATTGCAGTAAGTATGCTCCCGACATTTTGAGTAACCGGCGATTGGTCGTCGTGAGTAAGCTTTTCCCACTTTGGGCAGTTCTCGGATTTATTGTGCCGGGACTTCTTGAGGCGTTATTCGTTCCAACTCCCAAAGGTTTTTTCATGGGAGTGCTCTGGGGTGGTTTTGTATCAGTTTTCTTGGTGCACCACCTTACCTGGAGTATTAACTCCGTGTGTCACCTTTGGGGGACACGCCCGTTTCAAGCACGGGATCACAGTGCGAATGTATTTCCTCTTGGTGTCCTAGCTTTCGGCGAGGGGTTTCATCGCAATCACCATGCGTTTCCGTGGTCAGCAAAAATCGGACTGCGGTGGTGGGAGTTTGATTTGGGTTGGGCAACTGTTCGGTTCCTCGAGTTTATTCGTGGAGCCTACGATGTGAAATATCCGAGTCGCTCTCAGATTCAGGCGAAAAAGATAGTGTAGTTCCTCCCGATGCAATGCGCATTGGGAGTTTTTTTCATATAATAAACTTCTTATGAAGTCTTTCTACTGGTTATTTCTTCTGTTTCTTGTCGTCTTAATAACAATTTTTGCATTAAGAAATGAGAAGGCGTTTGAGTATTCATTCTCAAGAGAGGCTCGGCTCGGAGGGGCACCTCTCAATCTTGCAATTGTGCAAAAATATGAGGATTTGGCGCGAGGATTCTCCTTTCATGAGCAAATAGAGCCACATCAAGGTCTTTTATTTGTATTTGATTCGCCTAGTCGTCATGGGATCTGGATGAAAGATATGAAATTCGCACTTGATATCATCTGGCTCAATGAAAAGATGGAAATAATCTCCATTCGGGAGAATTTTTCTCAAGAATCATACCCAGAAGTGGCCTATCCGGATGCAGAATCAAGCTTTGTGCTCGAGGTTCTCTCAGGTTTTGTAAAGAGTAATAAAATTAGGGTGGGGGATCGACTCGAAATAAACTGATATACCCCGCAGAACCCACTCGTTAAGCCCTTGTGAGAGACCCTACTTTACAGTGAGTTTTTTTTATTTCATGCATTGATTTAAAACGTTATCCACAGAGAATAGTGGGGCAACTATTTTGTAAAATGAAGACCAATCCGAACTGACTTTTAATCTTTTTTCTTCAAAAACAGATTAAAAACAGTATTTTTTTTCAAAAAAAGCGTACTTTTTGAAAAAATAGCAGGATTCTTTTACTCACGACACACTTTTTATTTCCATGACCCTTCATATAACCAAGCGAGACGGCACAAAGGAGGCATTTAACGCCGACAAGATCAATAAGTCTATTGAGCGAGCGTGTTTTGGGCTTACTGATCCAATTTCAAAGGTTACGCAAATTGCTACCGAGACCAGGCTTACGGTATATGACGGAATTACTACTGAAGAAATGGACCTTGCGACCATTAATGCCGCAGTCCAGAATATTCAAAACGATACTGAGTACGACAGAGTAGCAACAAGGCTTCTCCTTAAGGTTACCTATAAGAAAGTTGTCGGAGAATACGGTAATGATATTGCCGAGCTCAATAAAAGGCATCAAGAAAGGTTTCCTCAGTATATTTCGCAAGGTATTGTTGCGGGTCGTCTCGATAAGAGGATGGAAGAAAAGTACGACCTCAAGGTGCTCGCAAAGACTCTCGACCTTTCTCGTGATGAACTTTTTGTCTATGCAGGACTTTCCAGTCTCCTAGATCGTTATGCTCAGAAGGATACCAAGGGAAGTGCACTCGAGACTCCTCAGTATTTCTTTATGCGCCTTGCAATGGGACTTGCTTATAATGAGAAAAATCCTACTGAGTGGGCACAGAAGTTCTACGACAAACTTTCTAAGCAAGAATATTTAACGGGAGGATCGACCTGTATCGGTGCAGGCACCACCCATCCGTCTCTCTCAAACTGTTTTCTTCTTCAGGTGGAAGATGATATGCGTCACATTGCAAAGTCTGTTGCAGACGTCATGATGCTTTCAAAAGACTCAGGTGGTCTTGGGGTTTCTATTACAAAGCTTCGCGCCGCAGGCTCTCCTTTGATTTCAACAAATGGATCTTCAACAGGTCCTACTCCTTTTGCAAAAATAATGGACACTGCTATTCGCGCAATTCAGCGTGGCGGAAAGAAAAAAGGAGCACTTTGCTTCTATATGGAGAACTGGCATCTTGATTTCCAAGAGTTTATTGATTGGAAACATAATGCGGGAGATGACTATATGCGCATGAGAACTGCGAATACTGCGGTTTTCATGACGGATGAGTTTATGAAGCGAGTCTTGAGAGGAGACGATTGGTATATGTTTGATCCGAAGGAGACTCCTGATCTCGTGGAGCTTTACGGTGCTGCATTTTCTAAGCGATACAGTGAATATGTAAGCAAGGCAGAGCGGGGAGAAATGCGCACTTATAAGAAAGTTCCTGCTCAAGAACAGTTTAGAAAGATTCTTGTATCAATGCAGACAACTTCCCATCCATGGCTCACTTGGAAAGATCCAATAAACCTCCGTGCGCTCAATAACAATACGGGTACAATTCATATGTCGAATTTATGTACGGAAATTTGCCTTCCGCAGAATAGAGAAAACATTGCAGTATGTAACCTCGGATCTCTAAACCTCGCAGCTCATGTACATAATAAAGAGGTGAATTGGCAGAAGCTTGAGGAAAGTACTCGACTTGCAATACGACAGCTTGATAATTTGATTGATATCAACACACTCTCTATTCCTGAGGCGCAAAAATCGGATGGAGAAAATCGAGCGGTGGGATTGGGAGTGATGGGTCTTGCAGATGTATTTGAGCGACTCGGACTTCCATATGACAGTGAGCATGCGTATACATTTGCGGACCGACTCTTTGAATTCATTAGTTATATGGCAATTGATGAGTCTGCAAACCTCGCTCAAGAAAGAGGATCATATAAAAATTTCCCTGGATCAGAGTGGTCAAAAGGAAAAGTGCCAATTGATACAATAAAAGTTCTTGAAGAAGATCGAGGAATGGAGCTTACGGTAGATAAGACAAGTCATCACCGTGGACTTAATTGGGATCTGTTACGAGAAAAGGTAAAGAAGGGAATGAGAAATGCAACACTCATGGCGGTTGCTCCAAATGCAAACATTGGCCTTGTGGTGGGGACTGTTCCTGGAATTGACGCCCGCTTCTCTCAGGTATTCTCCCGCAATAAAATGTCTGGAAAATATCTTGATTTGAATCATAACCTTGTCCGTGATTTGAAAAATATGGGACTTTGGGAAGACGTTCGAGAGTCAATTATTGAACACCAAGGAGATATCTCTTCGATTCCTTCTATCCCTCAGCATATAAAAGATGTATATAAAACATCTTTTACCACATCACCGCTTGCGTATGTCGAAGTAGCAGCTCGCGCACAGAAATGGATCGATCAGGCACTCTCACGAAATATGTACCTTGAGACTCGGGATATTGATGAGACGATGAATATTTATGCAACCGCATGGAAGAAGGGAGTGAAAACTACGTACTACCTCCACATGAAACCAAGGCATACCGCTGAACAGTCTACGATTCGAGTAAACAAAGCAGAAGTTATGGGTAAACGTGGTTTCGGAGCCATTGCAGGAATTAAGGACTCATCTCTTTTAAAAATGCCAAGCAATGAGCCGGTTGAGTCAGGATCAGTGGTAACAGTTGCAAATCCTGTCGCAGAACCAGTTCTCCTGAAGAATGAATCTCTGAGAGAAGAGGGAAATGTTTAGGCGAGGAAATAGAATTATTGATAATTAATAAAACGACACATGTTAATAGGAAAAGCTTCTCCGGAAGATATGAATTTGCATCCACTGAGATATCAGTGGGCATATGATCT
Organism: uncultured Candidatus Saccharibacteria bacterium; assembly: GCA_964603485.1. GTDB lineage: Bacteria > Patescibacteriota > Minisyncoccia > Phycocordibacterales > Zambryskibacteraceae > CAYVDB01. Next base: position 29,403 of record CAZRVE010000003.1, read on the forward strand.
TTATAATCAGGCAGTACGTAATACTTGGTTTCCTCATGAGATTGCGCTCAAGGAAGACATTGAGGATTGGCAACAGATGACTGAAGACGAGCGCCATGCGGTGAAGTTTTTGATGGCGTTCTTTAATCCTGCGGAGCTTATCGTAAATCGCTCTATTGCACTTGGAATCTATCCATATCTCAAGAGTCCAGAATGCCATCTCTATCTTGCAAAGCAGATGTGGGAAGAGGCAAATCACTGTGTTGCGTTTGAATACGTGCTTCAAACTTTTCCCTTTGATCGTGAAAAGATTTTCAATCTTCACCTCGATGTGCCTTCAATGACCGCAAAGGAGGCCTACATCAATAAGTATATGAAGCGCATGACAGAAGATACGCTTGATATTGAGACCCTCGATGGTAAAAAAGATTTCATTCGAAATCTTGTGGCGACAAACATTGTGATGGAGGGAGTATGGTTTTACTCTGGATTTATGGTGGCCCTTTCCTTCCGTCAGAGAAATCAGCTTCGTAACTTTGGTTCAATGATTAACTGGGTGCTTCGTGATGAATCTCTCCACTTAAAATTCGGGATGAATTTGATTCATAATATTTTGGAAGAAAATCCAGACTTACTGACGGAGGATTTTGCAAAGGAGATTCGCGACATTGTGATTGAAGGAGTTGACTTGGAGACCGCATATAACAAAGACCTTTTCCCAAATGGAATTCTCGGCCTTAATGCTGACTATGTGAATCAGTACGTTCAGTATGTTGCAGACCGTCGTCTTGAAGAGCTTGGAATGCCGAAATACTACAATGCAACAAACCCTGCAAAATGGATGAGCGCGGCAACTGATGTGTATGAATTAGTAAATTTCTTTGAGGCTCAAAATACAAGCTACGAGGTAGATGTAAGAGCTCATACAGAAACCAAGAAGGAGGAAAAAGGAGAATAGTAAAACCCCCGCGATTAGGCGGGGGCAGGGAGGGGCTTAGCCCCACACGAACTTGATTGCGATAGCGAGTGTAAGCATCGCAATAGAGAGAAGGAGTCGAGCCGTAGTTGTTTTTCCTGAAGGGCCCGAAGTGCATGCCAAGATTAGGAAAAACCCTCCAATGATGAGTGGGATACTTGCAACGGCTGATACGCGCATGCGGAGCCTCTCTAGGTGAAGGTTCTGACTATCTTTAATTATACCATACTTATTCTACATACGTCAATATTTAGTCTTTGTTTCGAATCGTGGCTTGTCTTTTGGTCGTGTTACAATGGTGATACTTATTTGTAATTAATTCTAATTGAATGAGCCAGATCAGAGTTGCAGTAAATGGAGGAGGACGTATTGGACGGGCGTTTATGAAAATCGCTTACGAGCGTCCAGAAATTGAGCTTGTTGCAGTAAATGACCTTGGTGATATTGAAAATATCGCCTATCTCTTAAAATACGACTCCGTGTACGGAAAGGCTCCGTTTGAAGTTTCGGTAACAGAGGATAAGAAGAAAATTAAGATGGGCAACAAGGAAGTCTTGATGATTTCCGAGAAAGAGCCAACAAATCTTCCATGGAAAGATCTCAATATTGATGTCGTAGTGGAATCAACTGGTCTTTTCACAAGCTTTGAGAAAGCAAAAATGCATCTTGATGCAGGGGCGAAGAAAGTTGTGGTGACCGCACCAATGAAAGATGATCCTCAGGGAGACATTCCTGGAGCAACTGTGCTCATGGGAGTAAATGATAATCAACTCTCAAATTGCATTATCAGCTCAAATGCATCGTGCACTACAAATGCAGCAAGTCCTCTCATTGCAATTTTGGACGAAGCGATTGGGATTGAGAAAGCAATTCTTAATACCGTACACGGATATACTGCAACGCAGTCTCTGGTTGACGGTCCTTCTAAGAAAGGATTTCGTGAGGGGCGAGCGGCTGCACACAATATTGTTCCGTCTTCAACGGGCGCCGCTATTGCAGTAACAAAAGCTTTTACGAGCCTTACAGGACTCTTTGACGGCGTCTCAATGCGTGTGCCGGTAATTGCAGGGTCTATTGTAGATGTAACGTTTATTGCAAAACGAGAGACGACCGCCGAAGAGGTGAATGCTCTTCTTAAAAAAGCTTCTCAGGAAGATCGCTGGAAGAGGGTGTTTGCAATTACTGAAGAGGAGCTTGTGTCATCTGATATTTTAGGAAGTCCGTATGGATCTATTGCGGATCTGCAGTTCACTCGTGTGGTAGGAGGTAATCTCGTAAAAGTGCTTGCGTGGTACGACAATGAAATGGGGTATACCTATACACTTGTTGACCACGTTATAAAGACAGGAGGTGCGATATAATAGTATCCATGAAAATTTACATCGGTACTGATCATGCGGGGCTCGCTCAAAAAGAAAAAATTATCGCTTTCCTAAAAGAAAGTGGTTATGAGGTTATTGATCAAGGCGCACATGAATACGATGAAAATGATGACTATCCTGATTTTGTCATTCCTGTTGCAAGGGAAGTCTCTAGGAACCCTCAAGGAGTAAAGGGTTTGATATTGGGTGGGTCTGGCCAAGGTGAGGCAATCGTTGCAAATCGTTTTCCTCACGTTCGGGCAACAGTCTTTTATGGGCATGCATACTCAATGACAAATAATGTATCTAATCTTGAACTATCAAGACAGCATAATGACTCAAATATTCTCGCTATTGGGTCCCGTTTTGTAACCGATGATCAAGCACTTGAAGCGGTGCAACAATGGCTTGATACTCCTTTTTCAAACGGCGAACGACATAAGAGGAGGATAAACAAAATCGAAAGAGCGCATGAGTGAAGTTATTCCCGCAATAATTCCAAAAAGTTTTAACGACCTTACCGAACACCTATCCCAGGTTGCTCCTTACTCAAGTTTTGTACAAATCGATATTTGTGACGGACGTCTTACAGGGGAGAAGTCTTGGCCGTACGTATTTTCTCCAGACCCAGACTTTACAAGGATCATAAAAGAAGAAGAAGGATTTCCTTTTTGGGAGGATGTTGCGTTTGAAATTGATTTGATGGTGTTAGAACCGGAATCAGTTGTAGACCAGTGGGTGCAGGCTGGAGCGGAGCGTATTATTGTTCACTTTGAATCTTTTAAGAATAAAGAATCAGCACAAGCCTTTCTGGGCGATTTTAAACGTAAATTTTTCTCCCCTGGCTCAGCAGTCAACGTTTCTATTGGTATTGCGATAAATGTTGACACTCCAACTTCAGAGGTTGAATCATTGTTTTCAACCGTTGATTTTCTGCAGTGTATGGGAATTGCTCGAATTGGGTATCAGGGACAACCTTTCGATGAGCGAGTACTTGAGAAGATTAAAGATATTCACGAGAGATATCCTGACCTAATTATAAGCGTCGATGGAGGGGTAAATTTTAAATCAGCACCTCTCTTGCGTGAAGTAGGGGTAAGTCGTCTAGTTGCGGGTTCGGCTATTTTTAGGAGCGATAATATAGCAGATGCTATCGCAAGCTTAAAAAACAGCTAATTTTAGCAGGGAAGGGGTCTTTTAGGGGGGAGATGATACAAAAGAAAAGAAATGGCAAGCCTATCGGAAGAGAAAAAAGTAGAACTTGAAGAAAGAGCAAATAATATTCGTATCTCTATTATTGAGATGCTTCTTCTTGCAAAGAGCGGACATACTGCAGGTCCTCTCGGAATGGCAGATATTTTTACCCTTTTATATTTTCATGTATTGAAACATGATCCAAAGAATCCTTCTTGGGAAGATCGTGATCGGGTGATTCTTTCCAATGGGCACATCTGCCCAATACTCTATGCCGTCATGGCTCATGCGGGATATTTTGACTTAGAAGAATTAAAAAACTTAAGAAAGTTTGGCTCTATCCTACAAGGACATCCTCATCGTGAATTTCTTCCATCTCTCGAGACAAGTTCCGGACCACTTGCTTCTGGCCTTTCTCAAGCTGTGGGAATGGCGCTTGCGGATAGAATCGACCACGGAGTGGAATCAAGCAAAAGGATATTTTGTTTGATGAGCGATGGTGAGCAGGAGTCTGGTCAGATTTGGGAAGCAGGAATGCTTGCGGGAAAAGAAAAGTTGAGAAATTTGGTCGGAATCATTGATCGCAACAACATCCAAATTGATGGTTTTACCGAAGATATTATGCCTCTCGAACCTTTTGCTGATAAATGGAGAGCCTGGAATTGGCATGTGATTGAAGTTGACGGCCATAATTTTGAAGAGCTTAATGATGCCTTTATGCAGGCCGAGGCGGTATTTGAAAAACCTACAATGATTATTGCGCATACTATTCCTGGGAAAGGCGTAAAAGAATTTGAAAGAAAATTTGAATGGCATGGAAAACCACCAAATAAAGAAGAAGCGGAAATGGCCTTAAAGGAGCTTCGTTCCCTTGGTGGGCAGATAAGCGGACACCATAATGATTAAGGAAGATATGGAACATCCTGTTGTAAAAACTATCGTAAGAACTAGTGCAAAAACAATAACAGTGATTTTCAAGGTTTCTGTTTTCCTTTTTCTTTTTCTAGGTTCTCCTGTTATTTATGGTGAAATATTGGGTTTACCTGAGTCTAGGGGGTGGGGATATTTTCATTCGTATTTTATCTTTTTAGCTTTATGGCTTCTCGGATATGTGATACTAACTGCTAATAAGAGGTTTTCTCGGGGTGATATATTTACAGTAGATTCCAGTCAAAATATCAGGAAAGAAGGATTTTATGAGAGGGTTCTCTATATCGGTAAAAGCTTGCTTTTTACAATATCTACACTTTTAGTCCTTGTTGCGCTACTGCCAATAGTATTGATGCGGACCATCGGCTACTTACTTAATATTTTTGGATTTTTTAGTGCGCCAGCTCTTGCAACTTTTGCCATTTTTGCGCCGGGAGTCTATGTATATGCTCGATACCGAGAGAGGGTGTGGAACTATTTTATGTTTGAAAAGCCTCTTAATTTACTTATAGCAACTGGAGTCCTAATTCTGATTTTTATTTTTGTGTATCGTGACTTTATATTTTATTGATTCTGTGAGTCTATAGTCGTCAACAAAATGTTATTAAATCCAAAATTATTTGATGTAGATGTAGAGCAGGTTCCAATTCGCAAGGGATTTGGAGAAGGCCTTTTGCAGTCTGCTGAGGCTGACTCTCGTATTGTCGGACTTTGTGCAGATTTGACTGAGTCAACACAGATGCACCTTTTCAAGAATAAATTTCCAGAGCGTTTCATTGAGATTGGAGTTGCTGAACAAAACCTTGCGTCGGTTGCTTCAGGAATGGCAGCGATGGGAAAGATTCCATTTATCACTTCTTACGCTATGTTTTCTCCGGGGAGAAATTGGGAGCAAATTAGGACAACCATTTGCTACAATGATCGCCCCGTAAAAATCGCAGGAAGCCATGCAGGAATTTCTGTAGGCCCTGACGGAGGAACGCATCAAGCAATTGAAGATATCGCAATTACTCGTGTTATTCCAAAAATGGTAGTGATTTCTCCATGTGATGCAATTGAAGCGAGAAAAGCGACGATCGCTGCTTCAAAAACAGACACTCCTGTTTATATTCGTCTTGCTCGAGAAAAGACACCCGTGATGACCACAGAAGAAACACCATTTCAAATTGGAAAAGCTCAAGTGTTTTTTGAAAGTGAAAATCCACAAGTAACACTTATTGCAACTGGGGCACTCGTATATAAAGCACTTAAAGTTGCAAATAAGCTTTCTCAGGAGGGAATTGGATCTGAGGTAATTAATCTTGCGACAATAAAGCCTCTAGATGGGGAAACTATTTTAGCAAGTGTAAAAAAGACTCACGCGGTAGTAACTATAGAAGAGCATCAAATTGCGGGTGGAATGGGTTCTGCCGTATCGGAATTCCTTTCACAAAACAATCCAGTTCCACAGGAATTTATTGGTGTTCATGATCAGTTTGGACAATCAGGAACTCCAGAGGAGCTCATTGAGCACTACGGTATGGGCGAGAGTCACATTGAGACTGCGGTGCGAAAAGTTATCTCAAGAAAGTAACTGAGGTTTAAATTCTGGAGGAGCATCTTTCAGGTATTTTTCTAATTGCTCTCTATTGAGGAGTCCTCTCTGTGCGCCCACTTGTTGCACTACAGACATTGAATTTATTGGTCCCCATGACAACGCCTGAGGGATGCTCATATCAAGGGCGAGAGCCGAGGTAAACGTTGATGCAAATGCATCTCCTGCACCAGTTCTTTCATAGGGAGGTTTGGTGTCCGGGTAGGTTGGCATAAACCAAATATTGCTTTGATCATATACGTGAGCTCCCTTTGGCCCATCTGTGATGATAACTATTTCCGGCCCCAACGCACTCATTTTCTTTAAGAGCTCTTCAATCGGTATTTCCTCAATTATGCCTAGAATCCTTTTTGCTTCTTCTACATTGCAGAAGAAAAGGGCAGAGCGTTTGTAGAGTCCTGATAGGTTTTCTACTCCAAGTTTCATCTGAAATGTTCATGGCTGAACGGCGAGCTTCACGCATGGCTTTTTTTCTAAGTAACTAAGAATTTCTTTGTGGTATTCCAGAGAGTTTTCCGCAAGAGATGAGAGATAAAGCCATTTTGGAGTTCCGATGTCTGGAAGTTTATAAGAGTATTCCTGATGCTTCACAAGGATCGTACGATCATCTTCATACCAAAGAACATAGTGGTAGTTAGTCTCTTGGTCTTGGTGAGTTTTCATAAAGTCGAGAGAAACTCCATTTTGTTCGAGTGTTTCGAGGCATTCCTTTCCGTTCTGATCACCCCCAACGTTTGCTACGAGGGCCGAAGACAGTCCAAGTCGAGATGCGGCAACCGCAGCGTTTGCGGAATTTCCCACCGCTCGGATAACCTCCACAAATTCGTAGGGAACTTTGTCGCCAAAACTTACACAGAGCTTACATTTCTCTCTGTTGACGTCACAATTTATATCGGCGTCTTTAAGTCTTATAAATGCATCTGTTACCACGTCACCAATTGCGACAAAGTCATAATTTTTCATGGGGTTATTTTACCACAGGCGGCATATCTTCATGGTATAATCGGCAGATGAAAACACTCCGAGAATGTGTGCAAGATGCAGATTCAAAAAAGGTCGCAATTGGTCATTTCAACATATCGAACCTTGAAGGATTTTGGGCAATCGTGCGCACCGCTCGGGAGCTTGAGCTTCCAGTCATCATTGGGGTATCTGAAGGAGAGAGAGATTTTGTAGGTGTGGGGGCCGCTCGGGCCCTTGTCGATTCTGCTCGCAAAGAGCTTGGCCATCCAATTTTCTTGAATGCTGATCACACTTATTCGTTTGACCGAGTTAAAGAAGCTATTGATAGCGGCTACGATTCAGTGATCGTTGATGGAGCGAAGCTTCCTTTTGAGGAAAATATTTCTCTTGCAAAACAATGCGTATCCTATGCGAGAAAAATAAATCCAGAAATAATTATTGAAGGCGAACTTGGGTATATTGGTCAGTCGTCAAAAATCCTTGATGAAATACCAGAAGGTGTTGGACTTTCACCCGAATCTCTCACTTCTCCAGAACAAGCACTACAGTTTGTCAAAGAAACTGGAGTAGATATGCTTGCGCCCGCGGTTGGAAATATTCATGGAATGCTTAAGGGGGGAAGTGATCCACGTCTCGATATTCAAAGAATCCACGCGGTTCGAGAAATGGCCGGCATTCCATTGGTGCTTCACGGAGGATCAGGAAATTCGGAGCAAGATTTTAAAGATGCTATTAAAGCGGGAATATCTATCATTCACATAAATACGGAGCTCAGGGTTGCCTATAAAGATGCGCTTAAGCGAACGCTTCAAGAAAATCCAGATGAAGTTGCCCCATATAAGATTATGAAACCGAGTGTAATTGCGATGTCTAGGGTGGTGGAAGCAAAATTAAAACTTTTTAATGGGTTATAGAGAAGTGAAGGAAGAATTTCCAAATATGTTTACATATGAGGAAGAGGAGTCTAAAAAAATAGACACACTTAGGCGCTATGTGCAAGATGGTTTTTTGCTTCACGGATCAAAATCAAGGATAGATAAAATCGAGCCTCGACAAGCGTCTGATATTGATAAAACTCGCGTAGCCCGGAATCAATTTGGAGTGTATGCAACTGAAGATCCAGATATTGCAATAGTTATGGCTCTTATGCACCCAAAGGGATCTGGTAATACAACTTCGTATTACCATAAGCACTCTGGCGAAAGTGAGTCGTTCAAGATTGGAGGTGTAAATGTAATGTTGAGAACGGGATATGTGCACGTGTTACCTAGGGAAACCTTTAAAGAGATAAATCACGAGAATGATGTTGAATTTGTTTCGAAAGATCCTGTTACACCTGTTGCTGTTATAGAAGTAAATCCACCAATAATAAGAAGTATGAATGTTACCCTGGAGGGAGAGCTTAAAGATCAAATATGAAAGAAGATATAGAAAAAGTAGGTATAAAAGGTGAGATAAAGAGTGATGAGGAAACTCTCACGCTCTATAGTCATGATGCAAGTTTATGTGAAGTACGACCAAAGCTCGTTGTTTCACCAAAAGATACAGAAGATATAAAGAAGCTTGTTTTGTATGTGAAAGAAAATAAGAAAAATGATTCAAGCCTTTCTCTCACCGCACGCTCTGCAGGTACTTGTATGGCGGGGGGCTCTATAAATGATTCAATCATTATAGATTTCATGGGTCATTTTAGTGGAGTGAAGGAGATAAAAAACTCTATAGCAGAAGTGTTGCCTGGAACTTTTTATCGAGATTTCGAGAAAGAGACTCTTAAGCAGAGTCTTCTCTTGCCTTGCTACACTGCATCAAAAAATATTTGTGCTATTGGAGGGATGATTGGAAATAACGCTGCAGGAGAAAAGACTCTTCTTTACGGAAAGATGGAGAATTTTGTTGAATCTTTGAAGATGGTGCTTTCTGATGGTAATGAATATGAGTTTAGGGCGCTCTCTAAAGAAGGGTTGGACAAGAAGCTCGCGCTCGAGAATTTTGAGGGTGAAATCTATCGAAATATTTGGAACCTTATCCAAGAGAAGGGGGATCTTATAAAGAAAAGTAAACCAACTGTTTCCAAAAACTCTGCGGGTTATTTTATTTGGAATGTGTGGGATGGGAAGAAGTTTGACCTCACCAAGCTTTTTGTGGGTTCTCAGGGAACTCTTGGAATTAACACTGGGGCACGATTGCGTCTTGTTCCTGTAAAACCTAAGTCTAAACTCTTTGTGATTTTTATGAGTGATCTCAAAAATCTTTCTCGCTTAGTAAATGATATTCTGACACTACATCCAGAAAGTCTCGAGTCATATGATGACGATACTCTTAAACTTGCGGTACGATTTTTCCCGGAAATGCTAAAATCAATGAAGATTAAAAATTTCTTGAAATTAATTCTCTCTTTTATCCCTGAGTCGCTTATGATTCTCCGGGGTGGGGTACCAAAGCTTATCTTACTTGTTGAATTTTGTGGGAATAACGAGGAAGAGATTGATACAAAGATGCGTCTTCTTCAAGAAAAAGTAAGGCCTTATGGGCTTGAGACAAGACTCACCCACTCTCAAGAAGAATCAGAGAAATACTGGACCATTAGAAGAGAGAGCTTCAACCTGCTTCGAAAGCATATAAAAGGAAAGAGGACTGCGCCTTTCGTTGATGATGTAATTGTGAGTCCAGAGTATTTACCTGAATTCTTGCCAAGAATGAGGAAGATTTTAGATGAGTATAAACTGACCTACACTATTGCGGGCCATGCAGGAAATGGCAATTTCCATATTATTCCTTTGATGGATATGAAGGATGAGAGAAATCACAGGGCAGTTCTCGAGGTGTCTGAAAAGGTCTATTCGCTCGTAGGGGAGTATGGAGGCTCTATTACCGCTGAGCATAATGACGGGATTATAAGGACGCCGTACCTTAGCAAGATGTATTCGAAAGAGGTTTTAGATGTTTTCACTCAAATCAAGAAGATATTTGATCCAATGGGTATTTTTAATCCTGGAAAAAAGGTTGGGATAGATTTGGAATATTTGAAAAAGCACCTTGCAAAGCAGTAAGGGGAAAGTCTCAGTGGGGTTGATTTTTATCTGGAACCCAATATAATGCTCCCCATGCTTCAACTCAATACAAAAAAGAGGGATGTAAAGGAAGACCTCGAGGAGATTCGAGAGAGTGGCTTTATGCCCGCTGTCTTTTATGGCAAGAAGGCTCCTTCGACTCCTATTTCAATTAATAAAGTAGAATTTCTTAAAGTTTGGAAGCAGGCTGGTGAATCTGCGGTGGTTTCTCTTTCAGGTGACGATACGAAAGTTGATGCCCTTATTCAGGAAGTTCTTCTTGATCCCGTGACCGGCGAGCCAAAGCATGCTGATTTCTACGTGTTTGATAAGGATAAGAAGATTGAAATTTCTATACCTCTTGAATTCGTAGGGGTTGCTCCTGGGGTGAAAGACCTTGGAGGACTTCTCGTGAAGGTAATGTATGAAATTAAAATTGAAGCTTTACCTCAGGATCTTCCTCAGCAGATTGAGGTAGACATATCAGGACTAACTGAATTTGGAAGTCAGATTCACGCAAGTGATATCGTGTTGCCAAAAGGTGTGACTCTACTTGAACAACCTGAAGAAGTGGTGGTTTTGGTTGACGCTCCAAAAGAAGAAGTTGAGACAGAGGCCGCTCCAATTGATTTCTCTGCTATTGAAGTTGAGAAGAAAGGAAAGGAGAAGGATGGAGCGGCAGGAGAAGAGGAAGCCCCTGCGGGAGAATAATCACACTACATATTTTAGGAAAGAAAAAGACGGCTTTGGCCGTCTTTTCTCTATGAGGGATAGTTTTTTTAGGGTAAAATAAAACTCTCAATTTCTCAATAGATCTTATATTTTAATGAAAGACCTCTCTAGATTTTGTATGTACGTATTTTTCTTGTGGGCACTAATATTTACTGTGCCTTTTTCCCATAACGTAGCGTATGCTCTTACGGAGAGTGAAATTGCAGCTCAGGAGGCGAAGTTGAAAGCCGAATATTCAGAGCTCGAAAAGGAAATTGCTCAATGGCAGTCTGTGCTCACTGAAACTCGAAAAAAGGCAAATAGCCTGGACGGCGACGTGAAAGTTTTGAATGCAAAGATAAAAGAAGCAGAGGCTACTATAAAAGCGAAGAACCTCGCAATTAATCAGATTTCTAAAGATATTAGTTCAAAGAGTTACAAAATTGCCGAACTGGAGAGTCGTATCAATGAGGGAAAAGCTTCACTGGCTCAGCTTATAAGAAAGACGAATGAGATAGATTCATACTCATTACCTGAGGTTATCTTTGGAAGTAGAAATATATCAGAGTTTTTTGAAGATTTGGATTCTTTTACTGCAATAAAAAAAGCGATGCAGGAGCACTTTACTGTAGTGCGTGAAGTAAAGGCTCTTACTGAAGAGGAAAAGAAACAGCTTGATTTAAAGAAAAACCAAGAAGCAGACGCTCGTTATGTGGTTGAGACTCGAAAGAAGACCATTGCCCAGAGTGAGGCAGAAAAGAAGCAATTACTTGCTGCGACAAAGCAGGAAGAGAAGAACTACCAGACAGTTCTTGCAGAGCGCCAAGCTCGTGCTGCGCAGATTCGAGCTGCACTCTTTCGACTTCGAGATACAGAGGGTATTCCTTTTGGTAAAGCGCTCGAGTATGCCAATAATGCGGGGCAGAGGACGGGGATACGCCCTGCGCTCATTCTTGCAATTCTCACTCAGGAATCTGACTTGGGTAAGAACCAGGGCTCATGCCTCCTTTCAGATCTTGAGACAGGAAATGGAGTTGGTAAAAATACAGGTACTGTCTTCGAGCAGGTCATGAAAGCTCCTCGTGACACCGTGCCGTTTGGCAATATCACTCAAAGGCTTGGGAGGGATTGGAAAATGACGCCAGTCTCATGTCCTCCTGGGACGAAATATGTAGTCGGTCGAGGCTTCGGTGGTGGTATGGGGCCTTCGCAGTTTATTCCTTCAACATGGGAGCTCTTTAAGGCTCGCATTGGGGCAACAGTTGGGGTGAGCGCAGATCAAGCAAATCCATGGGATCCAGAGCATGCATTCGTCGCGACTGCGATATACATGTCAGATTTGGGAGCGACTGCTTCAAGCTTTACATCCGAAAGAAATGCAGCGTGTAGGTATTATTCTGGGGCAAGTTGTCAGCCGGGCAGGAAGCCTGCCAATGTTTTCTATGGAGATCAAGTAATGCAAAAAGCTGAAGAAATTCAAGCTAATATTGATTTTCTTAAGGGGGTGTAGGGGTAGACTTTCGTGTTATTATAGACTGAGGAAGCTCACTTTTTACTCTAGGAGGTGTATATGTAGATGCCTTTCAAAGCCTAGTTCATCCAAGTCTCCGTCGGCCTTGCCACTTGATGCCGAGCTTGGGATAGGCATGGCGTACACAACCTACTCTCTGCGTCCGTCGGTCCTCCAACTCGGGGTCGAGCAGAGGATTCACAAAAGAAGTGGAATAGAGTTTGGCTCCTAACCACGGAACCTAAACCCTAATATTTCAATTGTGTCTTTGGTCCGGGGTGTTTCCCGGGCTTTTTTCTTGCATATTGCATATATAGGCATATTCTGGTATATTCTCCCTCACTTATATATGAAGAAAGATTTACATCCAACTTATTTCGAAAACGCCACCGTCGTCTGTGCCTGCGGGAATACTTTTTCTATTGGTTCTACTAAGGAAAAGATAGAAGTGGAAATCTGCAGTGCGTGCCACCCATTCTATACAGGAAACGATAAGGTAATTGACTCTGCGGGTCGCGTTGAGAAGTTTAAGACAAAGAGAGCTCAGGCGGTTGCAAAGAAAAAGTAAGGAGCGATAAATAAGCGGGCCATCTGGTCCGCTTATTTTCTTTTGGGATACAATACACACATGAAGTATGAGGATATAGAAAAATATAAAAATAATCCAAAAACTGCTTTTCTTATAGAGCAGTATCAGAGACTTACCCAAGAAGAAGGGGAGGTGAAAAAGATGCTTGAGAATGACCCAAGTATGTCAGCACTCGGCGAAGATGAGATCAAAAATATTACCCTCCAAAAAGATGCGATTGTTGGGCAGATTGATGAGATTGTGAAGTCAGAAGAAAAAGAAGAGGAATTTCCTAACGAGATTGTACTTGAAGTTCGGGCTGGGGTTGGAGGAGAGGAAGCGGCTTTATTTGCAGAGAAGCTTTCTTTAATGTATCGCAAGTATGCTGAAATTCGTGGATGGGGTGTTTCAGTGGTGGATGAATCAAAGACGGCACTGGGCGGTTATAAGGAAGCTTCTTTTGAGATTCGTGGTAAAGGGGTGTATGAGAGTTTAAGGTATGAGACTGGAGTACACCGAATTCAGCGTATTCCTGCTACTGAGAAGTCCGGAAGAGTTCACACTTCCACTGCATCAGTTGCCATCCTTCCTATCCGCAAGAAAGTTAAGATGGAAATTAACCCTGCTGATCTGCACATTGAGACATCACGGTCAGGAGGTGCTGGTGGACAGAACGTTAACAAAGTAGAGACCGCCGTTCGTATCGTGCACATTCCTACAAACATCGATGTACGGTCTACATCAGAAAGAAGCCAGGGTGCCAACCGTGAAAAAGCAATGACTATTCTTTTTGCTAAACTTGAGGCGCTTAAAGAAGAGGAGGAAAGTAAAAAGTTTTCTCAGGATAGGAAGGATCAGATTGGAACCGGGGATCGTTCTGAAAAAATTCGTACTTATAACGTCCTTCAGGATAGGGTCACTGATCACAGGATAAAAGAGTCGTGGCATAACATAGAGGCTATTTTCCGAGGCGAGATTGATCCAATTCTCGAGGCTCTTAAGGGGAGAAGTCAGGAAAAAGCGACCTCCCCGGGAGATATTGCGTAAAAGGAGAGCCTCTGTTAGAATTGTGCCCACGTTTCTATGGCAGACCAACTTACAAAAACTGAATCAAAGAATATCGAGACCCTCTTCTCTGTAGGGGCTCATTTTGGCCTTATTCGTTCTCGAAGGCACCCTTCAGCAAAGCCGTATATATTTGGTATAAAAAATAAGATAGAAATCTTTGATTTGGAGAAGACTGACTTACTATTAGAGAAAGCGAAGGATTTTATTCGTGATCAGGTAAAAGCAGGAGGACTTATCCTTTTCGTGGGTGGAAAGAATGAGGCACAAAGTGCAGTTCAGGCAGGTGGTCAAAAATCTCTCATGCCATACGTCGCTTCACGATGGCTCGGTGGAACCCTTACTAATTTTCCTGAGATAAAGAAGCGCATTGCGCGTCTTGAGGATCTTACTTCTCAGAAAGATAAGGGAGAGCTTGGAAAATATACAAAGAAAGAGAGACTTCTCATTGATCGAGAAATCGAAACTCTTAATAAATCCTTTTCCGGCATCTCTTCAATGCGCACTCTTCCAAAGGCACTTTTTGTGATTGATCCAAAGCGTGAGCATATTGCAGTTCGAGAGGCGCACCGTCTTCACATTCCAGTTGTCGCGCTTGCGAGTTCGGATTGTGATATGAGAGATGTCGAGTATCCAATCCCTGGTAATGATGCGTCTATGATGAGTATCGCTCATTTTGTAGAGGAGATCGTTCTTGCTATTGAGGCAGGAAAGGCTCTTATCGGCAAGGAAGAGAAATCGGGGGCTACTTCATAAGTAACAATACCCTTCGTGGTATTTTTGTTTTTTTCCATTTACAATATTTACGTATGATCACAACAGAACAAGTAAAGGCGCTTCGAGAAAGGACAGGACTCTCAATTATGCAGTGTCGCAAGGCGCTTGAAGAAGCTCAAGGAGACATGGATAAGGCGATTGTCATCTTAAGAAAGAGCTCTGCTGCTATTGCAGATAAAAAATCTGAAAGAACTCTGGGATCAGGAACAATTGCTTCTTATATCCATGGAGCGGGGAGCGTTGGTGCAATAGTAGAGCTCTCTTGCGAGACAGACTTTGTAGCTAAAAATGAAGAATTTAAGGCTCTTGCGTATGATCTTGCAATGCAGGTTGCGGCAACTGACCCTCAGTTCTTAAAGATGGAAGATATAAATGATGACGCAAAGAAGGCCGCTACTGAGGTTTTTACTGATGAAGCGAAAGATAAGCCAGAAGATATCCGAGCTAAGATTATTGAAGGCAAGCTTCTCTCTTATTTCGGAGAAAAAACCCTTCTTGAGCAAGATTTCATCAAGAATGGTGAGATGAAAGTAAAGGATCTAATTACGGGTGCGGTTCAGAAATTTGGAGAAAGAATTGAGGTTCGTAGGTTCGTTCGGTTCTCGACGGGTAGCTAACAACATGCTTACTTACACATTCGCCTTTTCTTTTGTTGGAGTTTTTGGAATGATTTTCCTCAAAGCCTACGAGAACCGAAGGCGTCGTAGGGTTTTTATTTCAAACCTTCTTTCACAGTTTGATAGAGTGTTACTTGTGCGCCTGCAGGAAGCAAGAGGGGTTTTCTTTAAAAAAAGAGACCACGTGTATTTCTTTCTTAGAGATACCGCCCCAAGACATGCGCGCTATATGGTCTTCGTGCTCAAGAAGACAATTGAGGAAAAATATGATAACTTTTTCCCGAATATGCGTGGGAGTCGAATTCTTCGAAAGAATGGGGACGTTTCGTCATTTTTGAGAGATATTGCGAAGCATAAGCAGGAGCAGGGAGGGGGAAGGATAGAAGACGAGAATATCCTTTAATCTTGTCTGTTCGATAGGTAATATATAAGTTAGCGGAAGTGAAGTGTGCGACCCTAGCTGTCTTGGTAGGTATGAAGCCAAGATAACAAGGAAAGATAAATACGCCGCTTTAGCTGTCTTGGTAGGTATGAAGCCAGGATGATAGGGTAAAGTGAGAATATGTCATCTTAGCTGTCTTGGTAGGTATGAAGCCAAGATAACAAGGAAAGATAAATACGCCACCTTAGCTCAGTTGGTAGAGCAGCTGTTTTGTAAACAGCAGGTCGTCAGTTCAAGCCTGACAGGTGGCTCTCGGAAAACATTTTGTGAATCTTTCTCCTACAATGAATCATGGATTACAGACACTCACCATATTTTAGCGTCGGACGGGCTTCCGACCTTTCAGGAAGCGATAGACTGCTTTATAGAAGCCTTGAGATGCTTCCTGGAATTCTTGCGTGGGGTACAATTCTTGGGACCATCGTCGCTTCTTTTTTTGTTCCTGTATGGGCAGCGTATTTTATTATTGCCTTCGATCTTTACTGGCTTCTAAAGAATGCATACTTGTCGATCCATCTTCGACATAACTGGAAGAGAATAAAATATAATTTATCGCTTGATTGGAAAGCGATGCTTGCAAATACGAAATATGAACATGTTCTCCATCTCGTAATTTTACCTTTTTATACTGAGAACCTTTCGGTCGTAGAGCAAAGTATCAAAGCACTTGCAGAAGTTAATTATGATCATAAAAAGATTGCGGTCGTATTGGCAAGTGAAGAAAGTGCTGGCGCGGGAGCCCAAGAGATTGCAAATGCAGTTCAAAATAAATATGGGCATGTGTTTGGCCATTTTCTTATCACTACACACCCAAAGGGCTTACCAGGAGAAATGCCTGGCAAAGGATCAAATATTTCCTATGCGGCTGAGCAAGCGCGAATAAAAATTCTTGATCCGAACTCACTTTTGTATGAAGAGGTATTGGTTTCTGCTTTTGATATAGATACTGTTGCGTATCCAAATTATTTCCTCTGTCTTACCTGGCATTTCTTAACTACTCCAAATCCTCACAAGGTTTCTTTTCAGCCGGTTCCTTTTTATAACAATAATATTTGGCACGTCCCCGCACTTTCTCGAGTTGTTGCAGCCTCAAGTACTTTTTGGCAGATGATTCAACAAGAGCGGCCAGAAAAGCTTGCAACATTTTCCTCTCACTCAGTTTCCTTTAAGTCTCTTTATGAAATAGGTTATTGGCAGAAAAATATGGTGTCTGAGGATTCAAGGATTTTCTGGAACCTTTTTCTTGCGCGGGATGGAGACTATAGTGTAATTCCAATTTCTTACCCTGTGTCCATGGATGCAAATCTGGCACCTTCTTTTTGGCAAACTACTAAGAATATTTATAAACAACATCGTCGCTGGTCTTGGGGGGCAGAAAACATTCCTTACATTTTGCTGGGCTTTATAAAAAACAAAAAGATTCCTCTCCTTACTAAGCTTAGAATGTCTTTTGTTCAAGTAGAAGGGTTTTGGTCTCTTGCTACTAATCCAATTATGATTTTCTTCCTTGGATGGCTTCCAGTTGTACTCGGCGGGGATCGGTTTAATGTTTCTATACTTTCCTACAACCTTCCGTATTTAACGAGAAACCTTATGATTATATCGATGACGGGGCTTATTTTGACGGCCGCGATATTCATTTCCTTCTTGCCTCCAATGCCAGAGAGAAGAAGTCGGTTTTCGAGAATGTATATGGGTCTTCAGTGGATTCTTATCCCGTTTACTATTCTCATTTTTGGCGCAATTCCAGGACTTGATGCGCAAACACGGTTGCTTTTCGGGAAGTATTTGGGTTTCTGGGTTACTCCAAAGCATAGAAAATAAAATATGAAGCCTCTTTCTTTACGCCGACGTCGAATGTATCTCTTCGTTTTTGGACTTGTGTTTTTTGTATCTATTCCGCTTCTTATCCTTTATGCGACTGGGTATCGTCTTGGAGATGCTCTTAACCTTATTCGTACAGGAGGACTCCATATATCTGTTCCGTATTCCGGAGCGCAGGTTTCGATTGGAGATACCATTACGAAAGAGACAAGTGTGTTTCAGAAAAATATTTTTGTTCAAAACCTTCGCCCGGGTAGTTATGAGGTGAAGGTAGAAAAGGAGGGCTTGCAGTCCTGGACGAAGAGACTTGTCGTTTTTCCTCAGAGAGTTACTGAAGGGTATGCGTTTCTTTTGCCGCAAGCTATTGAGCCGGTATCAATTCCTGAGTTTCTTGTTGAAGGGACATCAACTTCAACCTCTAAAAAGCTAGAGAAGAAAAACCCTGAATATGCGACCGCTCTTTCTTTATTCGCAACGACCACAAAAGTGGCCACATCTTCTGAGTTTGTGAAAACGAGGAGGAAGCTTTCGGTTGTGAATGTTGAAGGGGTGCTTCATGCTACTTGGAAAGGGGATATTGATTCAGTCCCGCACTATTTCTGTCAAAATGAGTCCTGCAACGAAGAAATTATCCTTGAAACAAAAACAAAGGTGAAGACGTTTGATTTTTTCCCAGGAAGGGATGATTTACTTGTGGTCGCTCTGTCTCAGGGTGTCTACGCAATAGAGATTGATAATCGTTCAACCCAGAATATTCAGACTATTCACGAAGCCTCTGGGTCAGATTTTCGTATAAGAAATGATGAGATAATCATCCTTGAGAAAGATAAGAAGCTCTTCAAAATCTCTTTATAGACAGGGTAATTTTTAAAAAGTTCGTCTGCTATAATAGGGGACATAATCTTTTATGTCTCTATCAGAAAGAAGCCTTAATGTGCCGGGTGTAAACACTTTTCCTAAAGATTTTTTTTGGGGGAGCGCCACCGCTTCCTATCAAGTTGAGGGGGGTATAGACAATAATGACTGGGCCCACGAATCTTCAAAGGGTAATGTGCCTGTGTGTGGAGAGGCTACGGATCACTACTCTCGTTTTGAGAATGACTTTGATCTTGCTCAATCTTTAAAGCACAATGCGCATCGTTTTTCGATTGAATGGTCTCGGATTGAGCCTGAGGAGGGTAGATTTGACGAAAGGGAGATTGAGCACTATAGGGAGGTTATACGGGCTTTAAAGAGACGAGGTATAGAGCCTTTTGTCACTCTGTGGCATTTCACGTTGCCGATTTGGTTTGTGGAGAAAGGAGGATTTCTGAACCCTCAAGCTCCAGAAATATTTGCTCGATACTGCGCCTTCGTGGTTAAGAATCTTGGTGGAGAGGTAAGGTTTTGGATGACAATAAATGAACCTCTGGTCTGGGCATCAGGATCTTATTTGAAAGGGAAATGGCCTCCTTTCAAGAAAAGTATTTTTATTTTTCTTAAGATCATTCGCGCACTCATTGTTTCTCACAAGCGAGCCTATAAAGAAATAAAACTTACGGAACCTCAAGCGCAGGTCGGGGTTGCGAAACATAATATATATTTTGATTCCAACTGGAATCCTTGGAATCAAGTTTGCAGAAGTCTTTCTTCTTGGTTCTGGAATCGGTTGTTTCTCAATAGAACAAAAAAATATCAGGACTTTATTGGTCTTAATTACTATTTTTATAAGAAGTTTGGTGGAAATCCGAATTTAGCAAAAAGTGATATGGGGTGGGATATATTTCCTCAAGGTCTCCACGCCTGTCTTGTGGAGCTTGGCAGGTACGGTAAGCCTTTATACGTTACAGAAAACGGAGTTGCAGATAGGCAAGATTTAGTTCGAGCTGATTTTATTAGGAATTCACTTGCAAGCGTATTGCAAGCTATTAATGATGGCGCTCCGGTCAAGGGCTATTTCTACTGGTCACTTCTTGATAATTACGAATGGTCGTATGGATTTAAGGAGCGTTTTGGATTGATTGAAGTTGATTACGATACCTTAGAAAGAAAAATTCGGAACTCCGCTTTTGTGTATAAGGATATAATTGAAAAAAATAGCTTATAATTAATTTTACATGACTGCCATTACGCTTTCTTTGGCTCTCGCTATATTTGCTCAGGTCTTGAATGCCTGCATCGTTCTTATTGATAAATATATTGTCACTTCGACTCACATTTCTCGTCCAAGCGCGTACGCTTTTTATGTGAGTATTATCTCTGGGATTGTACTCATTTTGGTGCCTTTTGGGGTTATTCATATCCCAAGTCTCTACGTTGCAGGGATCTCGATCCTTATTGGAGTTACCTTTATTGCCTCAATCCTACTTCTTTATAATGCCTTGAAGATTGCCAGCGCAACCGACGTCGTCCCATGGCTTGCTGCGGTTTCTACCATAATCACCTTTGTCTCCGGGTTTCTTTTCCTGGAGGAGGATCTTCCTAGGATGTTCCCTTATGCACTTGTCCTTTTTGTCATTGGGATGTTGCTTGTGGGACATTTCCGATTTAATGCAAAATCTTTTTCCTTCGTGGTGCTTTCAGGGATATTTTTCGGGATATCTGCAGTACTTCTTAAGATGCTCTTTAGCCATACAGATTTTGTAAATGGATTTTTCTGGTCACGGATGGGTAATGTATTAGGGGGTTGCCTTCTCCTCCTTTCTCCAAGTTGTCGGGAGGCGGTGTTTCACACGTCAAAAGATTCTTCGCACAAAACGACTTTCCTGATTGTATTAAATAGAGCCCTTGGGGGAATTGCTTTTCTTTGTACTCTCTATGCAATTCGGGTAGGAAGCGTGTCTATTGTAAATTCTCTAAGTTCCTTGCAGTTCGTTTTTATATTCCTCTTCATATTCCTGTTGAAAAATAAAATGCCTAAGCTCTTTGCTCACGAATTTCGTCCTGGTCATGTACTGCATAAACTTTTAGCGATGCTTTTTATTGTTCTTGGTTTCTTTGTCCTTTTCCTATGAGTAAGACAAAAAAAGTTCTTAAGATTCTTCTGGGGGTGTTTTTATTTGTGATACTCTTTCTCGCGGTTTTATCATTTCGCCACATCCCAGAAAACATTTCTTACGGAATATCAT
This sequence comes from uncultured Candidatus Saccharibacteria bacterium, assembly GCA_964603485.1. GTDB lineage: Bacteria > Patescibacteriota > Minisyncoccia > Phycocordibacterales > Zambryskibacteraceae > CAYVDB01. Next base: position 50,071 of record CAZRVE010000003.1, read on the forward strand.
TTAGTAAATATCGCTCTGATGAGTTGGGCCTCCCTTATAGAGAAGTGCTCACGGCACTTCTTGATGACTTAAAAGTCAGGAAGTTTCGACTTGTTGCCCATTGGCCTATGGTGGAGCCTGAAAATAACGCGTACGACTTTTCTCATCTTGATTATCAAATAGAAGAAGTTGAAAAACGTGATGGCAAGATTGTGCTCGCGGTTGGAAGGCGTCTTCCAAGTTGGCCTGAGTGTCACGAACCACAGTGGGCCAAGGATCTTTCTTGGGATGAAAGAAAAAAGGAGATTCTTTCTTATATTGAGAAGACCGTCCTTCGTTATAAAGACTACAAAAGTATTCAATATTGGCAGGTTGAAAATGAGCCCTTTCTTACTGTGTTTGCGTATGACCACTGCGGTGATTTGGATCGGGAATTCCTGAAAGAAGAAGTTGCATTTGTGCGGGCGCTTGACCCTAGTAGAGAGATTCTTGTAACTGATAGTGGCAATCTAGGATTATGGAAAGATGCATGGAGGTCGGGTGATATTTTTGGTACCAGTGTATACATGTATTTATGGAATCCGGCGATCGGTCAGGTAAGGAGTGTGTATTTTCCTTCTTTCTATCGTGTGAAGACCGGCTTGATGGAACTTTTCTTTGGAGATAAAAAAAGTTTTCTTATAGAGCTTTCTCTTGAGCCGTGGCTTTTGGAGCCAATTGTAAAAGCTCCGATTGACACTCAGTTAGAGCGTATGAGTGTTGGTAAGTTTGATGAGATAATTTCGTTTGCAAAAAAGACCGGTTTTGATACTCAGTATTTATGGGGAGGGGAATGGTGGTACTTTATGAAGAGTAAGGATCATCCAGAATTTTGGGATAGAGCCCAAACCCTTTTCGGAGAGTAATCTTTTGGGGATTGATTTTGAGGGATACCATCTCTTCTATATAATGGGCAAATGGA
>CAZRVE010000004.1:0-49118 GCA_964603485.1 uncultured Candidatus Saccharibacteria bacterium
CCAGAAGGAATCACACCCGTTGGCGCAGATAACCTCTGTGTCGAAGAAGTCAGGGCCCCATCCGTTGGATGGGGCTTTCATTTACAAAATTATACTCTCGAGTAGCATATACGCTGTGACAATAGATAAATTTCAAAAACTTTCCCTTCCGGCTAATCCAGGTATTTATTTTTTCAAAAAAGGAAAAACTACTTTGTATGTAGGAAAGGCCACATCCTTACGCGATCGAGTGAGGAGCTATTTTTCCCGTGAGTTAATGGACATGAGAGGTCCACTTATTAGTAAAATGGTAGAAGAGGCAACTACAATATCGTGGACAGAAACTACCTCAGTACTTGAGGCGCTTATCCTAGAAGCTCATACTATTAAAACGATTGCCCCAGCCTACAATTCAAAGGAAAAGGGTAATAAAAGTTATAACTACGTAGTAATCACCGATGAAAAGTATCCTCGAGTCCTCACTGTTCGGGGAAGGGAGATACTCTTGGGGAAAGATAAGAGAGGGAAGGATCATATTCCGTACTCGCATCAGTTCGGGCCGTTTCCGCATGGTGCTCAGTTGCGGGAGGCGCTTCGCATCATCAGAAAGTTATTTCCGTATCGCGATAAATGCACTCCATTTGAGGCACTCACGCAGGCTTCAAAAACTCGACCCTGCTTTAATTACCAACTCGGTATGTGCCCAGGGGTTTGTGTGGGAAAAGTTTCTGCCAAAGAATATCAAAAGATAATAAGAAATATTGTTCTGTTTTTCGAAGGCAGAAAAGCGCAAATTGAGAAAAATTTACTTCGTGATATGAAAGTTGCTATCAAGTTGCAAGAATTTGAAAAAGCAAAACTTATTAAGGAAAAAATATTTGCTCTAAATCACATTCGGGACGTCACTCTCCTCAAGAGGGATGTGTTTTTTGATCGTGAGGGTCAGAATAAGGCGTTTCGTATAGAAGCTTATGACATTGCTCATATGTCGGGGCAATACACTGTTGGGGTGATGACAGTGATTTTAGATGGCGAAATTGAGAAGAATGAATATAGGAAGTTTAAGATTCGCGGAGAAGGAAAAGTCTCGGTTGATGATACGAAAAATTTGCAGGAGGTGCTGAGAAGGCGACTCGCACATCCAGAGTGGTCCCTTCCGGATCTCATCGTGATTGATGGTGGTGTCGCACAAAAGAATGCAGGAGAAAAGATTCTAAAGGAAAGAGGGCTTCATATTGAAATTGTTTCGGTGATTAAAGATGAGAGACATAAGCCTCGTGATTTTCTTGGAAAAAAAGAAGTGATTGAAAAGAGGGAAAAGGATATTCTTTTAGCGAATAATGAGGCTCATCGTTTCGCTATCTCTTATCATAGGGGGCTTATGAGAAAGCCTTTTCGAGGCAATAGGTGAGTTTGATCATTTTTGTTTGGAAGGTTCTTTTGTATATACTACATACATGTCAATTAATTCACTCGGAGTTCGGAAGAAGGTCGTAGGTGTCCTTCGTGGCGGACCGTCTCATGAGTATGAGGTTTCTCTAGGAAGTGGTTCTCATATATTAAAGAACCTTCCGGACATGTTTGTCGGTAAAGATATCTTCATTTCTCGTGACGGAGACTGGCATGTCGGAGGTATTCGTCAGAGCCCAGACAAGATATTGCGTGATGTTGATGTGATTTGGAATGCACTTCACGGTAAGTACGGAGAAGACGGAAAAGTTCAGCACCTCCTGGAATATCATCGTATGCCATACACAGGTTCTCAATCTCTTGCGAGTGCTCTTGCGATGAATAAGCATTTAACTCGGAAGACTCTTGTTTCTCAGGGGTTTAAAATGCCTATCGCAACAGTTGTTCATCCGAAGGATAATACTTATGAAAATCTCTTCGAACTTTTTCGAACCTTTCCTCAGCCTTCGATTATTAAACCAGTATCGGGAGGCTCTTCAATTGGAATTACGGTAGCTCTTCAATTTGAAGATTTTAAGAAAGGGATAGAGAAGGCTTTTCTTCATGGCGGGGCTGCGCTCATTGAAGAATATATTCGAGGCCGTGAAGTTACTTGTGTTGTGGTGGATGACCGAGACGGGGGAGGGTCTTATGCTCTTTTTCCCATTGAAATACTTCGAGATAAGAATGCGCATTATTTTGATTACGATTTGAAGTATAAAGATTCTCGGGAACACCTCTGTCCGAGTGAGCTCTCTCCAGAAGAAAAGTTATCTATACAAAATTTTGCAGTAGACGCACATCACCATTTGGGGTTGCGACATTACTCCTCGGCTGATTTTATCGTTTCTCCAAATAGAGGTATCTACCTTTTAGAGGTTAATGCATTACCAGGGCTTACTGAAAAATCTCTCCTACCGCAGACACTTAAGGCGACCGGTACTCATATTAGTGATTTTATTGAACATATTATTTCTCTTGCGATAAAAAAATAAGAGACGAACAATATTGCTCGTCTCTCTGCTCTAGTAGCCCTCGTAGTAGCTCCTTTCTGCCCAAAGTCTCGGGTCTTCTGATGCCCGTAGAGAAGGCATTCCGTCTTTCTGGGAGACTATCTCAGCTTCCCCACATACATTGCATGTTAGAAATCTCGTCTCTCGGAGCATTCCTCGGGCGAATGGCGGGGCAGGGAGTCGCTCTGCGGAGGAGCTGCTCCTCATGGCCCCACTGCATTCTGGGTTCTTGCAAGGCTCCCCTCCAAACTTAAGCCATCCGTAAACGATGAAGCATACGATGGCGAGAGCGAGGAGTAGCAAGAAAAGATCTTTGAAATTCACGGTTTCCTCGGGGAAGTGTCTAAAAATACAATAACATTTTTATGTAGAAAGTCAATTATGCACGAGGAATAGCAATTTTCGCGGTATCTTCTGATTTTTTTATTATCACCACATCATTTTCTTGGAGAAGCATTGAGTCATCTTGATTGTCTGCGTATACAACTGCGGGCCCCCGTTTTATTGAAAGTTTTATTATGCGTTTGTCATCAAGGACCATATGGTCTGATTGCTCTATACTATTGTTAAACGCAAGACCAATTCCTACTTCAAAGAAACTGTCAGTGATGCTGCGGTAGTAGCCGGTTGATCCAAAGGAAGGTGTGGCAACTACAATACCATCGCCGATAATTTCATCTCCTAAGGGTTTTTCATCAATTGCTACAGTGTAACGAATTGCATGTCTTGAATCATCATTGTGAACAATGATGTCGTTCATTGCGGATATGGTTTTGTTTTTGGCCGTAGCTTCTAATTTCATTGTCTCTTCTAAAAAGTAGCGGCCGTCGCGAATCCTTAGGAGCACGTCTTCATTGGAAAGCTGAGAACACTTTTTACATATCTGACTATCCTTTAGCACAATCTTCGGTATACCTGGGTACATCGATTCACTACCAATTAGAGTCCCATCTCCTCCGAAAGAGATTACAAAATCGGCCTCTTGTCCTACAATTTCAAACCCACAGCTCTTTACGCTATTTTCTATAGATGCCTTATTTTTCCCGTAAAGAATGACACGCTTCATTTTCTTTTTATCCTATCATGAGTACTTTATTTTGGGCGCCTAAATAGGGGTGGTATTATGGAAAGACTATGAAGTTTCCAATTGTTATTAAGCAAAGCCCACTCCTTTTGGTCCGTAGGATTGTTGAGGTTGAGATCTTTATTTCAATAATACTTTTTGTGGCTTCTTTTCTTACCAATTATGAAGAGCTCTACAGGAATCTTACTTTTGGAAGAATTATTCGTTACGACATAATCCTTTTTATCGTCGCTTCTATTATCCAGCTTATTGTTACGGTAATTGTATTCTTTATCTGGCACAGTGAGGAGTATCGAATTCGTGAAAAAGAGATATTGCATCGGAAAGGTTTTTTGGGCTCCCGAGAGCAGTCAGTGCTTTTGAAGCATATTACTTCCGTTGAGTATAAACGAAGTGCTTTGGAATTTCTTTTGGGGTACGGGACCATTGTCCTTTGGAGAAATGGAGGAGAAAAACCTTTTTACATTCGAAGTATAGATCAAGCCGAGGTGTATACGACCTTAATAAAAGATGCCATTGATCTAGCTTTAGGTCGTCCAAGGGATGCGTCTCGAAAGACGCCAGTTCTCGATCTTATTTTGGAAGGTGAGCACGCTACGCTTGAATTTAAGCAGACCCTACGATGGGATGCTAAGAATGGCGTTTCGAGCAAGGATCTTGAGAAGGCTGTCATTAAGACAATTGCTGCATTTTTGAATTCTGTTGGAGGAACTCTCCTTATTGGAGTTACGGATAACGGCACTATCCATGGTATTGAGGAAGATTTAAATAGTCTCGTGCGTAAAGATCGGGACGGCTTTGAAAATCACATAAATCAACTCTTGAAGCACGCAATTGGCGCAGAATTCCGGCAATATATTACTGTGTCTTTTGTTGCGTTTGATAGTAAGGAGGTCGCAGTTATTGAAGTGGATCCATCACCAAAGCCTGTGTATGTGAAGCTCAATGGCAGCGAAGAATTTTTCATTCGCACAGGGAACACTACCTCACCTTTGAAGCTTTCAGAAGTAGGTTCTTACATTGAGTCCCATTGGAATAAATAACAATGAAAAGAATTAAAGAAGCACTCACTCGTCATGTCTATCTCGCTCTCCTAGGCGCGGTGATCATTGGGCTTGGAGTTGGCGTGTTTGCGGGTATTTCATGGCACACAAATACACATCTTGCGGGCGGTCCTGTAAGACAAAGTTTTGATACATTTGTGAATCCACTTTTAGGTTTTGATGTAGCAGAAGAAATTAGCCTTGAGCAATACGGCTCCCTAAAAAAGGATATCGAGACTATTATTGATACAAAGAAGAGAGAGGGTAAGGTAGAAGAGGTATCTGTATATTTCAAAGATCCTCAGAACGGGAAGTGGTTTGGGATTGATGAAAATAAGGGATATTTTCTTGGTAGTCTTGCAAAGGTACCGCTTTTGATTGCTTATGCGAAGTCTGCTGAGAGGAACGAGGAAATCCTTGAGCAGAAGATCAAGATTAATCTCGAAAGAAATTTCAATGAACTACAGTCAATACAGCCCGCGCAATCAATTCAGAATGGAAAATCGTATTCAATCGCAGGCCTTCTGGCATTCATGATTCAATACTCTGACAACAATGCAAGTACGATTCTTGCTTCAATTGCCCAGGATGAATTAAAAGACAAAATATATGAAGACTTTGGGATTGCGAAGTCTTTCGATAGAGACACGCTCGTGACCCCAAAACAGTATCTTCTATTTTTTCGAGCCCTCTACAACAGCACTTATTTAGGCAGGATCGCTTCATCGGAAGCGCTTCAATTGCTCTCTGCCACAGACTATAAAAATGGTCTGGTTGCAGGTGTTCCAGAAGGTGTGACCGTCGCACATAAATTTGGTGAGTATTTCGATCAAGGAGAAGATGGGCAGGTAATAAAAAGACAACTCCATGATTGTGGAATCATTTACAAGGAAGATCGGCCATATGGTCTTTGTGTGATGACTGAGGGATCAGATACTAAAGATCTCGAGAGTGTAATTTCTGAGATATCTCAAGCTGCATACAAGGGGATATAAAATGATAATAAAAACCAGTCCCGCAGGGGACTGGTTGTTTTGTGGACCCTACCGGATTCGAACCGGTGACCTCCTCATTGCAAATGAGGCGCTCTACCAACTAAGCTAAGGGCCCATATTATATTTTCAAACAATACCCGACAGTCTCTGTTACTCTCACGACACGCTGCAACAAAGCTAAGGCCCCAAAACTCACTAGAGAGTAAGAATATATTAACTCTGTCTTTCAATCAAGAACCTTTGTTTTTGTATAGTATTTTCGTAAAATATTCGAGACTTGGGCCTATAGTATAGTAGTAACACGCGTCCATGGCATGGACGAGTCGCGAGTGCGATTCTCGCTAGGTCCACAGTAATATCAAGCCCAGTATTCTAAGTGTTTTATCTATAAGGTATACTGTTTGATATGCCAACAGACTATACAAATGCGAGGTCCGCTCCCGTCATTGTGGTTTATGTAAAATATCGGGACAAGTGGCTTTTGGTAAAACGAAGCGATAAACATCTTACTTATCAAGGGCTCTGGTCATGTCTCGCAGGTTTTGTGGATGATGAAAAGGGAATGGAGGAGAAGGTTCGTTTTGAAATAGAGGAAGAACTTGGACTTAAACAAACAGATATCAAAGAGGTGAAGCAAGGTGAAACATATCTTTTTGTGGATAAAGAACTCGATCGAGAATGGATACGACATCTTTTCTTTGTAGAAATTACTAATCCAAATCTCAATCTTTCTTGGGAGCATTCGCAATTTGTTTGGATTACGAAAGATGAGATGGATAAATATGAGACCACACCTGGATTTAAAGAAGACCTAGAAAGGGTGATGAAACTTGATCAATAAAAAACTCCCCAATTTTCTTGGGGAGTTTTTTATTGAGGACGAAACAAGTCTTATGCCATCGGTTGAGACATCGGTGTTTCTATCCTGTCTCTGCTCTTTTCTACTCTCGCAAGACCTCCTCCAAGGATAAGCAAGCCAAGGATAAGATGGAGCCAATTGTCGGCTGCGTTTACCCCAACGATCCCCAGAAGATTTGCATGCTCTGTATTAGGCCCTATCGCAAGGAATCCTAGTACTGCCACAAGGAGATATGTAATACCAAATACTTTCAAAACAGCAGGTGCTTTATGAGGAGATTTTATTGCAACAAGAACAAATACGAGACCGCTCACCAGGTGTACTAGATTGTGAGCGATGTCAGTGTGAAAAAAACCATCTTCTGCAAAGAACGGATTTGGTATGAAACCGAGTATTCCCACAAGGAGAAATACGACTCCGAATACCATTGCCAATTTTTTCGCCATATGTGATGTATTTATTTTTTATTACGACCTAGGTTTATTATATCGAGCAGATGGGGAGGGGGTTCCTTTATTGTGGATAAAGAAATAGGCTAGTTTTTTAAATATATAGCACCTTGTCCTCGCTACGGGTATAATTCTAGCTATGGAATTTTCACTGCGACAAACGGTACCAATCGATCCACACGCCCTTTCCCAAGCGCAGGTGTTTTTAAAGTCTCGCTTAGAGGAGCTTAGTCTCGCCAAGGGAGATCTTTCTTATGGTTCTCCTGACGCTTTTCTCACATTTCCCTTTGACAGTCATTCTTTTGGGGAGACCCAGAAAATCGTAAAACGAGTTGTGGGAGAGAGTCTTCCTAAAACAGTATTTGTCGTTGGTATTGGAGGGGCAAATCTTGCTTCAAAGGCAGTCTACGACGCCCTCATGGGATACGGTGATGTAACTTTCGATCTTCCACGCAAGATGGTTTTTCTTGATACGGTTGACGTTTCAGTTTCTTTGCCGGTTGTGTCGCATATTGATACCTTGCAGTCAAAAGAAGATTTTTTCGTAGTAATTGTAAGTAAGTCTGGAAAGACTATTGAGACGCTATCTAACGCTGAGTTCCTTCTCTCCCATCTTGAAGCAAAATTTAAAGATGTGAAAGATCGGATCATTGTTGTATCCCAAAAAGAATCACCGCTGTGGAATGATGCTACGGAAAAGGGAATAGTTTGCATAGGTATTCCAGAAAATCTGTCGGATCGTTTTGGAGCATTTTCTCCTGCTACTCTGGTTCCTCTTTCTTGCTTTGGATTTCTTACTGAGGATTTTCTCAAAGGAGCAAGAAGCATGCTCGAGCACGGGCTTCAAATAGATGAAAATCCATCACTTGAAACGGCTGCTTCTCTTCATTTTTATTATCAGCAAAATTTTCATATCTACGATCTTTTCTTTTTTTCTCCACGACTTGAAACTCTTGGAAAATGGCAGAGGCAACTTATTTCAGAAAGCCTTGGTAAAGAACACGACCTTTCTGGTAACACTGTGAGAGTGGGTATTACTCCCACTGTTTCTATTGGCACCACTGACCTCCATTCAAATCTTCAGCTGACACTGTCTGGGCCTCGGGAGAAAATCACAAGCTTCGTTTCGATTGTAGAAAAGCAAAAAGATAAGATTGGTGATGCGGAATCGATCGGTGTGTTAGGGAAAGAAATTACAGAAAGATCGTCTGAAGAAATTAACGATGCAATTTTGCGATCTGTGCAGGAATCTTATGCGAAAGAGTCTCTTCCTTATTTCGATATTACACTTTCTGATGTAAGTCTCACTTCGCTCGGCGCTTACATGATGTTTGGGATGCTTCAAGCGGTGTTTCTGGGGGCGCTTTTTCATGTGAACGTGTTTGATCAGCCGAGTGTTGAGGAATATAAAAATCGCACAAGAGAAATACTCAATTAATTTTTTTTATGTACATACTTTTCGATATCGGTGGAACAAAAACTCGCATTGCAGGAGCGGAAAATAAAACCTCCTTTGGCACTCCACTTATTTTTGATACACCCCAATCGTACGAAGAAGGGCTAAAAGCATTAGAGAGTGCAATACGTGAGATAGCTCTAGAGGTAAAAATAGAAAAAATTATTGGAGGTATTGCGGGCCCGATTGATGAAAAGAGAGAATCACTTGTACGAAGTCCAAATCTCCCTCAATGGATAGGAAAGACGATCTCAAAAGATTTAGGCAGTATTTTTACTTGCCCGGTGGAACTATTTAACGATTCTGCTCTCGTGGGGTTGGGGGAAGCTCTTTATGGAGCGGGCCGTGATCACGAAATTGTTGCGTACATGACGATTTCTACTGGAGTGGGTGGTGTGAGAATTGTAAAAGGGCATATTGATAGTTCCTTTCAGGGGTTTGAGCCTGGACACCAAATCATTGATGCAGATGAGACGCTTGTTGCCCCTTCGCAGGGGGCAGATCTGGAGCACCTTGTGTCGGGACGCTTTGTTGAGGAGCGGATTGGGAAGAGGCCAGCAGACATTACAGATGAAGCTTTCTGGGAAGAGCAGGCTAAGCTTATTGCATACGGGCTCAATAATACCATTGTGCACTGGTCTCCTGATGTAGTGGTGCTCGGGGGCTCAATGATGAATGAGGTAGGTGTCTCGGTTGAGAAAGTTGAGCAATATCTCAAAGATATTCTCACTATATTCCCGAAGATACCTCCAATTAAAAAAGCTCTCCTTGGGGACGTGGGAGGTCTTTACGGCGCCCTTGCATCTATTGATGTGCGGTCATAAAATTAATCCCTTATCTAATTTTACGCATACATGTTTAAAGAATTTTTTGTCCGTAAGCTGATCGAGTCAAAGATGAAAGATGTTCCAAAGGAACAAAGAGATATGGTTATTTCAATGATTGAAAAAAATCCTGAGTTCTTTCAAAAACTCGCCGAGGAGATTCAAGTAGAAATTGAGAAAGGGGGAGACCAAATGACCGCAACTATGAATGTCATGAAGCGACACGAAGAAAGTTTAAGGTCTCTAGCAAAATAATAATGAAAAAGAAAAAAATATTTATATTACTCGGCCATCCTGACACTGATAGTCTTAACGGTACGCTTGCTGGTGAGTATGAGAAGGGTGCGCTTGATGGGGGTCATGAAGTTCGGCGATTGAACATTGGAGATATGGTGTTTGATCCGATTCTCCATAAAGGCTACAAGGTTAAGCAAGAGCTTGAGCCGGACCTTGTCTCATTTCAAGAAAATATGAAATGGTGTGACCATTTTGTAGTTTTTTATCCTACGTGGTTTTCTACAATGCCAGCCCTACTCAAGGGAGTTTTTGATCGAGCATGGCTTCCTGGGTTTGCTTATCATTTTCCCGAGGGTGGATATTCATGGCAAAGGCTTTTGAAGGGCCGAAGTGCCCACATGTTTGTCACCTCTGATACTGTACCTATCATATTGAGATTGGTATTTGGTGATACTACTAATGAAATGAAAAAGGGAATCTTGTGGTTTGCGGGATTTTCTCCAATCCGTCTTACGAAGTTTGGCTACTTGAAACACTTTGGTATGTGGCGTCGGGATCGTATTAAATGCAAAATCTATAAAATAGGTAAGAAAGGTAAGTAAGAAAAACCCCCACTGACTAAATGTCAGGGGGGTTAAGTCTTGTTCCTCTGGGTAATTCTCCTCAGAATCCGACTGGTAGTTTTTGGAAAAATCACGCAGAGCGCCATCAGAGTGATGAGAAAATCGACCGCTCCGATCAATCCCAGTGATTCGGAAATTGACACTAGGGTGTCCAGAGCCACGATGATAGCCGCCGCAACGGCACTCAACACCACTAAGTAGGGAATGCACTTGAGGCCCAGGCTGATTTCCCGCAGGATTCTTTCGGCGGAACGAAAGCTTTTTGCCGATGTGAGCATTTGCCTTTCTCCGGAAAGGGGTTCTAGAATTCAGATTAATACGAATTTACCAATGTGTCAATATGGAGTGCGTGACCCAGATATTTCAAGCTGAGCTCGTAAAAATATGTTTTTTTGAGTATAGTACTCGCCATGTCTTTATCAATTGGAATTGTAGGTCTTCCAAACGTCGGTAAATCGACGCTCTTTAATGCACTCACAAAAAAGTCAGTACCTGCAGAAAACTATCCATTTTGTACCATTGACCCTTCTGTAGGAATTGTACCTGTGCCGGATGTTCGCCTTGATAAGCTCTCAGTTTTTAGTAAATCGGCAAAGACGATTCCTGCCGTCATTGAGTTTGTGGACATTGCCGGATTGGTAAAAGGGGCTTCAGAGGGAGAAGGATTGGGTAATAAATTTTTATCTAACATTCGTGAAGTTGATGCTATCGCTCAGATGGTGCGCATCTTTGATGATGAAAAGATAATTCACGTACATGGAGGCGTAAATCCACTTTCTGATATTGAAGTAATCAACTACGAACTTATTCTTGCTGATCTCCAAACGGTTACTAAGCGCATAGACTCTGTGGTTCGTGATACTAAAAGTGGCAACAAAGAAGCGATTTTTGAGCACGATCTCCTTCAGAAAATCAAACCTGTTTTAGAGGCCGGGGGACTTGCTTCCTCTTTAAGTCGCGAAGAGAAGGAGCTCAATGTCTTAAAAGGTCTTCATCTGCTGACAATGAAGCCAATCCTCTATGTGCTCAATAAAAAAGCGGGAGGTAAAAATCTCGATGAGATTAAAGATGAGAGATGGAATAAACTTGTAAGCTTCATTGAGTCTCAAAAATCACAATATGTGATCGTTGATGCCGGTATTGAACATGAGCTCAAGGATATGACTGTTGAAGAGAAGAAGGAAATGAAAGAGGGTCTAGGGAGTAAGGAAGATGGAATTGATGATCTTATTCGTGCGGGATATTCAATTTTGAATCTCATCACTTTTTTTACAACAGGTGAAGATGAGACAAGAGCCTGGACAATCACACGAGGATCAACCGCTCCGATTGCTGGAACCGCTATTCATACTGATTTTCGAGATAAGTTTATTCGAGCAGAAATCATTGAATGGGATAAACTTTTAGAAGCTGGTTCTTACGGAAATGCTCGGGAGAAAGGCTTGGTTCGTACGGAAGGCAAGGAATATATCGTAAAGGATGGAGACGTTATTGAGTTTAAAATATAGACCCTTATTAAGTAAGCGTGTAATTCGTGGTATAATTCGGTGAGTTAATAAGAATTTCAATTATATTTTATGGATCCACAACAAAATCAAAGTCCAGTTTCTAACGGTATGCCTGCATACCAGTCTCCACAACCAGTGAAAGAGAAGGGGTCTACAAAATCAAAGCTACTTCATATTGGAGTTGTAGTCTCTCTCTATATCGTGATTTGGAATGTAATCGCAATCTTATTTGCTGTAATAGATAAGGTTTTTCGGGAAGTGGGTGCGGGGTACTATTCCTACGGATATACTTCGTCAATTAGCTGGCCGGTATCGATGATCATCGTGCTTTTCCCAGTGTTTGTTCTTCTTTCTTGGCTTGCGCAGAAAATGTACGCCACTGATACGGAAGGAAAGTATGCAAAGGGCAAGAGAGATGTAATCTATTTCAATCTGGCAATTGCGGGAGCGGTCATTATTGGATGTCTCATCACGGTGATCTACTACTTCATTGATGGACGAGACATTACAACGGCTTTCTTTTTAAAGGCGATTTCATTGTTCTTGGTTTCAGCGGTGGTTTTGGCATACTATGTCCAAGAGTTAAAGGGCAAACTCTCTTCACCTCAGAGAAAAGTGTGGGTCATTGTAGCGGCATGTCTCACCCTCCTTACTGTAATCATTGGATTTCTTGCACTAGGATCTCCTCGGGCACTACGAGCAATGCGCGATGATCAAACTCGAGTTCAGAATCTCCAGATGATTCAATCTAATATTGTGAGATATTGGCAGTCGAAAGGAACTCTCCCTCAGACAATTCGAGAATCTCAGGATTCACTCGGCTACTACGATTTGCCAAGTGATCCAAAAACTAAGCAGGAGTACCAATATCGAGTACTTACCGCAAATTCATTTGAGCTTTGTGCAACGTTTGAGACAGATCCAGATCCAGCTTCTATTCGATCTTATGCGAACACTAGCGAGTTTGATCGATGGGAGTATCAAGAGGGACAAAAATGTTTTTCTAGAACAATTGACCCAACATTGTATCCACAATTCAACACTAAGCCGGTCTTTTAAAAACAAAACACCTCCCTGTATGGGGAGGTGTTTTGTTAAGTGACCGCCTTTGAAAGAAGGCCCTTTTGCTATAATATTCCATCTATGAAGGCATACGATCCAAAGAAGATTGAGAAGAAATGGCAGACTTTCTGGGAAAAGAAAAAGATTCATCAGGCAAGCGACTCCTCTAAAAAGAAGAAATACTACTGCCTTGTAGAATTTCCATATCCATCAGGAGATGGTCTCCATGTAGGGCATGCTCGTAGCTATACTGCACTTGATATCGTGGCGCGAAAGCGTCGAATGGAAGGTTTTAATGTCCTGTATCCAATGGGATGGGATGCATTTGGTCTTCCGGCTGAAAACTATGCGATAAAGACAAAAATTCACCCAAGTATTACTACGAAGAAGAATATTGCGAATTTTAAGAAACAAATGAACTCCATGGGGATTTCATTTGACTGGTCTCGAGAAATAAATACTACTGATCCGAAATATTATAAGTGGACTCAGTGGATTTTTTTACAACTCTTAAAACATGATCTTGCGTATAAAGCACGCATTCCAATCAATTGGTGTCCAAAGGATAAAATTGGGCTTGCAAATGAAGAGGTGGTTGATGGTAAGTGTGAGCGTTGCGGTACTGAGGTAGAAAAACGAGAGAAAGAGCAGTGGATGCTTGCGATCACAAAATATGCAGAGAGACTTGATAAGGATCTCGATACCGTTGATTATCTTCCTAAGATAAAACTTCAGCAGAGAAACTGGATTGGGAGATCTGAAGGTGCTGAAATTGATTTCTCTGTTCTGGGTGAAGATGAAAAGATTACAATCTTTACTACTCGTCCCGATACCATTTTCGGTGCAACTTATGTAGTGCTTTCTCCTGAGCATAGTCTTATAAAAAAACTGCATTCAAAGGTAAAAAATATTGCTGAAGTAGAAAAATACATTGATTTTGCAAAAGATAAAACAGAGATTGAAAGAACGGCAGAAAAGAAAGAAAAAACTGGAGTTCTTTTGGAGGGTGTGCAGGCAATAAATCCCGCGACCAAAGAAGCCATTCCTGTCTGGGTTGCTGATTATGTATTGGGAAATTATGGTACAGGAGCTCTCATGGCAGTTCCAGCTCACGATGAGAGAGATTTTGAGTTTGCAAACAAATATCAGATGCCGCTAGTGCAAGTTATTGCTCCAGCGGGAGATCAAGATAGGACGCAAACTAACTATTATCCTGGAGAAGGGATACTGATTAATTCGGGTACATTTTCTGGGCAAATATCGTCACATGCTCGGCAAACAATTGTTAAATTTGTGAACGGTAAGCAAGTCACTCGATACAAACTTCGTGATTGGGTTTTTTCTCGTCAAAGATACTGGGGCGAACCTATTCCTGTGATCCATTGTGAAAAGTGCGGAGTAGTTCCGGTTCCTGAATCTAGTCTTCCGGTAAAGCTTCCTAATGTGAAAAATTATGAACCAACTGATACGGGAGAATCTCCGCTCGCAACGATTTCTTCTTGGGTAAATACGAAGTGTCCAAAATGTAAAGGCTCTGCAAAGAGAGAAACTGATGTAATGCCGAATTGGGCTGGTTCATCTTGGTATTTCTTAAGATTTGCGGACCCAAAAAACTCAAAATCTTTTGCAGATAAAAATAAAATTAAAAACTGGCTTCCAGTGGATTGGTATAACGGGGGAATGGAACATACTACTTTACACCTCCTGTATTCACGTTTTTGGAATAAGTTCCTGTTTGATTTGAGGCTCGTACCAAATGCAGAACCTTATTCAAAAAGAACCTCTCACGGGCTTATTTTGGCCCAAGGTGGAGAGAAGATGTCTAAGTCTAAGGGTAATGTCGTGAACCCCGATGAAATCGTTTCAAAGTATGGTGCCGACACGCTCCGTATCTATGAAATGTTTATTGGCCCTTTTGACCAGTCTGCTGCGTGGTCTACAGATGGAATAGTGGGACCGTTGCGATTTCTCGAAAAGATATGGAGACTCGCTGATCTCGTTTCGCTAAAGAAAAATAAAGACAAGAATGAAGCTCTTGAAAGCCTTCTCCATAAAACGATTGATAAGGTGGGCCGAGACATTGATGGAATGAGCTTTAACACCGCAGTCTCTACATTGATGATTTTCGTGAATGAGTGTGAGAAGCAAGAAAGTATCTCTAAAGAAGTTTATATAAATTTTCTAAAAATTCTTGCACCTTTCGCCCCGCATCTTGCGGATGAGTTGTGGTCTTCTTTTGGAAATCGTAATTCAATCCATCAAGAATCATGGCCAAAGGTGGATCCTAAGAAAATTGCATCACAAAAGGTGACGGTTGCTATACAGGTAAACGGAAAAACTAGAGCAACATTAGAAATACAGCCCGACATCTCTCAAGAAGAGTTTAAGAGGGAGGCTATGAAGCTCCCTGAGGTCCAAAAATGGATCCAAGGCAAAGGAATTAAGAAAGAGATATATGTACCCGGCAGGATCTTTAACCTTGTTCTGGAGTAATATTGACAGGGTACTTGACTTATTTTGGGTATAATGATAAAAACAATCCCACATATATAACATTTATTCAATAGCAACGCCTTTTTACCCATTATGAGTGAAATAAAGACCATAAAATTCAAGCCGAAACAAGTAACCAAACGCCTTCTGGCGGTATTGGGAGACCGTGCTCGAGACGTAATGACTCGGCGCTACGGGCTTGATGAGGGTGGAAAGCGGATGACTCTTGAAGGTATAGGGAAAAAATATGGAATTACTCGTGAGCGTGTTCGGCAGATCGAAAATCACTCTATTGTGAGCATTCGTAAGTCCAAGGAATACGTAAAAGAAAAGCCAGCCTTTGACCAACTCCGTGATTATATTAATTCTCTTGGAGGTATTATTTCTGAAGAAGATCTCTTGGTGCACGTAAGTAAAGACAAGAACATTCAGAATCACGTTCACTTCATGCTCGTAGTAGGAGAGGATTTTACAAAAGAAAAAGAAGATGATGATTTTAAGCATCGTTGGCACGTTGATAAGCAACTTGCAGAGAAAATTCACGGATCTATCAAGAAGCTCTATTCAAATCTAAACGATGATGAGCTCATGGTTGAGGGAGATATGATTGATAACTTCCTTGAATACATTGAGGACGTGAATGAGAAGTATAAGAGTGAAGAAATTATCAAACGATGGCTCTCGCTTTCTCGAAAGATTGATAAGAACCCTCTTGGAGAGTGGGGAAGAACTGACTCTCCAAATGTGAATGCAAAAGGCATGCGTGACTATGCGTTTTTAGTTATCCGTAAACACGGCTCCCCAATTCACTTTAAGGAAGTTGCAAAAGCGATTACTCAATACTTCAACAAAAAAGCACACGTTGCGACTACTCATAACGAACTAATAAAAGACCCACGATTTGTTTTGGTGGGAAGAGGTCTCTACGCACTCGCTGAATGGGGATATCTCTCAGGTGTGGTAAAGGATGTCATAAAGAAAGTTCTTGAGAAGAACGGACCTCTTACGAAAGATAAAATTATTGAAAAGGTGTTAAAGGAGCGTTATGTAAAGGAAAATACCATTGTGGTAAATCTCCAAAATCCAAAGTATTTCTCAAAAGATAAGGAAGGAAAGTATCACATTGTAGAAGAATAGAAAAACTGCCCCGATGCTATGTCGGGGCAGTTTTTTGTAGAAAGAGAAGAGAATCTCTAGTAGAATGTAGGAAATGTTTCAAAGATTTTTTTCCTTATTCGATACGGGACCATTTCTAAAATCATGGGATCTTTTTTGGAGTCTTACTCCATTTTGGCTCCCTTTGATTCTCATATCAGTTTTTTTTGAAGTGTGGGTAAGATATGTTCGAACTAAATTTATTATTGAACAGGGATCTGTCCTTTTGGAGCTTAAGGTCCCTAAGGAGCTTGATAAGCCTGTCGCTGCCATGGAAATAGTGCTTCAAGCACTGTCTCAACCTTCAGTAGGTAGTTATATTGAAGTATTCCTAAAAGGGAAGGTTCGACCGTGGTTTTCTCTCGAATTGGTATCAATTGGTGGGCAGGTAAAATTTTTCATTTGGACTCATAAGAAGTTCAAAAATTTAATTGAGTCTCAGATTTACTCTCAATTTCCTACGGTGGAAATTTATGAGGTTCCTGATTATTCTCTTGAAGTTCCGTTTGATGAAGAAGCTTTTTCATACTTTGGAGCACAGCTCAAGCTTTCAAAAGCAGATGTATATCCAATCAAGAGTTATGTGGATTACGGCTTGAATGAAAACCCAAAAGAAGAATTTAAGATTGACCCTATCACTCCAGTCATTGAATACCTGGGTTCACTTCGGCAAGGTGAGCAGGCTTGGATACAAATAATAGTAAGAGCACATCGAGAAGAAAATCTAAAAGATGCTCGTATTTTCAAAAAAACAGATTGGAAGGCTCAGGCAAAAAAAGAGATTGAAAAAATAATTTCAGATTCTCCTGTAAAGGCTGAAGAAGGTAAGGTTCAGACGCTTCAAGGTCTTACGGATATTCAAAAAGAAGCAATTAACGCAATTCAGCGCAACCTTTCCAAAACGCCTTTTGATACGATTATTCGACAGGTTTACCTTGCGAAGAAAGAATCTTTTAACGGAGTGAATATTGCAGGACTTCTTGGAAGCTTCAAGCAATATAATTCAGGGCATCTTAACGGCTTTAAACCGAGTTTCACCACTTCTTTCGATTACCCTTGGCAGGATTTCCAAGGAAAGCGTCTTCGTGGTGCCAAGAAAGATATCCTCGATGCCTACAAGAGACGCTCCTATTTTCACCCTCCTTACAAGGGGTTTGGTGGGAGTTCTTTTGTATTGAGCACAGAAGAGCTTGCCACACTTTTTCATTTTCCTGGTGGAGTATCTACAACCCCTACGTTCTCTCGTATTGTCTCAAAGAAAGGGGAGCCACCAGCAAATCTTCCTATATAGATAAATTGAATCAATGCTTACTTTTTTTGCACAATACCGCAAAAGGCTCGCTTCTCTTGGCTTGAGCGAAAAGATTCTTCTTGTTGTTTTTCTCTACGTGGTACTTTTTGCGTGTCTCGAGATTTTTCTTATGTCTCCCCCAGAAGATTTTCCACACTATTCAATTGTGAGAGTTGAGGAAGGGAGCGGGCTTTCTCATGTTGCGGATTCTTTGCATCAAAAACATGTAATACGTTCACCTTTCTGGTTTAAGAGTTTTGCAGTTCTTCTCAACGGATCTCGATCTGTGCAGGCAGGAGATTACTACTTTAATGAAAAGGAAAACGTGCTCGATGTTGCCCGTAGGATTATTCAAGGCCGATATGGCTTGGTGCCCTTGCGTATAACGATTCCTGAAGGCTTCTCTGTATTTCAAATGATTCCGGTGCTTCAAGAAAAATTCTCTTTTTTTAATGAGGAAGAATTTTTAAACATCGCTCCTGAGGGATATCTCTTTCCTGATACTTATTTTTTCCTCCCAAATGCAACTACAGGAGATATCGTGTCTCGTATGACAAAGAATTTCGAAGACAAGGCGAGGCCGTTAAAGATTGAGATTTCTACTAGTACAATTACTTTTGAAGAAATCATTACGATTGCATCAATCTTAGAAAAAGAGGCCATAAAAGAAGAAGATAAGAGGCGTATCGCAGGGGTTATTTTTAATCGTCTGAAAATTGGTATGCCTCTGCAGGTTGACGCTACATTTTCTTATGTAAATGGGAAGAACAGTTACACACTTTCACGGGAAGATTTGAAAGATGAATCTCCTTACAATACATACATCAACAAAGGACTTCCCCCTGGTCCAATTGCGAATCCTGGAATTGAAGCAATTCGTGCCGCACTTTATCCGCAAGAGACAAAAGATTTGTATTTCCTTTCCGATTTAAAAGGGAATGTCTATTATGCTGAAGATTTTGAGGGTCATCAGAGAAATCGAGAGTTGTATTTGAGAAAATAATC
This sequence comes from uncultured Candidatus Saccharibacteria bacterium, assembly GCA_964603485.1. Lineage (GTDB taxonomy): Bacteria > Patescibacteriota > Minisyncoccia > Phycocordibacterales > Zambryskibacteraceae > CAYVDB01. The sequence continues at coordinate 18,526 of CAZRVE010000004.1, forward strand.
TATTTGGTATAGATTTCTCAAATGAGAAAAAAACAGAGAGTCTATGTAGGTCTTTCTGGCGGAGTTGATAGCTCTGTATCTTTAGCGTTACTTAAAAACGCCGGGTATGAGGTGACTGGAGTCTTTATAAAATCCTGGCATCCAGAATGGCTTCCATGTGACTGGAAAAGCGATCGTCGTGATGCGATGAGAGTATGCGCACACCTTGATGTGCCTTTTATTACTCTGGACCTTGAGAAGGAATATAAGAAAGAGGTGGTTGATTATATGATTGCCGAATACAAGCAGGGTCGTACGCCAAATCCTGATGTGATGTGCAATAAGGAGATAAAGTTCGGGGCGTTTTTAAAGTACGCGAAGAAAAATGGCGCAGATTTTGTCGCAACTGGTCATTATGCTCAAAATAAAATTCATGAGGGGCTTCATCATTTAGCTATCTCTCGGGACCTCGAAAAGGATCAGACGTATTTCTTATGGACATTAAGCCAAGATCAGCTTGCACGCTGTATTTTTCCAGTAGGTCACTTAAAGAAAATTCAGGTAAGGGCCCTTGCGAAGAAGTTTGGCCTTCCGACCGCTCAAAAAAAGGACAGCCAAGGACTTTGTTTTATTGGTAAGGTTGATATGAAAGATTTTCTTTCTCACTTTGTAAAGACACAGAAAGGAAAAATTCTTGATGTGAATGGAAAAACGATTGGATCCCACGACGGCTCAATCTTTCTTACTCTGGGTCAAAGACATGGGTTTATAGTGAAAAATAAGAAAACAAACTCAGGACCGCTCTACGTTGTTGCAAAAAATAACAATGCAAATACTGTAACGGTATCAAGTCTTGCTCCAGGTGAGACGGAAAAGGTTGGTACGGAAAGGGTCTATCTTTCACAGGTTAATTGGGGAGGGCAAGTTCCGGTTTCTGGAAAGGAGTATCATGTTCGAATACGCTATCGTCAAAAGTACGAAAAAGCTATCCTAACAAGGACCAAAAGATGGGAAGTAGTTTTCAAAAATCCTCTTATCGGAGTTTCTCCAGGGCAGTCACTTGTGGTGTATCAAGGTGATATTTGCCTTGGGGGTGGAATTATTGAGGCGCAATAGTAAGAGTAGCTTAATTCTTTTCTATAAAGAAAAAACCCCGTATACTGGGGTTTATATGAAGGACGCTCGGGAGATATATATTGTAAAAGAGAACGGGCAGAAAGAGCTCTTCGACCATTCAAAACTCGAAAATTCTCTTCTTCGTGCGGGGGCTGAAGTTGCTACAGTCGACGATATTGTAAATCATGTGGCTCTCGAGTTAAAGGATGGAATGTCAACAAGCCAGATATATAAACACGCTTTCTTTCTTCTTGAGAAAAAGCAGAAACCTATTGCATTTAGATATTCATTAAGGAGGGCGATTACAGATCTCGGACCGTCAGGGTTCCCATTTGAGGATTTTATCGCTCACATTCTTCGTGAGAAAGGCTACGAAGCGCTTACGGGCCAAATGGTACTTGGAGGATGCGTTGAGCATGAAGTGGATGTGGTCGCGTGGAATGAAAATAAGTTGATAATGGCTGAAGCAAAGTTTCATAATGAGCTTGGAATAAAGTCTGATCTCAAGATTGCACTTTATGTTAAGGCTCGAATGGATGATTTGCAGGGTAATGTTTATTTTTATGGCAAAGAGCGTCGGGTTGATGAAGGGTGGCTTATTACCAATACCAAATTTACATCAACCGCGATTCATTATGCAGAATGTAAGGGGCTCACTCTTATTGGATGGAATTATCCGAAGAAGGGAAATCTTCAAGATATGATTATTGATAGCGGACTGCATCCACTTACTTGCCTCTCTTCAATTTCCTCTACTCAGAAAAAGACATTGCTGGCTCGAGGCGTTGTCTTGTGTAAGACTCTCAAGGAGGACCCCGCAATTCTTAAATCTCTCGGGTTGAGTGATGAGAAGATAACTAAGATTGTCGAGGAGATTAATTCACTCTAGGAAATGTCGCAGTATTACAATTCACGCCGAACTCGTAATCTTTTTTCTCCTGATTCTAAGGAGCCTTTTCGATTTTCTCGGTCAAAAATAGACTTGTTTGTTCAATGCCCTCGCTGTTTTTATCTTGATCAACGTCTTGGTGTGGGGCGTCCCGCAAGCTTTCCTCTTACTCTTAACAATGCGGTAGACTTTCTTCTGAAGAAGGAATTTGATATTCATCGTGTTGAAAAGACCAGACATCCTTTAATGGAGGCCTATAAGATTGATGCAATCCCTCTGGATGACCCTCGGATGGATGAATGGAGAGATGCTTTACGGCGAGGGATTTCATATCATCACAAAGAAACAAATCTTATTCTTCGGGGCGGTGTCGATGATGTGTGGGTGAACGGAGAAGGGGAGTTTATTATTGTCGATTATAAAGCTACGAGTAAAGACGAAGAGATTACGCTCGATGATGCTTGGAAAATACAGTACAAGCGACAAATGGAAATCTATCAGTGGCTGTTTAAGCAAAATGGATTCAAGGTTTCTGATACTGGTTATTTTGTGTATGTAAATGGTAAGACTGATAAGAAAGCCCTTGATGGAAAGCTTGAGTTTGATGTCACGATAATTCCTTACCAAGGAAATACCGACTGGGTTCCAGATGTGATTGTTAATCTAAAGAAATGCTTGCTCGACGACAGGATACCTCAGTCAAATAGCGAATGTGATTACTGCTCTTATGTGAAATCTTTGGGCGAAGTAATGAGAGAGCATGCTCACCTTGATAAGGGCGCAAGAGAAAAGACCGCAAAAAAAGCCAAGGGTGAAGAGAGTACACTGTTTTAATATTTGTATGAACGAACGTCTTGAAGCAATGGAGAAGATACAAGAGGAGGTTCTTGCGCTTACTAAATCTCCTCTTTATGCGTATCGAGTTGAGAATAAAAATGTTCCTGTGATTGGTGAAGGGAGTCATAATGCGGAAATAGTATTTGTCGGAGAAGCTCCTGGTAAGAATGAGGCCGAGACAGGGAAGCCTTTCTGTGGGAAGTCGGGAAAAGTTTTGGACCATCTTCTCACGAGTGTTGGAATTGATCGTAAGGATGTCTACGTAACAAATGTGGTTAAAGATCGTCCGCCAGGAAATAGAGATCCTTCTCCTCAAGAAATTGATCTTTACGCCCCGTTTCTTGATCGACAAATCGAAATTATTAAACCAAAAGTGATTGCAACCTTGGGTAGGTTTTCCATGGCATATATCATGAAAAAATTTGGACTTGAAGGAGTGCTAGAGCCAATAAGCGCGCTTCATGGAAAAGTGTTCTCTGTGCGTGCTCCCTATGGAGATATTTCTATCGTTCCGCTTTACCACCCTGCCGTTGCGGTCTATAATCCGCACATGATTGAGAAGCTAAAAGATGATTTTAAGGTCATTCTTGAATATGCAAAAAAGTAAAAAAAATCAGACGGAGTGGAATCTAGGAATGTTATACCGTTCTCCTCAAGATCCGGCTTTAATGAAAGATGTTAGGGCGAGTGAACGTGCACACATTGAGTTTGAGAAAAAATATAAAGATCGAACTGACTACTTGGAGACTCCTGCAAAGCTAAAAAAGGCCTTGGAAGAATTCGAAACGCTTGGGCATAGTTCTCTTGGCTCTAAGCCATTTGTTTATTTAAGTTTGTATAAGAGAAGTAAACCAGACCCCAAGGGAGAGGTGGAGGGTCTTTTTAATAAGATTTCAGAGATATCTAGAAAATCTTCTAATAGGGTTCTTTTTTTCTTTTTGGGTTTAGGGAAGGTTTCTCATGAGAAGCAGAAAGAGTTTTTAAGTAGCCCTATCTTAAAAGATTTTCATTATCATCTAGATGATTTATTCCGTAACGCGAGGTATCAATTGAGTGAATCAGAGGAAAAGATTCTTACGTTGAAGTCAAAGCCCGCATCTTCTCTTTGGTCAGAAGGAGTTGCTAAACAAGTCAAAAAGATTACGGTTCGGTTTCAAGGGAAAGACATCCCTTTTGGCCAGGCGTCTTCAATGCTCACAACCCTTAGTCTGAGCAAGAGAAAAGAATTATATGAGCAAATGCTTGATGCTCTAGAGCCCATTGGTGATTTTGCCGAGTCAGAATTAAATGCTCTGTGTATAAACAAGAAAATTAACGATGAATTAAGAGGATTTGATTATCCTTACCAGAGTGTTTTAGTTAGAAACGATAATGATCCAAAAGTTGTTAAAGATTTGGTAAAGGTGGTTACAGACTCTTTCCCTCTTGCTCATAAATTTTTTACATTGAAGGCTCGAATGTTGAAGCTGTCTAAGCTAGGGTATCAGGATAGGAATGCGTCTGTGGGTAAATTAAAGAAAAATTTTGATTTTAATGAATCCGTATTGGTAATTCGCCAGGTATTTGAAAAACTGAATCCAGAATACGCCTCGGTTGTTGACAGATATATCGCGAATGGTCAGATTGATGTATTTCCCCGTAAGGATAAAGAATCGGGCGCTTTCTGCTGGACGGTTCCTGAATTGCCAACTTACGTACTTCTTAATCATGTTTCAAATTTTGGATCGGTTACGACATTTGCACATGAGATGGGACATGCCATTCACGGAGAGCTCTCAAAGAAACAAAGACTTTTCTCTCAAGGCCACAGTACATCAGTTGCTGAAGTTGCGAGTACATTATTTGAAATGTTTGTTTTTGAGGAATTATGTAAAAAGCTTTCCCCAAGGGAGCGCGTAATTGCTCTTCACGATAAGATTCAGGATGACATCATGACGGTCTTTCGTCAGATTGCTTGTTTTAACTTTGAGGATGAGCTTCACACTAAGGTTCGCGCTAAAGGTTTTTTACCGAAAGAGGAAATCGCTCAGCTGATGAATAAGCACATGAGCGCTTATCTTGGTCCAGTTTTTAAATTTCAACCTAGGGATGGACTCTCTTTTATATCTTGGTCACATATACGGAACTTTTTCTACGTTTATTCATATGCGTACGGCCAGCTTATTAGTAAAGCGCTATTTATGGAGTATAAAAAAGATCCAAAATATCTGAAAAAGATTGAGGAATTTTTATCTGCTGGACAAAGTAAGTCACCTGAGGATATCTTTGAAAGCGTAGGGATCCCAATAAGGGGTAAGGGCTTCTTTAAAAAAGGAATTGAAGCGATAGAAAGAGATATTAAGGAGCTCGAGAGACTCTTAAAAGAGGATGGTATATAATCCGACTATGATAAATCCTGCGTATATTTTGATTATTTGCTCCATTCTTGAGCTTGTTGGCGCCCTTCTTATTGCTCTTGTGGTATGGGGAGTACATTCTCGAATCATTAAGGAGCATAAAATTGATGAGGTTGTTTTGAAGAGCATGAGAAGAGAGAAGGCCTTTGTGTATTCAGGCATAATTTTTCTCATACTGAGTTTCTTGCTTGAAATATTTGTTCGCGTGTCGTACGGGATACCTTTGTAGCAATGGAATCAAGTCAAATACGAAAAAAGTTTTTAGATTTTTTTGAAAAACGAGGACATGCCATTATTCCTTCGGCTTCCTTAGTTCCGGAAAATGATCCTTCGGTGCTTTTTACTACTGCAGGTATGCAGCCCCTAGTTCCGTATCTTTTAGGGCAGACGCACCCTAAAGGAAAAAGAATTGCGAATGTTCAGAAATGCGTTCGAACGGGAGACATTGATGAGGTGGGAGATAATACGCACCTTACTTTTTTCCAGATGATGGGGAACTGGTCACTTGGAGACTATTTTAAGAAAGAAGCAATAGAGTGGAGCTATGAGCTTCTTACTTCCAAAGAAGAAGGCTTTGGTCTTGATCCCCAGAGGCTTTACATCACAGTGTTTGAGGGTGATGAAAATGCTCCACGCGATGAAGAGTCGTATTCAATTTGGAAGGAGATCTTCGAAAGAAATAATGTCTCAGGGGAACGTATTTATTTTATGGGTGCGAAATCAAACTGGTGGAGTGCGGGAGACAATGGTCCGTGCGGTCCAGATACGGAAATGTTTTACGATCTTACTGGGTCCCTTAATGCTGGACTAACTAAAGAAGAGTATTTGAAAGCTGATGAAGAGCAGAAGGTGGTAGAGATTTGGAATGATGTGTTTATGGAATATGAGAAAAAGGACGGAAAGGTAATTGGAAAACTAAAGACTCATAACGTTGATACAGGAGCTGGTCTCGAACGAATAACTACCGTCCTTCAGGGTAAGGGTAATGTATATGAGACTGATTTATTTACTCCGATTCTCAAAAAGATTCGAGAGCTTGCAAAAACGGAAGATCAAAGATTAGAAAAAATCATTGGAGATCATATTCGCACGGCAGTATTTATGGTTGCGGATGGTGTTATTCCTTCAAATACGGATAGGGGTTATATTTTGCGTAGGCTCCTTCGGAGGGCGGTAAGGTTTTCAGACTTACTTGGCATGGAGCCAATGTCTTCGATTGTTTCAGTTGCTCAAACTGTTCAAGATAAATACAAAGATGTGTTTCCAGAAGTGGATCTTCTCGGAGGGAGTTCAATTCGAGAAGTTCTCAAAAATGAAGAGGGAAAATTTAGAGAAACCCTTTCGAAAGGACTAAAGGAGTTTGAGAAGGGGACTGATGCATTTACCCTTTTCTCTACTTATGGTTTTCCTTTGGAGATGACTTTAGAGTTAGCAAAAGAAAAAGGAGTTGCTGTTGATGTTAAGAAGTTTGAAGAAGAATTTAAGACACACCAGGAACTTTCACGAACCTCTTCGGCGGGCATGTTTAAGGGTGGCCTCGCAAATCAAAATGAGAAGACCATAAAGCTTCACACTGCCCATCATCTTCTCTTGGCGGCTCTTCAGGAGGTTTTGGGGCGTGATGTGAAGCAAAGAGGAAGTAATATCACAGAAGAACGTCTCCGAATCGACTTCTCTTTTCCTAGAAAGCTTACTCCAGAAGAGATAAAACAAGTTCAAGATATTGTAAATAAAAACATTCAAGAGGGGCATCTTGTGGTAAGGAGAGAGATGCCTCGAATTGAAGCTGAAACTCTGGGTGCAGAAATGGAATTTGGAGCGAAATATCCAGATGTAGTTTCCATCTATTTTATTGAAGACAAAGAGGGCAATGCTATTTCAAAAGAGTTCTGCGGAGGGCCTCATGTCGATAATACAAAAGATTTAGGCACCTTCTCTGTTATTAAAGAAGAAGCCGTTTCTGCAGGCGTTCGACGCATTAAGGCAACACTTTCATAATCTCATTCCGCATATGCGTTTTGCGAGGTATACTATTATGTAAATAGTATGTTTTGGAACACATCTTCTCTTAAAAAAGCTTCACTCGTATGTGATATCGGTAGTGCAAGTGTCGGTATGGCTCTTGTTGATTTCTCTACTCCCAAACCCACTATTCTATTTTCAGCGAGAGTTCCAATTTCAATTCAAAAAACATTCGAACTCTCTTCGCTCGAACCACTTTTAGTATCTTTTTTTGATGAATCTTTAAGACTTATCGAAAAGGCTCAAAAATCAGGAGGTATACAAGAAGGTAGTGGTCGTCACGTAGATGCAATACATCTATTTTTCTCTTCGCCATGGTACGCAGCAAAAAGCACTTCTTTGCAGGTTCTTAAAGAAAAACCTTTTTTACTTGATCAGCATGGTTTAGAGGAATTGATTGCGGGAGAAGAGAAGAAATTTCAAAATGAACTCCTTTCTTCTTCACAGGCGTCATTTTTGGGAGATATGGTGGTGATTGAAAGAGAGTTGCTTACTATACGCCTCAATGGATACGAGACTCTGAGTCCTTTTTTGAAGAAAGCTACTGATATTGAGATGGCGCTTTTCATGAGTGTGGTACCTCATCGGCTCATGCAAGCGTTAGAGTCAAAGATTATTCGAGCTTTTCATGCAAAGCATGTTTTCGCACACGCTTTTCCTCTGGCAGGATTCCGTGCGTTAAAACATGCCGCTCCTCTTGAAAAAAATTATCTTTTTCTTGATATCGCCGGAGAAATGACAGATGCCATTGCAGTTCAAGGTGGCATTATCGCTTCTTCTGGATCTTTTTCTTTTGGAAGAAATTCGCTTATACGCGCATTAGGAAAAGGTTTGGGAGTTCCTTTGGAAGTTGCAGTCTCTTTTTTAGCTACTTATTCCAAAGACGGTCTTGATGAAGAAATGAAAGCGAAGATTGAGGTAATTGTAAGAGAGACACTCCTGGTGTGGCGCGATCAACTTGAAAAGATCGTGAAAAAAGAAAAAGAATCTGGTAATTTTTCTCAAAAAGTTTTTGTTACGGTTGACGATGATGTTTCGGCTGTCTTCTTGAATGCGCTGAAGAATGCTACGGGGGATGAACGGGGAGTGTTCCAAATAACAACTGCGATAACAAAGGATGAAGTGGCATATGCTAAGCATGCGACTCCGGATCCGTTCATTTCTCTTGAAGCGTTATCGATTTTTTATCTTTCAAACGGGCAGCGGTAATTTTTTACTTGGCAATAAAGGACGGGCTGTATTAGAATAGGCAGTATAATTTAGAAAAAGATTTTCTTTCACATGGCAAAAAATATATTACAAGACATTGTTCCTCCAGAGAAACGTTCAATCCGTAACATCCCTCTTCCAAACCGATCAACAAAAAGGGAGCCTATTCCTGAAACCCCTTCCCCTAAGGTAAAAAATTCTCCTGCTCCTGTAATGCCGGCAAATACAGAAGCTCCAAAGGTTTACTCTTACGATGAAGACAGATTTTCAACAGCGGTTTCGGGAAAGAGCAAGAAGGGGATTTGGGCTGGAGTAGTTGTCGCGGTTCTTATTGTTGCTTTCGCGGTCGCGGCAATCTTTACAAGTGCAACAGTATCAATTTCTCCACGCGCACAGACTGTCTCAGTTGTGGATTCAGTTACTTTTACCGCAAAGCGATCAGCAACCCCTCCAGAACTTCCATTTGAGCTCCTCACTATTACAAAAAGTGCAGGAAAGGAAGTTTCTGCAAGTGGAGAAGAGAAAGTTGAACGCAAAGCAAGTGGAAGTATTATCATCTACAACGATGTTGATAGTGCGCCTCAGCGTCTCATAAAGAATACTCGTTTTGAGACTTCCTCTGGTCTTATTTACCGAATAAATGAGTCCATAGTTGTCCCAGGTAAAACTACTGCGAATGGACAAAGCGTCCCTGGCTCCGTAGAGGCTGTGGTGTACGCTGATGAAGCGGGGGAAAAGTATAATATTTCAAAAACAGATTTCACTGTTCCAGGTTTCAAGAGTGACCCTGTCCGATATAAAGGAATCTACGCTCGTTCAAAAACAGAAATAGGGGGCGGTTTTGTCGGGGTGGTAAAGAAGGTGTCAGAAGCTGATCAGAAAAATGCGGAGGAAGCTTTGCGAGGAACTCTTAGGGATGAGCTCTTGAAAGAGTCACTTGCGCAAGTTCCTGAAGGCTTCGTGCTCTTTGATGGCGCTTCTCAGATTAGTTTTTCTGCTCTGCCTCAATCTGATGACAGGGGGTCTTCCGTTACTATTAATCAGCAGGGCGTGCTCCGAGGAATCTTATTCTCAAAGAAAGCACTTTCTCAATATATCGCTCTTCAAGTTGCCCCAGATATTGCAAAGGGTAATGTTCTGATCGCTGACCATAAGACTCTCGCTTTCACTTTGAAGGAACCATCTCTCATAAGTGCTGATAACTTAGAATCGGTATCGTTTACCTTATCTGGGACAGCATCATTTATCTCTCAATTTGATGAAAAAGTTATAAAAACTGATCTCGCGGGTAAGCCAGAAAGAAATTTGGGAACAATTATGTCAAACTACCCGGGAGTTCAATCGGCAGATAGTGTGATAAGGCCTTTTTGGAAAGGATCCTTTCCAAAGGACACTGAGGACATATCAATTGTTATTGAATCACGATAGTTAATGTTTGATTCTTTTGAATTGAATCGTATACTAGGAGCTTAATGGAAACCCCAAAAGACAAAGGAGCAAAAATAGTTGGAACTGTGACAGAAGCTCTTCCTAATATACTTTTTCGTATCCTGCCAGAGGAGGGAGGTGAGGAGTTTTTGGCATATCTTGCTGGGCGTATGCGGATGAATAAGATAAGGGTTTTGGTGGGAGATAGGGTTGAAGTAGAGCTTGAGCCATATGGTGGCAAGGGCCGTATTGTAAGAAGGCTCTAAAAGGGCTAGTTGACAAGACTTTCTGATGTATTAGAATAGCAACTCAAACTAGTTTAAAGAAATGAAAGTCCAGGCCTCGGTAAAAAAGATGTGTGCAAAATGCCAAGTAGTTCGAAGAAAGGGCTACGTGTATGTTATTTGCAAGGCAAATCCTCGACATAAACAACGACAAGGGTAATCATGCGTATACTCGGTATAACCATTCCAGAAGAAAAGCGAATTGAAATAGGGCTTACTGCCGTGTATGGTATTGGTCGTTCTCGTGCGCATACTATTCTCGACGGGGCAAAGATTGCTTATGGAGCAAAGCCGAAGGATATTACCGTTGATCAAGAAAACGAGATCAGGAGAATTATTGAGACCTTGAAGCTTGAAGGAGACTTGAAGCGAGAAGTGGCTGGAAATATCAAGCGTTTGAAAGACATCAAGGCTTACCGGGGTTCTCGCCATGCGAGAGGTTTGCCATCTCGAGGCCAGAGGACAAAGACTAACTCTCGTACAAGGAGGGGTAATGTCCGAAAGACGATGGGAACAGGACGTAAGATCGCAGATAAGAAATAGGGGAAAAGAGCGCTTTACAGAGAGCCCTCTCTATGCTATGAATTATGGGTTCATAAAAGAGACGGTCTCGAAGTCGCTCGACGACTAAAAAGGGTCATCGGCATATCTTTGTTTGTATAAAATGGGAAAAAAAAGAATTGTAAAAAAAGGAGAAGAGGGTGGTGATGCGGAAGGTAAAGCTTCCGTTTCTTCCGTTTCCAAAAAACGTGCAGACGTTGGAATCCTCTCAGTTGAATCAACCTATAATAATACTAAGGTTGTACTTACCGACGTAAAGGGAAATACTCTTTGCTGGTCAACGAGCGGAGCTCTTGGTTTTAAGGGTGCAAAAAAGGGAACACCTTTTGCAGCGGCAAAGGTAGGTGAGACAGTGGGGACAAAAGCTCAGGCGATGGGTATTAAAGAGGTCTCTGTTGTAGTTAAGGGCGTTGGATCTGGTCGGGAATCAAGTATTCGAGGCTTTCTCTCAAAGGGAATAAATCTTACTACAGTAAGAGATGCAACACCGGTTCCACATAACGGCCCTAAGCCTAAGAAGCCACGACGAGTGTAAAAATTTTTATGAAAATCGGACCAAAATACAAAATAGCAAGACGACTTGGCGTTCCAGTGTTTGAAAAGACACAGTCGCAAAAGTTTGCACTTTCTCAGGCTCGTAAAGAAAAGAGCGGAAAGAGATTTTCTCGCCCGAAATCTGAATTCGGACTCCAGCTTCTTGAAAAGCAGAAAGCACGCTATACCTACTGTCTTACAGAAAAGCAGTTCTCAAAATACGCGAAAGAAGCTGTGTCTAAGAAAGACACTAACGCAGTATCTCGGCTTTTCCAATCTCTAGAATTCCGAGCTGATAATGTTGCCTATAGAGCTGGATTCGCTCCAACTCGACTTGGAGCTCGACAAATGGTTTCTCATGGTCATTTTTTGGTAAATGGAAAGCGGATCACAATTCCGTCTTACCGTATGTCAATTGGGGATGTCCTCTCAATTCGGAAGGCAAGTATTGAAAAGCCTCTTTTCCTCTCTCTTGCTGAGCGAATGAAAGAAAGAACAAGTCCGTCTTGGGTTAAGGTAGATTTCGAGAAAAGAGAGGCTAAGGTTGAAGGCGCGCCAAAGTATGATCAGGGAGATTCCATGTTTGATATCAATGCAATATTAGAGTTTTATAGTAGATAATCGTTTTTATAATTTTTTTAACTATGTCCGAACATTCAATTGTTTTGCCATCAAAACCAAGAGTTGTTTCAGAGGATCAATTTTCTGGTACATATGAGATTGATGGTTTGTATCCTGGGTACGGTCATACTCTAGGTAACTCTCTTCGACGTATTATCCTTTCGTCTCTTCCAGGAGCTGCAATTACTGCAATCAAAATTGATGGAGTAAACCATGAGTTCTCTGTTATCTCTGGCGTGAAAGAAGATGTGATCACTTTAATGCTCAATCTCAAGAAGATTCGCATTAAGATGCTTACTCAGGAGACACAAACACTTCGCCTCTCTGTAAAAGGCGAGAATGAGGTAACTGCAGGTATGATTGAAAAGAATGGGCAGATTGAAATATTAAATCCTGAGCTCGTTATTGCAAATATCACAGATAAGAACGTTTCTCTTGATATTGAAATGACCGTTGAGAGAGGTATGGGCTATGTTTCAAAGGAGGTTCTTCAGAAGAATCGAGTTGATATTGGAATGATTGCTCTTGATGCAATCTTTACTCCAATTCGAAGAGTAAGTTACGAAGTAGAGAATATGCGTGTAGGTGATCGAACAGACTTCAACCGTCTGAAAATATTTATTGAAACAGACGGCACTCTTACTTCAAAAGAGGCATTGGAGACTTCAGTTCACATCATGCTTTCTCAGCTTAAATCTATTGTAGGTTTTCAAGAGGAAATGGAAATTGGCAGCGAAGAGGTGATGCTTAATGCAGAATCTTCTGATAAGCCAGAGCCTGACGCTGAGATTCTCAAGACTCGTATTGAATCAACAGGGCTTTCTTCTCGAACCCTCAACGCTCTTTCTAATGCGAACATTCGCACAGTAGGCGGACTTGCTCGGAAGAAGGAGAAAGACCTTCTCGACATTGACGGTCTTGGAAATAAGGGTATTTTGGAGATCAAAGACATGCTTAATACCTACGGGATAACCCTTAAGTAATAGAGACTCACTAGACACACCATGAGGCACCACAACGCAAACAGAAAATTCAACCGAACACGCAATCAGAGAAAAGCGTTGCTTAAGGCTCTTGCTGTTGCCCTCATAAACAAAGAGCACATTGAGACCACAGAGCCAAAGGCAAAAGAACTTCGTCCTTTTGTTGAGCGTCTTGTTACTATTGCAAGAGAAGGCACTCTTGCTGCGCATAGAAATGTTGTTGCTCACGTCGGTGGAGTTGCAGGAAAGAAGCTCATTACGGAAATAGGACCTCGTTATCAGACTCGACAAGGAGGCTATACTCGAATAATAAAGAGTGGCTTTCGAAAGGGTGACTCAAGTCCTAGGGCCCATATTGAATTTGTATAAAACCATGACCAAATACACTATTGATGCAAAGGGAAAGAAACTTGGCCGCGTTGCAACTGAGGTTGCAAGTATTCTCATGGGAAAGAATCGAACAGATTTTGCAAAAAATGTTGTTCCTAAGGTAGAAATTAGCGTAGTGAATGCGTCTCAACTTGATATTACTGAGAAGAAAAAGAACGAAAAAGAATATCGGTTCTACTCTGGATATCCAGGAGGTCTTCGTTTCCAAACTCTTGCAGACGCCTTACAAAAGAAGGGAATTAAGGAAGTGTTTCGAAAAACAGTGTATGGTATGCTTCCCACAAACAAGCTCCGCTCTGTCATGATCAAGAATCTCACAATCACTGAATAATATATATGGAAGGAAAAGAAGCTCAAAAAGCATACATAGAGACAGTAGGTCGCCGAAAGACTGCGATTGCTCGTGTCCGTATCTCTGAAGCAGGAAAGTCTTCTTTTGTTATTAACGACAAAGATATTCAGGAATTCTTTCCTACTAATGAACTCCAGAAGGTTGCAAGAGATGCAATTACAGAGTCAAAGCTTCCACAGAAATTCAAGGTTACCGTTGTGGTGAAGGGAGGTGGAATGAGTGCTCAAGCTGGAGCAATTCGACACGGCCTTTCTCGAGCGCTTATTGAGCTCGACCTTACTCTTCGAAAAACTCTCAAAGAGCTCGGATTCCTAAAGCGAGATCCAAGAGCAAAGGAGCGCCGAAAGTTCGGACTCAAGAAAGCTCGAAAGGCCCCACAGTGGTCCAAGCGATAATCTCCAAAAAAGCCCAACAGAGTATGTTGGGCTTTTACGTTGCGACACATTCTGTGGAAGAAAGTCAAGTTAAAAAAAATACAAAAGATAGTATATTTATAGCCACTTTATGACACACGACAATCAAGAAGAAAAAAATGATATTGAAGAGGCTGGTGAGGATTTTATTCTTGACGAAGAATCTGATCTTGATGATTCCGTAGTAGCCGAGGAGTCTTTACGGGAAACAGTAAAAAAGTTGCGAACAAAATTACAGGCGAGTGAAAAAGAGCGCTTAGAATTTTTGACCGGCTGGCAAAAGACTAAAGCAGATTTTGTAAATCTTCGGAAAAGAGATGAAGAAGAAAGGGAGGTGTTCTTAAAAACAGCGAACGAGTCTCTTATTCTCGAACTCCTACCTATTCTCGATAGTATCGAGCTTGCTCAAAGAGACAGTCAGAAGTGGGAATCCCTTCCTGTAGATTGGCGTAAGGGTATTGAGTCAATTTTCACGCAAATAAAAAATACGCTAAAAAAAGCAGGTCTCGAAGAGGTAGATGCTCTTGGAAAGGTGCTTAACCCACACTTTCATGAAGCTATCGGTACCGTGGCAACAGGGGAGAAAGATAAAGATCATACAGTGGCAGAAGTATTTCAAGCGGGGTATATATTTCAAGGAAAGGTAATACGTCCCGCAAGAGTTCGCGTATACGAGTACGGAGAAATATAGTTGACATGACCTTTGTGGAGTGGGTATACTATTCTCACTTGATAAGTAAAGTATTATAAGAATCAGATAAATCACTACAGATTATGACCAAAATCATTGGAATCGACCTTGGAACCACGAACTCCGCAGTTGCGGTAATGGAGCTTGGAAACCCGAAGATCATAGAGAATTCTGAAGGAGCAAGAACAACTCCGTCTGTGGTTTCTATTTCTAAAACAGGAGAGCGTCTTGTGGGCCTTCTTGCTCGACGACAAGCTGTGACGAATCCTAAAAATACAATATTTGGGATAAAGCGTTTTATTGGACACATATTTGATGATCCTGCAGTGCAAAAGGATAAGGCTGTTGTGCCGTATGAAATTTTGAAATCTCAAAATAACGCTGTTGAGGTTAAGATGGGTGATAAAAACTATCGACCTGAAGAGGTTTCAGCTATGATCCTTCAGAAACTCAAAGCTGACGCTGAGGCAAAGATAGGAGAAAAAATAACAGAAGCAATTATCACCGTACCCGCATATTTTAACGATGCGCAAAGACAAGCAACTAAGGACGCAGGAAAGATTGCAGGTCTTGATGTAAAGAGAATCATTAATGAACCAACTGCGGCTGCGCTTGCATACGGTTTTAATAAAAAGAAGAACGAAAAAATTGCAGTTTTTGATTTCGGTGGAGGAACTTTTGATATTTCTATCCTTGAAGTAGGCGATGATGTGGTTGAGGTTAAGTCGACGGACGGAGATAGTCATTTGGGCGGAAAGGATATTGATCAGAAAATAATTGCATGGCTCGCAGAAGAGTTTAAAAAAGAGTCTGGGATTGATGTGAGGAATGATCCTTTGGCATTACAACGTCTTGATGAAGCTGCTGAAAAGGCAAAGATTGAATTATCTACTGCACTTGAAACAGAAGTGAATATTCCTTTCATCACCTCAGACTCCTCTGGTCCTCGTCACTTGCTCGTAAAAATGTCTCGCACGAAGCTTGAGGAACTCTCTCGTGAATTTGTCGACCGAGCGATGGAGATTACAAAGCGCGCGATGGAAGCATCTCCTTTTAAGCTTCCTGAAATTGACGAGGTGGTTCTTCTGGGAGGTCAGACAAGAATGCCTGCAATCGCTGAGGCGGTAAAAAATTTCTTTGGGAAAGAACCAAATAAATCAATTAACCCAGATGAGGTGGTGGCCCTTGGTGCTGCGGTTCAAGGTGGGATTATTGCAGGTGATGTGAAAGATATTCTTCTTCTCGATGTGATTCCTCTTTCTCTTGGTATTGAAACTCTTGGTGGGGTGGCAACTAAGCTTATAGAGAAAAATATTACAATTCCGACATCTCGCTCTCAAGTATTTTCTACTGCGGCAGATAATCAAACTTCGGTTGAAATACACGTAGTTCAAGGTGAAAGACCCCTCGCAAGCGACAACAAAAGCCTTGGAAGGTTTATTCTTGATGGAATCCCGCCTTCTCCTCGAGGGCTTCCACAGATCGAAGTGTCATTCGACATTGATGCGAACGGAATATTAAACGTAAAAGCAAAAGATAAAGCTTCTGGAAAAGAGCAATCTATTAGAATTGAAGCAAGTTCAGGGTTAAGTCCTGCAGATATTGAACGAATGCAGAAAGATGCTGAGGTTCATAGTGAAGAAGATTTACGTAAAAAAGAATTTGTTGAGGCAAAAAATCTCGCAGAACAATTGATTTACACGGCAGAAAAATCCCTCAAAGATGCAGAAGGTAAAATTCCCGAAGATGTGAAAGCTTCTGTCCAGGTTAAGATTGATGCGCTGAAAAAAGAAAAGGATGGGTCAGATATGAACACGCTCAAGAAAGCAACAGAAGAACTCTCTTCTGAAATGCAGAAAATTGGACAAGCAATGTCACAAGCGACACCCCCAGGAGGAGAGCCAACTCCAAATCAGGAAGAGAAGAAAGAGACACCTGAAGAGCCGAGTGCGCAGTAATTAGTGCCTGTGGTGTGGTATAAATGTATACGCTTCTTCCGCTTTCCCTATGGCAAAAGACTATTATTCTATTCTAGGAGTTCAAAAGAATGCATCTCAAGATGAGATCAAGAAAGCATTCCGTAAATTGGCGCACGAACATCATCCTGATAAGGAGGGTGGCAATGAGGCTCGTTTTAAGGAGATAAGTGAAGCATATGCAGTCCTTTCTGATGAAAAGAAACGCTCTCAATACGATTCATTTGGAAGTGGATTCTCTTCTCAAGGTGGAGGATTTAATGCTCAAGACTTTTCTGGTTTTGATTTCTCTCAGTTCACAAATGGACAAGGTGGTTTCGAGTTTGATCTAGGCGATATTTTTGGAGATATCTTTGGCGGAAATCGTGGGCGAGGGGTTCGTGGGAAAGATATTGCCGTTGATGCGGATGTACTTTTTCAGGAATCTGTTTTTGGAGTGGATAAGGAAATAAAAATTCGAAAGACCACTACATGTAAGACCTGTAGTGGAAGTGGAGCGAAAAAGGGAACCGTAATGGATGCTTGTTCTGTTTGTAATGGTAAAGGTAAAATTCGCGAAGTAAGGCGCTCTATCATCGGATCTTTTTCAACTGTGCGTACATGTGAAAATTGTGACGGTCTTGGCAAAATTCCAAAAGAAAAGTGTGAAATCTGTAATGGAAAGGGGCTTGAAAAGAAGGATGAGGTATTCTCAGTTCATATTCCAGCTGGTATTGATGATGGTGAGATGATTCGATTGTCTGGAATGGGAGAAGCTATTAAGAACGGCACCCCAGGAGACCTTTATGTAAAAGTTCACGTCAAGAAACACCCGCTCTTTGTGAAGGATGGGGCAGATTTGCGTATGAACTTATCTGTAAAACTTTCTGAAACACTTTTAGGTTCTACTCATATAATTAAAACTCTCGACGGGGATGTCTCACTTTCTATCCCAGAAGGGACGACTCATAAAGATGAATTGCGTATCCGTGGAAAAGGAATTCCTTATGGAATAAACAAAAGAGGAGATATTGTAATCACGGTTACCGTTGATATTCCAAAGAAACTTTCAAAAGATGTGAAGAAAATTGTGGAAGAACTTCGCGAAAAGGGTATATAATAGGTGAGGTATGAACTCTTTCCAAGATGTAGTACAAAGTATATTGTCTGCCTCTTCCGATACGTTCGTTGTCGTTGCCCTTGTGGCAATTCTTTCTGGGTACGGCATTTTTGCTGGTAAACATCGTCTTGTCTCTTTCATTCTATCTCTCTATCCTGCAGCATTTATATTTCGCCTCATTCCGTTTTTTAAAGATATCTTAGGGCACACCTCCGCCACTGGTCAGGATGTGCTTGTGAAGCTTGTAATATTCGCCTTAATTTTCGTACCGATTCATCTAGTGATGAATAGTTTTATCTCAACCGATTTTTCTTTCTCAAGAATTAAAAAATTTATTGAAGCTGGAGTATTAGGACTTACAGGAACAGCAGTTCTTATCGCTTTTTCGTATCAAGTGGTAAATATCTCAAAACTTTATAACTTTTCTGCAGGTATTGATGCGCTATTTATATCCGGAAATTTTTTCTGGTGGCTTCTTGCATCTTTTGTCTCGTTATTCTTTCTCAGGAAATAAATGAATTGGCTTCCCGTTGCTTTGCTAGGCCCTTTGTTTTGGAGTTTTACTAATCACGTCGATAAGTTTTTGCTTTCTAAGCACCTTAAAGGTGTAGGTAAGGGCGCCCTTATCCTGTACTCGACCCTTTTTTCTGTATTAGTTCTTCCAGTTGCGATTTTTTTTGATCGCAATGTTCTTGCTACCAGTATCTCAAATATATTGGTTCTTATTATCGCTGGAATAGTGAGTTCGCTTGCCATCTTGCTTTATCTTTATGCGCTTGAAGACGAAGAGACTTCAGTGGTAATGCCTTTTTTTCAATTGATTCCCGTTTTTGGATTTATTTTAGGGTTCTATCTTCTTGGGGAAACTCTCAGTATTGTCCAGTTAATGGGTGCAGCTGTAATTATATTTGGAGCTATAATTTTATCCTTGGAAATCCAGGAAGAGAACAAGGTACGGGTAAAAAAGAAATTACTTTGGTTACTAGTCGCTTCTTCTCTTCTCTTTGCGCTTTACGAAACTCTTTTTAAGTTAGGGTCTATTGAGTATGGGTTTTGGCAAGGTTTTTTTTGGCAAAATGTTGGTTTGCTTCTATTTGGAATAATTCTTTTTGTGTTTGTCCCAGCATATAGGAAAGATTTCTTGTTTCTAATTAGAAAAAAAAGCGGAAGACTTTTTTCTTTAAACGCTACCAGCGAAATCCTAACCTTACTAGGGAATGGCTTTAATAATTTTGCTATTCTTTTAGCACCTATCGCGCTTGTGATGGTGGTCAACAGCTACCAGGCAATTCTTGTTTTCTTAGAAGGTCTCCTACTTACTATTTTCTTCCCTGTAGTTGTTCAAGAGAAAATTACACCAAAACATCTGGCGCACAAGATATTTTCAATCATTATTGTTATTATAGGTACATATATTCTATACATATGAGTACTCCAGAGGGGCAAAAACTTCACAGAGAATCACATTATTTTGAAATAATGTGTATTTTAGTGATTGCTGCCGTATTGGTTTTTCCACTTAAAAGATTTGTTTTGGATCGTAATTTTTCCTACATTGTTGAAGTGCCCTGTGATGCTCAAAAAGAGGCCTGTCTTTATAGGGATTGCGCAGCAGACGAATGTCCCCCTAATCAATTAAGCGATTATAAGAGACTTAGGATAAGTGCTAAAGATTTTGAAATGTGCCAGTCGGAATCTTGCTATGTTGAATGTCAGACTCAAAAATTTTCCTGCGAACCAGAAGAATAGCGTATATTTATGGAATTCAATATAAGCAATTTACTAAAAGATCGAGAGCTTTTTGATAAAACAATATACACGCCTCTCGGAACCGCCATTGTCGAGTTAGAGCAGAGAAAAAAACATGATTCTTTCATGGCGACCAATCTTGGGGTTCTGGATTTCTTACAAAGCGAAATTTATTTCGTTATTTTTAGACATCTGGCTACTCCAAATTTTGAGATACATAGATTTTTATCAGCAGCAGATGGTTTTGGTTATAAATCTGCTGTATGTGAATTTTTAGAAAACAAATTTGTTCCTAACAATCACGAAAAGAAATCTTTAGGGAAAATGGGGTTCTTTAAGGGAGTTGGAAAACATGGTGGAATGAAAGTTGATTTTGAAACTATTGTCGATTTCAATAAATCAAACGGGCTTTTGATTTCAGAGGTAGAGACGCTCTGGGGCGAGTCTCTTGTAGATTTCCATCACTTTCTTTTTAAAAAATCATATCCGAACACTAAAACTAGCATTGTCGATGCTTCTTCTTGGTTTTTAAATAACGGCCCAAGCGCCAAAAGTTACTACAAGCATCTTTTAAAGATTTTTGTATCTCAAGGAATTCTATTTGAGAATTTTATTCTGGAGGATCCAGAGGAGCTTGAATTTGCTGAAAAAATATTTCTGCCTGCCTTTAAAGACGTCCTAGAAACGACTGGTTACAAGCCCTTAATCGTTCCATTAGAGCCAACAGGTATTGAGGGTAATGATTTCTGGTATAACTATCCTGCACATATTCACAAATACCTTTCAGAGAAGAAAGTGCTACAATTTATTTCATGAATGAGCTTTTAAATACATGTTTGGAAGCCTCCCGGCCTCTTCATACAATCGCTTACTATTCTCACTTGATTCCTCTTGTGATCACCTTGTTTCTCAGCTCTTTTGTTCTCCTGAAGAGTAAAGGCAGTACCCTTTCACGTATTTTTTTCTACTTCTCTGTAACTTTCTCTTTGTGGCTGTTTGGAGATCTCTTACTTTGGACCAGAGGAGAATACAACGTTATGGTCTACGCCTGGTCTCTTCTGGATTTTCTAAATATACTTTTCTTCATCTTCGCTTATCATTTTTTCGCAATTGTGATTTTAGGAAAAGATATAAGCCCATTCCAGAAAGTATTCATGTCAGTACTGGTCATTCCGGCCGCATGGCTTGTTGTGACATCGCAATCCGTTGGAATCTTTGACCATGCTGTATGCGAAGCAAGTAATAACACTTTTCTTACTTACTATAAACTTTTTGTAGAAGTTCTGTGTGCGTTGGGGATTTTTTTTCTTATTTTCAAACAACAGAAACATCTCAATCAATTAGAGAAGATACGAACGGGTGTTGTTGCTGGATCAATCCTGCTCTTCTTCTCTGTCTTTTCTGGAACAGAGTTCCTAGCTTCTAATTCTGGAATATATGAAATTAGTCTTTATGGATTATTTGTATTGCCGATCTTTGTTTTGGCAATTGTATACGCAATTACAAATCTAGGTGTATTTGATCTCAGATTAATTGGCACACAACTTATCGCATACATACTGGTCCTGCTCATTGGATCTCAGTTTTTGTTTCTAGCTGACTCTAGCGATAAATTGTTAAATGGGGTGACCCTATTTATGGCAATTATCTTTAGCTATCTGTTAATTCAAAATGCAAGGAAAGAGACCGAGGCAAGAAAAAGAATTCAAGATCTTGCCTTCGATCTCGAAAAGGCAAATGCTCGACTCAAAGAGCTAGACCAGATGAAATCACAGTTCCTTTCTTTCGCTTCTCATCAAGTTCGCTCGCCGCTCACTGCTATTAAGGGCTACACCTCCATGGCTCTCGAGGGTGACTTCGGAAATATTCCTAAGAAAATTAAGGAAGTCATTAATGTTATTGATACCTCAGCTCAAAGTCTTATTGTGATCGTAAATGATTTTCTGGATGTCTCGAGAATTGAACAAGGGAGAATGAAATATGAATTCGTGGATTTTGACGTGCGCAACCTTGTTCAAGAGGTTGTATCTGAGCTTCGTCCAAATGTTGAAAGTAAAGGTCTCACATTTACTTACACCGCAGAAGAGAGTAAGTCATACGCTTCAAATGCTGACGTGGGAAAAATAAAACAAGTGATAGGGAATGTTATTGATAATGCAATTAAATACACACCTAAGGGTGGTATCTCAGTTCATCTAGATCGAGCGGGGAGTAGGATTAACCTTACCGTTTCTGATACAGGAGTTGGTATCGATCCAGAAGAAGCAACAAAACTTTTCTCAATGTTTTCTCGAGCAAAAGATGCAAGTAAGGTAAATACAATGGGCACAGGACTCGGACTCTATGTTGCAAAACAAATGCTTGAAGCTCAAAAGGGTAGAATTTGGGTTGAGTCAGAGGGGAAAGGTAAGGGGTCGGTCTTTCACATAGAACTCCAAGCAAAATAAATAACAATACATGTCAATAGGGCTCAACAAAGCTCTATTTTCTGTTATGATTCTCTCTATATGACTACAGATCAAAATATTCTTGTCTCAGGAATCAAACCTACGGGCCGGCCTCACCTCGGTAACTATTTTGGTGCCATGAAGCAGTTTGTGGACCTCCAAGAATCTTACAATGCTCGTATTTTTATTGCAGACCTTCATGCGCTTACTGGAGTACAGAACGCAAAAGAAATTCATCAAAACATTCTCGATTTAACAATTGACCTCCTTGCTATCGGCCTTGACCCTAAAAAGGTAATGCTTTTTAAACAATCAGACGTCCCTCAGGTCACAGAGCTCGCATGGGCGTTTGAGACAATTACCACCATGCCGTATCTCATGCGCGCACATGCTTTTAAGGATGCAGAAGCAAAGAATAAAGAGATCAATGTCGGAGTATTCAATTATCCTCTCCTTATGGCGGCAGACATTCTCGTTCACGATGCAGATATTGTTCCCGTTGGTTCTGATCAAAAACAGCATATCGAAATCGCTCGTGATACTGCAGAAAAGTTTAACCGTATCTACGGAGAAACTTTTAAATTACCGAAACCACTCATACTTGAAAATGTTCAAACAGTTCCAGGAACAGATGGTCAAAAAATGAGTAAGAGCTATAAGAACACTATCCCTCTTTTTGCGGAAGATGCAGAGATTTCTGAAGCTGTAATGAAAATTCCCACGGATTCAAAGGGCGTAGAAGAGCCTAAAGACCCCGATACAGATAAGGTCTTTGCGCTCCATAAGCTTTTTACCGAAGGACCTGCCTTTGGAGAGTTGCGAGACCGATATGAAATGGGAGGAATTGGATACAAGGAATCCAAAGATATTCTTATTCAAAATATTATCCATTTCGTTACTCCGCTTCGTGAGAAAAGAAGAGAGCTTGGAAAAGATCCGAGTATTGCGATTCGTGTTCTGAAAGAAGGAGGGAAGCAAGCTCAAGATATTGTTCAAGAAAAAATTAAAGAAGTTCGACAGAAGATAGGCGTAGAAATCTAATCACATGAAAAAAAGCAACCATATTGAAGAGATAAAAAAGTTTTCTGGTAATACGGTAACAATTCAAGGGTTTGTCCATGCTTTGAGAGTTCAAAGCAAAATTATTTTTCTTGTGGTTCGAGACATCACTGGACTTGCTCAAGTCGTAGTTCTTAAAGAAAATCCAGGTTTTGAAGAGGTGGGAAAGCTTTCTCTTGAATCCGTGGTTCGAATAGAAGGCATAGTTAAGGAGGAAGCTAATGCTCCAGGTGGCGCTGAAATACAGTTTGAAAAGATGGAAGTCCTTTCACAGGCTCTACCGGAGTTACCAATTCCAGTTGTTACAAAAAAGGGTGGTGAGGAAACAGAAGCGCCTACCCGTTTTGATTACCGCTGGATTGATCTCAGGAAACCAGAAAAAGCACAAATTTTTAAAGTTTGGACTGAATTCGAGAAAGGATGGAGAAAATTTTGGTATGAAAATAATTTCATTCAACTCTACGGACCTTCTTTTATGTCCACGCCATCAGAAACTGGGGCAGAAGTTTTTTCAGTTGATTACTTTGATAGAAAAGCGTATCTAGCCCAATCTCCACAATTTTATAAGCAGATGGGAATCGCGTCTGGTTTCGAGAGAGTCTTTATGGTGGGGCCGGTATTTCGGGCCGAACAATCTTTCACTACACGGCATCTTACAGAGTTTACAGGATGGGACTTCGAAGTAGGTTTTATCGAAAGTCATCACGACATCATGGATCTTGAAGAAGGGATGATTATTTCTGGATTTGAGTCGGTGAAGGAAAGATTTCCTGAATTAAATATTACAGTCCCCCAAAGACCATTCCCGAGGATACCTATGGTTGAAGCGAAGAAAATTCTTGCATCACTTAATGTCGCATGCCCAGAGGAGCACGACCTTTCCCCAGAAGAGGAGCGGGCATTGTCAGAGCATGTTCTAAAAGAACACAACCATGAGTTCGTGTTTGTAACCGATTATCACAAGTCTAAGAGCGCGTTTTATCATATGCGTCACTCTGAAGACAATGATCGTTCCCGAAGAGCAGACCTTCTATACCGGGGGATTGAAGTCACTACGCTTGCACAAAGAGAGCATCGACCAGAAATTTTGCTTAAACAAGCGGAAGAGAAGGGTATGGATCCAGAACCGCTCAAAGACTACTTAAACTTCTTCAAATATGGATGTCCTCCACATGGTGGAGCGGGAATTGGCCCTGGTAGGTTTATTATGAGAATGCTTGATCTCTCAAATGTTCGTGAAGCTACCTACATTCCTCGTGACGTAAAGAGGCTCAATCCGTAATAAAAAGTGAACGAAGAAAAAATCCAGATAAAAACAGACGTATTTGAAGGCCCGCTCGACCTGCTCCTTTCTCTTATTGAGAAAAGAAAGCTTCTCATTAACGATATCTCTCTTTCGAAAGTTGCTGACGATTTTATTTCTCACATCAAAACCCACGAGTCTTTTCCTACCGCAACCGCTGCGCACTTTATTCTCATTGCCTCAACACTCCTCCTTATCAAATCAAAATCCCTCCTACCTACAATCACACTCACAGAAGAGGAGACAGCGAGCATTGAAGATCTAGAGACTCGATTGAAGCTCTATAAAAGGTTTAAGGAACTATCTTTAGGAATTGAATCTCAGTTTGGGAAAAATATCATCTTCTTCAAGACTCCTTCGCGAGACATTCCTGCAATTTTTTCTCCAAGCGAAGAGATAAAAATTCCCGGTCTTTTTGAAGCGATGCAAAGAGTCATTGAAAGTTTCCCTAAGAAAGAAATTCTTCCAAAAATTGTAGTCCAAAAGATTATATCCCTTGAAGAAATGATTGAACGCTTGGCAGAGCGAGTAAGTGGAAGCCTTAAGATGAGTTTTGGGGAATTTGCTAAGGGACAAGGGAGCCAAGGAAATGCGGGAAGTCGTCACCATGCAACAAAAGAGGATAAGGTAAATATTATCGTGAGCTTCCTTGCGATGCTTGAATTAGTAAAACAGGGGATTATTGATGTGTCCCAATCAAGCATTCATGATGATATCGACATAGAAACCAAGTCGCTTGCCGTTCCGAAGTACTCGTCATTATGATAAAGTTGCACATTATTCTATGAATAAACTACCTCTCGAATCACAAATAGAAGCTGTTTTATTTTTTAAGGGAGAACCTATCTTAAAAAAGAAGCTTGCTGAAATCCTAGAAAAAACTTCTGAGGAAATTACTGAGGCGCTTTCTTCGCTTAGAATAAATTTAGACAATCGAGGGATAACCTTAATCGAGGAAGGAGATCATCTTGCTCTTGGTACGACAGCTCTTGCAAGTGAAATTATTGAGAAAGTAACAAAAGAAGAGCTCATGAGGGATCTCGGAAAAGCAGGGCTTGAAACTCTTTCCATAATTCTTTACCGAAAAGAAATCTCAAAGCGTGAGATTGACTATATCCGTGGGGTAAATTCTTCCTTCATTATCCGCAACCTCCTCATCAGAGGCCTTGTAGAGAGAGTGGAGAAAGATGGAGCACGAGGTTTTTCCTACAAACCAACCGTCGAACTCCTCGCCTATTTGGGTATTTCTCGACTTGAAGAGCTTCCAGAGTACGCGAAGGTTATGGAAGAACTTGCTCTTCTTAATAAAAAAGATGATAGTACCGATACCGAACAATGATAGGCGACCCGAGAAATTTCCTTAATCCAGAAAATAAAGAGCTTGATAACCAGAGATTGCTAAATCTCGGGCTTCTTTTAATACTTGTTCTCTCTTTAATTTTTCTTGTATCTCTTTATGCATCAAAGGGATTGCGTATCCACCGACCAGAATCCACCGTAGTAATCGCAAATCCATTTGAAAAAATAGAAATACAAGCTCACAGTGCGATTGTCTATGATATAAAACGAAAGAAGGTTCTCTATGAAAAAAATGTAGATGAAAGGATGCCTCTCGCGTCCTTAACCAAAGTTATGACTGCGGTGACGGCGCTCGACCTAGTTCCTAATTCCTCTGTCGTCACAATAGACAGACGCTTCCTTCAAGAAGAAGGTGATTCTGGACTCCATCCTGATGAAGATTGGCGACTTCGCGATCTTCTCGACCTCTCTATGGTTGTTTCCTCAAATGATGCAGCTGCAGCTATTTCTGCGACGATTGGCTCATCTTATCTTGCTGATCCCGACCTAGAACTTGGAAGAGAAGAGTTTGTTCGTCACATGAACAATCTCGCGAAGGAAATCGGAATGACCAATTCGGTTTTTTACAATGATACAGGTCTAGATATTGGCACAGAGAAGAATGGGGGATATGCCACTGCGCGAGAATACACCACGCTCCTCACCTATGCATTAAAAAAACATCCAGAAATATTTGAAGCGACACGGTATGAAGAAGTAGAAATTACCTCGCTCAACAATCTTCACTACAACGCAACCAATACAAATACAGCTCTAAAAAGTATTCCAAACATTATTGGATCAAAAACAGGCTTTACTGATATCACAGGAGGAAATGTGATGACAGTTTTTGATCTCGGATTAGGACAGCCTATTGCAATTGTGGTACTGGGATCAACCTTCGAAGGTCGTTTTGAGGACCTCGTCCGTCTCACAGAAAAAACCCTAGAAGCTACGACCGCAGGTTACTAACGTTTTGAAAATGACCCTCTCGCGGTATAATCTCCATCATGATTATTGCTGATATTGTAAAAGTTATTTTTCCCTCAGTTTTATCCTTTATCGTAGGCATCGCAATCACTCCATTCATATCTGATTTTCTATATAAGAATGAGATGTGGAAGAAGAAATCAGGAAAAGTCGCTCCCGACGGTAGGCCGACTCCAATCTTTAATGAGCTCCATAAAGAGAAAGAAGTAAATACACCACGAATGGGAGGTGTGATTATATGGCTCTCTGTCCTTTTTTCGGCGGGCTTAATATGGATTATTTCTCAATTTCTTCCTACCGATCTTTCGCTAAAACTTGATTTTGTAAGTAGAAACCAAACATGGTTGCCATTCTTTACTCTCATTCTTGGGTCGTTATTTGGGCTAATCGATGACTATCTAGAAATTCGTGGAAATGGAAGTTATGTTGCAGGAGGACTTTCTCTTAAAAAAAGACTTCTTATTGTTCTCTGCCTGGGAATCCTTGCGGGATCTTGGTTCTTCTTCAAGCTCGACATTTCCGGAATAGGATTACCTGGAGGGTATGAGCTATCAATGGGAATGTTCTTTATCCCATTTTTTGCTCTGGTGATGATTGCACTCTACTCTGGAGGAGTCATCGATGGCATTGATGGTCTTGCGGGTGGTATTTTTGCAACTATGTATTCGGCATATGCAGGTATTGCCTTTTACCAACAACAAATTGACCTTGCGGCTTTCTGCCTTGTGGTCGTAGGTGCGATTCTCGCTTTCCTCTGGTTCAATATTCCTCCCGCACGCTTTTATATGTCAGAGACAGGCACCATGGGTCTCACGACAACACTTGCGGTAGTTGCATTCATGACAGATAGACTTGGAGATGGTTATGGTGTGGCAGTACTTCCTATAATTGCGCTCCCTCTTGTCATCACGACAGTGTCTGTCGCCACCCAACTCTTATCGAAGAAGTTTCGTAATGGTAAGAAGATATTTCTTGTCGCGCCTGTGCACCATCACTTTGAAGCAATTGGCTGGCCGGCGTACAAAGTAACTATGCGTTACTGGATTATCGGAGTGATCTTCGCAATACTTGGGGTTATACTTGCAATTGTTGGTTAATAAAATAAGCGTTCTCTTTTACGTATGCAGAAGACCCTCGATAAACCTTTTCTTATATCGCTTATCATATTAATTGTCTTCGGATTCATTATTTTTAGCTCTGCTTCACTTGGACTCCTTGCGAAGGGAGGAGAGAAATACTCAAGCGTTGCCTTCTCACAAACATTCTTTGGCCTTTTTCTAGGCACCATCGCCCTTCTTGTCACTTCAAGGATCCCTTATCGATTTTGGAGGAAATACGCTTTTTACTTTTTTGGAATCGCTCTTATACTTACGTCTCTTGTTTTTGTTCCAGGACTAGGTTTTGAACACGGTGGTGCAAAACGCTGGCTTCTTTTAGGAGGATTCTCTTTCCAGCCAGCAGAACTTCTTAAAGCTGCTTTTATTGTTTATGTTGCTACCTGGATATCAGGCATAAAAGAGAAAATTACTACTGTTGGCCAGGGGTTACTACCATTACTTGCGATCCTTGGCGTAGTAGGCTTTATTTTGCTTAATCAGCCCGACACGGACACTTACGCGGTAATCATGATCTCCGGTTTTGCCATGTTTTTAGTTGCAGGAGGAAGGTGGAGACATATTTTTATTATGATTGCGGTTGCACTCCTCGGACTCTTTCTTATCGCAAACTTTAGACCTTATGTAAAAGCGCGATTGCTTACGTTCGTAAATCCAACGGAACACAATCTTACCTCCGGATACCAGATACAGCAGTCTTTGATTGCAATTGGCTCAGGGGGTCTTTCGGGAAGAGGATTTGGACAAAGCATCCAGAAATTCAACTTTCTTCCAGAGCCGATTGGAGATTCGATTTTTGCTGTTGCAGCTGAAGAGTTTGGCTTCTTTGGTGGACTAGGAATCATTCTCCTATTTTCATATTTCGCAATTCGGGGTATGAAAATAGCCGCAAGAACCGAGGATCTCTTTGGTAGACTCCTTGTCGTAGGAATTGTTATACTGGTCGTATCTCAGGCGTTTATTAACATTGGAGCCATGCTTGGAGTTCTGCCTTTAACTGGAATTCCACTCCCTTTTGTGAGTCACGGAGGAACCGCTCTTTTGATCACCTTAGGGCTCATGGGAATAGTCCTTAATGTTTCTCGTCGAGGGCAAAAAGCGTAATACGATTATCATGAAAATACTTCTGACAGGAGGGGGGACTGGTGGACACTTCTATCCAATTATTGCCATTGCGCAAGAAATTCACGCAATCGCACAAGAAAATAAAATCGCAGAAGCCGAGCTCTATTTCATGTCTCCAACTCCATACAATGAGGGGGAGCTTTTTAACAATAAAATTACGTATAAGAAAAATTACGCAGGAAAGATACGCAGATATTTCTCACTTCTCAACATTATTGATGTATTCAAGACATTTATCGGTGTAATTCGATCTCTGTGGGAAATCTTTCTCATATATCCCGATGTGGTCTTCGGAAAAGGAGGGTATGCAAGCTTTCCTGCGCTTCTCTCCGCAAGAATTCTTCGTATTCCTGTAGTAATCCACGAATCAGATTCTGTCCCAGGACGAGCCAACTTATGGGCTGCAAAATTTGCTGAGAAGATTGCAATCTCATATCCGGAAGCCGCAGCTTCTTTCCCAAAAGAAAAAGTTGCACTCACTGGAAACCCGATTAGAAAAGAACTATTCCTTCCGTTAACTACAAACGCTCACGAATATCTACATCTCGATTCAAATATTCCTACAATCTTAATCCTAGGAGGATCTTTAGGTTCACGAAACATTAACGACGTACTCACGGAAGCGCTTCCTAGATTAGTTGAGAAATATCAAGTCGTTCACCAGACAGGAAAAGCTAACTTTGATGAAGTGAAGAAAGTCGTGGATGCGGTACTTGTAAATTCGGAACACAAAGACAGATACCGACCATATGCCTACATGGATAATCTCACCTTACGGTCTGCGGCAGGAGCAGCAAGCATCATTATCTCCCGAGCTGGTTCAACGATTTTTGAAATTGCAGCTTGGGGTGTCCCTTCGATCATTATTCCGATACGAGAGTCTGTAAGTCATGACCAAGTTAAAAATGCCTATGCATATTCACGAACAGGCGCTGCAACTGTAATTGAAGAGGAAAACCTTACAGGAAACATCTTGTATGCAGAAGTAGAAAGAATCGCAGGAAGCCCTGAAATAAATCAAAAGATGAGAGAAGCCACGAAGGCTATGGTCCATCCTGATGCAGCTCGTAAAATCGCAGAAGAACTTGTAAAAATAGCTCTTCGACACGCAATATAATAAATACAATGAATTCACAGATCATCACACGCTTTCCGCCATCTCCTACAGGTCCACTTCATATCGGAAACGTACGAACGGCTTTATTCAACTACCTCTTTGCTCGACAGAACAAAGGTCAGTTTGTAGTACGTATCGAAGATACAGATAAGGCTCGATCTAAAAAAGAGTATGAAGATAATATGCTCGAGGGGTTGAAGTGGCTTGGGTTTTCCCGTGACGGAGAACTTTGGCATCAATCCGAAAGAGGAGAAGTATATAAAACATACTTAAAGAAATTAATTGACGAAGGAAAAGCTTACATTTCCGAAGAAAGCGAGGGGGAGAATAGGGAAGTGGTTCGATTCAAAAATCCAAACACCACCATAACTTTCACTGACCTTATCCGTGGTGAAGTCTCTTTCGATACTTCCGAGCTCGGAGATTTTATCATTGCAAGAAATATCAATGAACCTGTCTACCACCTCGCGGTAGTAATTGATGACTTTGAAACAAAAGTTACCCATATTATTCGTGGAGAAGACCATGTATCAAATACCCTTCTACAAATCCTTATCCAGCAAGCAATTG
>CAZRVE010000005.1:0-45360 GCA_964603485.1 uncultured Candidatus Saccharibacteria bacterium
ACGCTCGTGTTTATAGTTACCGAATCAGAAGCAGAAAGACTGTTACTATCTAAACAAGTAATTGTATACGTAATATTTGAATTAATTGTTCGAGAAGTATTGCCACTCAAAGCAATAGAGCCAACTCCATTGTCTATAGAACAGCTCGTTGTGTTGGTTGATGTCCAAGACAAAGTAACATTTGATCCAGTTGTGACGTTATTCAAAGGACCGTCAGAGCCATTCGCCTTAATATCAACCGCAGGAGCGACCACAGTGACAAAAGCATTATCCCCATACTGCAACCCCCCACCTCCTGAATCATATCCATATACATCAAATGAATATGATCCTGCACTAGGTAATGGAGCGGTAACGTAATTTGTCTGAGCACCAGAGCTGTTTACGTAGACAGAAGATGAACCTCCAATCACATTTGGTCCTTGGGTTTGATAAATCTCATAAGTATCACAGATATTCGTTCCTGTAATACGAAGGGTGATTGATTGCCCGACAAGAGGATTGGCTGGGATTGGAGTAACTGATACAGCAAAACTAGGATCACACCACGCCTCTACATCTTTGGAATTTATAAAAAAAACAGAGACAAATACAGAAAGAAGAAGTAAAAAAACTCCTATCTGAATTCTACTTTTGGAAATATTCATATAATTTTCAGCTCTATCGCCTATCTAAGAAAGAAATCTGAACTGAAGTCTTTGTTCCGGTGGAAGCGATTACTATCGTGAGGTCGTCACCATTTTTGGTGCCGTAAAGAAAACCTGCTGATTCGTTTTTTCCATCTTTTGTAAATTCAAAACCATTCTTTGTCATGAAATCAACGTATTCTTTATACTTCACCGCCTTACTTGCATTCGTCACATAGCTTAAAGAGTACTGCGTCACATTACGCTCTGGATAATCCATCGAATAACTTTCATAAGCCTCTCCTGTTTCGATAGGGATGTAGGTAGGAAAACCTTGAGGAATTTTTTCTTGAGGAGAAGTTGCCTTTGTGAGGTCAATCTTTTTTACCACAACCTCCTCTTGAACAGGAGTATTTGCGGTTGGATTTTGAGGAGTATCTCTTTTTAAGACCTTTGAGAGGCCAAAAATAACCAGAAACAAGATAACAAGAACTGCGATCAGAGGTAAGAAACTTTTCTTTTGTTTCTCTCCAAAGTTATACGTCTTTTGTTCTGGTGGCATAGATTAATGTGTTTACAAATAATTAAAAGGTCAACAACTGCTAGTTTGATTCATCATATCACAACAGTTTCACCTATAAACCACCTGTTCATAAAATGTGGATAATTACTCAATAATCCATTGACAATAGTAAACACCAAGAGATAATGAATGTAGAAACCGTGTCAAGCGTTTTCGCACCTTGACAAGCAGATTATTCCAATTTCCCATTCACTAGGAGGCTCTCATGAAGCGCCATGCTGCTGCATTCTGTGTGGCCGCATGTGCGGCCATGCTAGCCTGCGGGGGAGGTGCTGGAAATACCATCACTAACCCACCTGAAGTCAAACCGACCGCATCAATTGCGAATCTTGCTCTCGAGCCACGCGTTGAGGATTACCCCAACACCAAGCTTCGAGCAACTGGATCCGTGAGGGATGCTCAGGGAAACTCCGTTTCTTCTGGGTTTTCCTGGGAGGTCAATTCTACGCTCGTGTCTAGCAACCCTTCGCTCGAGACAGTCCTTCCCCCTGGAACACACAGACTCTGTCTGGTGTTCCAGGGAGTAAAGGACTGTAGAGACGTAGCTGTTGAGGCTCCAAAACCCCTTGTGGGTAAGGTTCTGATTGCAAGCTCAGGAGGTGTTGCTTCGGCACCATCTCTGCGAGTCTGCGCCCAGTGGGGGTCTCTGTCCGACTGTACGGACGTTACCTCATCAGGCACGTACTCCCTTGCAACCAAACTTGCCAGGGAAGCAACCGTTATCCTGACGGCTGAATGCAAGACTGTCGGCTGTGGATTCATTCCATCAGTTGACACCGTGACAACCTCTTCTCTCTCTACGGGGAAAAATCTCGTAGTCCTTGAGAAGAACTGGACCATTCGGTCTGGTCGTTGGGCAGGTACAACTGTCGAGCTAAGCCTCGAAAAGGCGTACGCTAAGGCAGGTGACGGACTCTCATTTTACTTCCGGGATCTCCAGAACTTTTGGAGAACACAGGACCTGCCTATCAAGGTCGTACTTGACCGACAGGGTTCAGGTGTTCCCATTACTGCTCAGGACTCGGTTGTGATGTGGAGTTTCCTCACTGAAATGGAGAACGAGCTGGGGCAAGATGTTTTCGTTCCGGCGAATATTGGAGATGTTCAGGCAATTCGAATTCCTGATCAACTCCCTCTCATTTTCGGCGGAATCGGGGTGGTTGTCAGAAATGACAGCCTCACCGCACGAGCCGCCAGCACGTGGGCTCATCCGATCAGTGGGCAAAGGGACTACTACACTGGCGGACTGGTGCAATTGAGCATCCACCCACTCTCCTCTTTCAGAGAAAGATTGGTGGTGAAGCACGAGTTCATGCACGCTCTCGGCTTTGGACATACGCCCAACGAGATGTGGTACCCGGGGCTCATGACCAACAAGCAGAACAGAGCCGACCCGCTTTACGGCTTCCTCATCCCAGAAGAGGTTGCCTACCAGCAAGCGTGGTATGCAGTGAGTGAGCTCAGAGTGAAAGAGAGGGCAAGTGGTATGCCCCAGCTCCTCTCGGGTGAGCGCAAAGAGAGACTTGTCGCTCAGTCGAAGGCGCCGTAAGGAATATCTGTTTGGAAACCTAGCTAACCCATTTTGGGAAAGCGAAGAAGAGAGCTCTGTCCAGGCACGTCCTGAGCAGAGCTTTTTCTTTTTCAAGTAAAACGTTCGCATTTTCCCTTACTACGCCGCACTTGACGCAGCTGTTTGAAAGACCTATTATTTTTGTGGACAAACATATAAAAGGAGGTGATTAAAGTGTCCACGCAAAACGCTCAACCCATTGACCTTGATCGGCGGGTAGCGGAGATAATGGCTCTGGATCTCACTTCAGTGAGACAGAAGCTGATGGATCCAGAGGAGGGAAAGGGTTGGTCACCTGAAGTGGCCGAGAGAGCCGAGCGATGGTATCGCTGGTTCTTGATTCTTAACCTCAAGTATCCCGAAAAGCGAGTTGTACCAGTCGCCGATATGGACGACTTCTGGCATCAGCACATTCTCGACACTCGGGCGTACGCTGATGATTGCTCCAGAATCTTCGGTTACTTCCTTCACCACTACCCGTATCTCGGGATGCGAGGCGACAAAGAAGTCCTCGAAGCTGCCTTCGACGAGAGCGTCAAGCTTTTCGAGAAAGAGTTTGGTGAGGAATCGTCCGAACTCGCCCTGGAAGCATCAAAGTGCTCGAGGTGTTCCCGGTGCAGGAATTGCTCCGGATCGCACTAGCAGGGCAACACGTCCGTAATTCGTGATCCGTCTCTAGTTGAGGCGGGTCACTTTTTCTTCCCCACAAGAAACCGGAGGACTTTTATAAGGTTCTCATGCCCCTCTGTCTCCACGATGTCCCAAGACTTTTTATAAGCAGGAAGTTTTTGTGCCCAAGCAAGCTCTCTTTCAAGCCTTTTTTTAGTAAATAGTTTAAGCAAAATGTGCTGATGGATTGCGTGGACGAAAATATGATTTTGGGTGTTTACACTCTCATTCTTGTATTTTTTACCAAGATAATTCCACACAGGTTCTGTTATGCGATAGTTCTGGATAAATAACTGGTGGATGAGTTCATGGGTAAGAACATCAATAAACTCATTATCTGTTTTATAAGAAACGTGTATTGTGAGCGGATCGGAAAACGGTACACATCTACCAACCAGATAGCATAAGATGGGCTCTTTCTTCCACTGTAAATTTGTCGCCTTGGATAGTTCTGTGAGTATTTTGCGCTCAACCTTCCTCCATTTGGGTTCTATCTTTTTAGCATACTTAAGAACCCTGTCGTATGACGGGTAGGGCTGGTTACGAAGACGTGGATTTAATTTGACCCATTCCTCCCAGTTTTTATAATAAATCCAAGAGCAAACAAATTCGATTTTTGGGATTTTTGCTTTCACGCTTAGATAATGCCACGGACAACTTAATTTGTCTGCATCCCACATTGTAATTACTAAATTGTACTTACTTGTTGACAAAAGTGTGTTTAGGAGTATAATGAGGAGTGTAAGTATGGAGTTCGCCCGAAAGGCGAGCAAATTTTTTTTAAAAATCCCTGAAAAGGGCTAGCAGCAGCAATATATGTTTGATCTAAAAGTAATAAACTCAGTCCTCGAACAACTTGAGGAAGAGCGCGGGATACCAAAAGAAAGGATTATCGAAGCAATTGAGATGGCCCTTTCTACTGCCTATAACAAGGAATACGGAAAAAGAGGCCGTATTGTTCGTGCAAAATTTGACTTAAACTCTGGAAAAACCGACTTCTTCCAAGTGAAAATTGTCGTTGATGATTCTCGAGTAATTATGATCTCCGAAGATGAAGAGGAGTATTTTGAGCGAGAGGAAGGTGACGAAAGGCCTTTCTTCAATGAAGAGAAGCATATCCTCATACAAGACGCTCGAAAAATAAAGAAAGACGCACAACTCGATGAGGAGATTGTCTTCCCCCTTGAAAACAAAACAGACTTTGGACGCATTGCTTCCCAGACCGCAAAGCAAGTGATTATGCAGAAGATCAGAGAGGCAGAAAAGGTTTCCGTTCTCGGTGAGTATGGAAGTCGTGAGGGGCAAATCGTAAATGGCATGGTTCAGCGTGTTGAGCGAGGAACAATCTTCGTTGATATGGGACGCGCTACAGGAATTCTTCCTTATGAAGAACAAATTCCTGGCGAACGATTCAATCAGGGAGAAAGAGTTCGCGCATACCTCTATCGTGTAGAAGAAAGTCCTCGTGGGGTATTTCTACGTCTCTCACGTTCTCATCCAAAGTTCCTCGAAGAGCTCTTCAAACAAGAGACCCCTGAGATTGCAAACGGGGTTGTTGAAATAAAGGCAATCGCTCGAGAAGCGGGATACCGTTCAAAAGTTGCAACCTATTCGAAAGACGATCACGTAGATCCAGTTGGATCTATGGTTGGCCAGCGAGGAGTGCGCGTATCAACAGTAATGAGCGAGCTTGGAGGAGAGAAGATTGATATTATCGAATGGTCACCTGAGGCAAAGAAATTCATTGAAGACGCACTTTCTCCAGCAAAAATACTCTCTGTGGTTACCAACGAAGAAACAAAGGAGGCAAAAGTTACTGTGTCGGAGGATCAGCAGTCCCTTGCGATCGGAAGAGGTGGACAAAATGTACGCTTAGCCGCAAAACTTACTGGATGGAAGATAGATATTCAATCCGTAGGAGGAGAAGTCGCTCACGCAACACCCGAAGAAAAGCCCCCTGTTGAAACAGTAGAAAATCCTCAGGAATAATTATCTGCTAATCATAAACATATGAACCTATGGCATGACATACCTGCAGGAAATCAAGATGAAATCAACGTCATCGTAGAAATTCCTAAAGGTTCAAAGAATAAATACGAGATTGATAAGAAAACAGGCCTCATTGCACTTGATAGAGCGATGCACACCTCTCAGGACTACCCGTTCGACTACGGCTTCGTACCACAGAGCCTTTGGCACGATGGAGATCCTCTTGATGTGGTAATTCTTTCTACCTACCCACTTATGCCAGGAGTACTTGTAAGAGTGCGTCCTATTGCAATCATGAACATCATCGATTCCGGTGAAGGTGATGACAAAATCATTGCAGTACCTCACGACGACCCAAGGTGGGACAGCGTGAAGGATGTTGCAGACATCAACAAACACACACTAAAGGAAATTGAGCACTTCTTTACGACATACAAAAAACTCCAGCATAAAGAAGTTACAGTAAACGGAATCGGAAATGCAGAAAGTGCGAAAAAAGCATTCGCTGAAGGACTTACTCTCTATACGGAAAAGTACAGTAAGTAAGCATCTCCGCCCACCCGCCCGATGAGACCCCTATCTCATCGGGCGGGTTTGCGTTTATAATAGAAATGTAAGGTTTTAAAAATTTCAAACGTCTTAGTATAAGTATTAGCGTGCATCATTAAGAATATTTCAAAGAGTTTCTATTCAATCATGAAAAAAATCACACACAGAGCAATGTTTCTGGCCCTTTTAATGGCCTTTGTATTTGTTGGCCAGGACGCATCGGCGCAGGTCCGAACAAACGCTGAGGCAGGAGTCGGCGCAAGAATAAACGTATCGACAGGAACAAGTAGCACAAGCACGAAAGAGCGAATCTTGGAAAAACGAGCCGAGAAAAAGGACGCGCTCCGACAGGGTGCGGAACAAAGAATTTCCAAGCATACAGACTCAATGGTAAAACGTTTTAACGCAATGATAGAGCGACTCGAAAAACTTACCGTAAGAATAGAATCACGTATTACAAAGGTAAAAGCCGAAGGAGCATCTACCACAGAAGCTGAAGCTCATGTTGCAACTGCAAAAATTGAAATCAAATCAGCGAAAGATGGCGTAGCAAAGATTCCACAGGCGCTCTCTCTTGCTTTGGAAAAAGATAAGCTCGTAGGAGCCTTTGAAGAAATCCGAACCTTAGCAAATGCTATCCGAGAAGACTTAAAGACCGCTCATCAGGAACTTGTAAAATCAATTACTAGCCTTAAAGGATTAAGAGCGAACGGAGAAGTTGAGGTAAAAACGAATACCACAGTTGAAAGTGTGCAATAATAAAAGAATATTTTAATCATTTAGTTGCGAACACGTATGGATCCACAAAATCAAACACCAATAATGACACCAGGAGTACCGCCACATGAGGAAAGATCAGTAGGCCCTGCAATTGGAATCATCATTATTATTGTTGTAATCGTGCTTGGAGGTTTATATTTCTGGGGACAGCGCCTTGAAATGAGATCCCCTGCAACAACTGAAAACACGCCAACTGAGAATATTCCTGCCTCAAATGGATCGGCAGAATTACAGCAGATACAGTCTCAAAGCTCACAGGATGACACCGCATCAATTGAAGCAGATCTCAACGCGACAAATGTAGACTCCCTAGGAACAGAAATGAATTCGATCGAAACAGAGGCTCAAACTCAGTAAAAAATTAAGCTTCTCTTGGAAACAAATCGTTTACAAAAAACCGCCCCGAGACAATCTCGGGGCGGTTTGCATTGATAAGCCCTTTTTCGTAGACTCTAACCCTATGACAAAAAACCACCAAACTATTGAAATAAAAGAGCTCCCTCAATCAGAGATCGAAATCAAAGCATCAATTGACGCACCAACCCTTGAAAAGGCATTTGAAAAAGCGCTCATTACCGAAAGTAAAGAAATTGAGATACCTGGATTCAGAAAAGGGAAAGTTCCAAAAGAAATGCTTCTTTCTCAGTTTGGAGAATCTTTTTTTCTAGAAAAAGCATCTAACAATGCCCTCTCTTCTGTTTACCCACTTATCATTGAGGAAAATAAAATCTCTCCGATTGGCCACCCGAAAGTAGTAATCACGAAACTCGAAAAAGGAAACCCTCTTGAATTTACTATCACCGTTGCAGTAGTTCCAAAGATTTCACTTCCAAACTACAAAAAAATTGCGAAAGAAATCATGAGCGAAAAAGTGGAAGAGTCTGTTACAGATGAAGAGGTGGAGAAGATGCTTCTCGAAATCAGAAAACATCATGCCCACATGGAAATGCATAAAAGCGGAGCATGGACGGATCACAATCATCCTGAAGTTAATGAAAGTGATCTTCCAGAAATTACGGATGAGCTCGTAAAAAAGTTTGGCAACTTTGAAAACCTTGCTGATATGAAAGATAAACTCAAAGAGAATCTAGTCCAAGAAAAAACCGTTCGCTCAAAAGAAAAAAGAAGAATGGACGTAGTTGAAAAAATCATTAACGAAACAACAATTGAAATGCCATTGATTCTCGTCGATAACGAGCTCGACACAATGCTCGCTCAATTTGAAGGAGATATTATGCGTGCAGGAGGAACAATGGAAGACTACTTAAAAACGATCGGTAAAAGCATCGAGGAAATCCGAAAAGATTGGAACGACACTGCGATAAAAAAAGCGAAGGCCCAATTAGTCATTTCAAAAATTGCTGCCGAAGAAAAAATTCTTGCGGATAAAGAACATGTGCGAGCGGAATCAGAAAAAATTCTTACTCTTTACCCAGATGCCGATCCGGTTCGTGCCCGAAGTTATGTTGCAATGATGCTTTCTAATGAAAAAGTTTTTGAATTCTTTGAGAGTCAGAAATAAACTACTGTAAAAGAATGAGGCTCGAGATTGCGACGGCTGCGGTCTCAGCTCGAAGTGTCTGCTCACCCAAAGAATACACTCTCACATTGTTTTGTTTAAAAAGGAAAATTTCCCGATCGCTCCACCCTCCCTCAGGGCCAATAAAAATTCCAAGCGGAGAATAGTTTTGAGTATGCTCAATTGTAAAGACATCTCCTTTTGGGTGAAATGCGAAACAAGGAAAATCTTCTACAATAGCCTCATCGAAAGTCACAACATCACGAAGTTTCGGAACAACAGTGCGACCAGATTGTTCGCTTGATTCTATTAAAATTTTTTCTGCACGCTCCACGTTCAGGTTTTTCTTCTCACTTCGATCAGATACAAGCGGGACAAAGACGCTCACCCCAAGCTCTGTTCCTTTTTCCAAAACCCACTCCATCTTGTCCTTCTTTATTAATGAAAAGAAAAGATGAAGCTCTCTTTTTGGATCAGCCAAACCTTCTCGAGAAGATACAATTGAAAACGTTACCTCCCCTTTTTGAAGGTCAGCAATCATTGCACGATACTCAATCCCTGAATTATCGAAGAGAATAACCTGCCCCCCGACCGTGAAACGGAAGACGTTCTTCAGCTGGTGAGCAAGCGCCGAATCATCAAGAGTAACGCTTTGCTCTTCGCCAATTGGATTCGAAACAAAAAAACGATGGAGTCTCATATGTTTAACTATATCCTTGTTCGAGAACGTTTTGCAAAAGGATGACTTTCAGGTAGTATAGCGACAATAATAAAAAATATGCTTATACCAACAGTAATAGAAAAGAGTCAGTTTGGGGAACGAGCCTACGATATATACTCACGTCTCCTTCGAGAGCGGATTATTTTCTTGGGAGGACCAATCGATGAAGACACTGCAAATATCGTCATCGCTCAATTGTTATTCCTAGAATCAGAAGATTCAAAGAAAGATATTAGTCTTTACATCAACTCGCCTGGAGGAATGATTACTGCCGGACTTGCAATCCTCGACACCATGAATCACGTGAAGCCTGACGTCGCGACCGTGTGTGTAGGTATGGCAGCATCGATGGGTGCGGTAATTCTTTCAGCAGGAAAAAAAGGAAAACGCTTCGCGCTTCCAAATGCAGAAATTATGATTCATCAACCTCACGGTGGAGTGGAAGGTCAAGCGGCTGATATTGAAATTGCAGCAAAAAGAATTCTCAAAAACCGAGAAACCACTAATAAAATTCTATCCAAAAATTCCGGTCAACCACTTTCTCGAGTTGAAAAAGATGTTGATCGAGATTTCTTTATGAGCGCAGACGAAGCAGTTAAATACGGAATCATCGATAAAGTCTACAAGTACTAGCAACAAAAAAACCTCCGCCCTGGCACTCCAGAGCGGAGGTTTTTTCTATCCTTTACAAAACACAAAAACTCTTATATTGTGACAAAGGTTATTTTTATTTCATTTAACAAAACGTCATCTTGAGGAGTCTTGTTTTGGTCCGCCCTTCATTCCGCCCCACCGAATCCTCACGTAATTCATTCATGAACTTCCGTTTTCTGTAACCCGGTAAGAATTTCTCAAGAACGCTAGGATGCCATGTCATTAAAAATTGTATTACTCCTGCTCACGCTTGCAGCGTCAGCGGGTATCGCCTTTGGATACTTCCTGCGATGGATCATTTCCCTAGGAAAGAAAGGTTCAGTTGAACTCGACATCAAAAAAATGATGCTCGAAGCAAAAGAAGAGTCGACTCGTATTATTACCGAAGCTGAAGCAAAGGCTGAACACGCATTAAAAACAGCTCGAGCAGAGATTAAAGAACGCGAAGAAAAAATTGAAAAAACAGAAGACCGCCTTATAAAAAAGGAGGACCTTCTTGATGTGCGCCAAATTGATATCGACAAAGAAGCAGAGATGCTTAAGGCGCGCATTACAGAAGTAAAAAATCTAAAAGAAAGAGCAGACCTCCTTATCCGAGAAAGAGAAAGTGCACTTGAACGAGTCAGCGCACTTTCAAGAGAAGCCGCCCGTGAAGAGCTTCTCACTCAAGTAGAAAAAGAGTCCCAAGATGATGTGCTTGCCCGCATACAAAAATTTGAACGGTTTGGAGATGAGCAAATAGAAAGTAAAGCGCGAGACATGCTCGCAACGGTTATTCAAAGACTTGCGACTGCGGTACCTGCGGAAATCATGACCACAACCGTTGCAATTCCATCTGACGAAGTGAAAGGAAAAATCATCGGAAAAGAGGGGCGCAACATAAAAGCATTCGAACGCGCAACAGGCGTTGAAGTGATTGTTGACGATACTCCTGGCTCAATTACCCTCTCCTCATTCGACCCTGTACGAAGACAGGTTGCTCGAGTAGCTCTTGAAAGCCTTATCGTAGATGGAAGAATCCAGCCAGCAAAAATTGAAGAAGCTGTTGAAAAGGCAAAACAAGAAATCAATAAAATCATAAAAGAAAAAGGCGAAGAAGCGGTATATGAGTGTGGCGTCTACAACCTTGACCCAAGAGTTGTTGCTATTCTCGGTCGGCTACACTTTAGAACAAGCTACGGCCAAAATGTCCTCCAGCACTCGATAGAAATGGCCCACGTTGCTCGCATGCTTGCAGAAGAGTTGGGAGCCAATGTGACTATTGCAAAGACGGGAGCCCTTCTCCACGACATCGGAAAGGCTGTTGACCATGAAGTTGCCGGAACTCATGTGGAAATTGGAAGAAGAATCCTTCAAAAGTTCGGAGTAAGTGAGGAGGTGGTCAAAGCAATGCAGGCCCACCACGGAGAATACCCTTATGAAACGATAGAATCCATCATTGTGCAGACCGCCGATGCGATATCAGGCGGGAGACCGGGAGCTCGTCGCGATACCGTAGAAAACTACCTCAAACGCCTAAAAGAGCTTGAAGCTATTGCAGCCGGATTTCCAGGTGTTGAACGCTCTTTTGCCATCCAAGCTGGCCGAGAAATACGTATTTTTGTAAACCCCATTGAGATTAATGATCTTGAAGCCAAAAAACTCGCTCGAGATATTGCAAATCGTATAGAAAAAGAGCTCAAATACCCAGGTGAAATAAAAGTTGCGGTAATTAGAGAATCACGCGTCATAGAATTTGCAAGATAGCAAGTTTTATTGTTTTGTTTTTTCAAAAATACGGCTCTATTGCGCAAAGAAATCGTTCCTATATAATATTTGCATACCTTTTTGTAGCAGAAACATACCTTATGCGAATTGAGGGGGTTGTAAGGAAAAAGTTTCGCTAGATGAGGAATTAAAGTGCGTACTATAAGTATTTAATAACCCATCATCATATGAACAAAGCAAGTATTGTGGAGGCTGTTCATGAGAAAATCGGCGGAACAAAGGTTCAAGCTGAGCAAGCGGTAGAAATCATGATTGAAACAATCGTGACCACCTTGAAAAAGGGCGGTGAAGTTTCTATCGCAGGCCTCGGAATCTTCTCAACAAAGACTCGTGCAGCTCGCCAGGCTCGTAATCCAAGAACAGGAGAGACGATTCAGGTTGGAGCTATGCGTGTTCCTAAATTCCGCGCTGCAAAAGCCCTCAAGGACGCGGTGAAGTAATCATCTCTTTCTTATAACAAAAAACCTCCAACAGTGTTCTGTCGGAGGTTTTTTGTTTATTCTCCTGCTTCCCGAGATAAATCTTCTTTTTTACTTTTTACGAATTCTTCCAAATCCTGATTTGGAAGAGTCCAATCTACTTTTAGAAAATCTAAAACATCCATCAACACCCCATTTCCTTGAATATATTTTCCTGTAGCGATGGTAACAAGATCTTTTATACGATCACCTACATCTTGGCGAGT
Source organism: uncultured Candidatus Saccharibacteria bacterium (assembly GCA_964603485.1). GTDB lineage: Bacteria > Patescibacteriota > Minisyncoccia > Phycocordibacterales > Zambryskibacteraceae > CAYVDB01. The sequence continues at coordinate 12,113 of CAZRVE010000005.1, forward strand.
AAACTCTTTCATGTCTCCAAATCTTCTTTGAGCACGTTCGATCTTCTCTCTCAGACTAGAGATAGAGTCCCGCAAATCCTTCTTCTCTTCTCGGGTAACGTCTCTCTTCTCCTTCCCTACTCTTTGCTCCAAAGCAACGATACTTTCAGACAGGCTCTCAATTGCCCCAGTTATATCATTGAGGGTTTCAGAAAAACCCAATCCCACTTCAAGCCCTTCACTGTCGATCCTCACTTTCAGAAACCCTTCATCATGTGATTCAATTCCCATATATTTTGTGCGGCTAGGGAGAATCGAACTCCCGTCTCGTCCTTGGCAAGGACGCATTCTACCACTAAACCATAGCCGCAATACTCGCTATCCTAACAAAAGCCCATCCCTATCGCAATAAATCCTCTCTTCTCTTCGCAGCTTCACGAAGAGCTTTTCCGAAGGCCTCAATGTTGTCTTCCATAAGAAAAGGACTCGGTCTAGTGAAACCGCATGCCACACAACGATGCACAATACGGAAACCACCACTTTTTGACTCAACCTCCCAAGGTTCCATCATCCCCTTACATAGCTCTTCCCTGTCCCCAGGATCCTTATCAACATGCTTACTCCACAAACACTGCGAGCAATGGTTTGTATATCCATTTCCCAAGATCAGAGCTCCACAATGTTCACACGTAAAATCTTCTTTTGTTCTCTTAAAAGTCATGCGATAAAAATTCGCCCATTCAATTGTCCTACTATACCCTCTTTCTTTAAATCTTTAATAGCCTCATTTACCCTAACTTCAGAAAAAGGCATCCTTCTTAGCAAAGCTCTCGCCTCAAAAGAATTCCCACTGGAGAGGGTTTTTAGCAAGAGGCCTCTCACCTCCCTATTTGACCCTTGGAACTTTGACTGTGTTCTGTAATGAGCACTTTTTTTATTTGCATTTCCTTGCGTTCCGAGATAAGCCCCATAATCCATAAGAGCATAGTACCAATTTCTTATATTCCGCCCAGGAAGAGTTGCTTCAATAAAATGCAATATATCTTTATCTTTAATATTGTTTTTGTTTGCAAAAAAATGATGAATAAAAACCCTTCTAATATTAGTTTCGATGAAAATCACGGGCTTATCCCACGTAAAAGCAACTACAGAGCGAGCGGTCGCCTTTCCAAGCCCAGGAAGAGTTTCAAGGATTAGTGGGTCGTCTGGAAGGAAACCTTGGTAACTTTCCACAACAACTCTTGCGGTTTCAAGAAGATACTTTGCCCGTCGATTATAGCCAAGAGGAGACCATGCCAGAAGCACGTCCCTTAAATCAGCCCGAGCAAGGGACTTAAAATTAGGAAATTTCTTCAAAAATTCGCCGTATTTCACCAAAACCCGTGATACTTGAGTTTGTTGAAGCATTATTTCCGATATCAAGACCTTATAGGGGTCTGACTCCCCTCTCCAGGGCATTTTTCTTGCATGTCTTCTATAAAACGTACGGATCGTCCTTTGAAACTTCTCTTTTTGTTTTTTATTTAACCGACTCAACCTTTTGTCGGACTACCGGAAATCGAATCCGAGCCTTATCCACTCCATGGGTAAATACTGCCACCACACTACAGCACGTTTCCAGCATTCCTTTCTTTCGGGGCGCCGGGATTCGAACCCGGAGTCACCTGTTCCCAAAACAGGCATGTTAGCCGTTACACCACGCCCCGTTTAAAACCAAAAAACCTTGAAAAACTGTGTTATCCTAGCACACTGATAAAAAATAGACTATCTTTTCTCTTGCCTAAAGGACAATATTCTCAAGGAACCTAACTCTTGCTTTATTCTGCGACCTGTCCAGAGTCACTGCCGCAACATCAAAGGCCCATTCACCTTCTATTTGATTCTCTACAAGATATGTCTGCATTGTTCTGGCTATCCTCTTTAATTTTGCGGCATGAACGTTATCTTCAGGTCGATATAAGCTAGTTTCATGTGTAACAGCAAGACCTGCCCTCACCGTCTTTACCTCAATAAAGTGAATTATCCTATCCTTTTTCGCAATAATATCTATTTCGCCCCAAGGCTTTGAGTAGTTTGTATCTATAATGGAAAATCCTCGTCGAATTAAATACATTGAAACTATCTTCTCACCAATATCTCCGACCCGCCTCTTCTCTGTCTTCATGCGACAATTCTCTCATATGTGGGCATGTTTCATAAGTAACATATGTTTCACGTGAAACTATATTATAAAACCCTTATTTTAAGCCAAAAAGACGACAAAAGTCCTTAACAATGGCCTTTTTAGGTGTCTTTTATGCACACTTTCCCCATAGTTATCCACATTTCCTTAACTTTTCAGACTTTTATGGTGCTATTCTCCTGCTTTCTCAACCTTTTTTACAAATAGCACCTTTTATGTCTTTTCGTGAAAAAGACAGGTTAGAGACATTCAAACCCCCAATTCTCAGACAAGCAATTAGAAAACTGTTACTTTTGTGCGGGTAGGGAGAATCGAACTCCCGTCTACTGCTTGGAAGGCAGTCATTCTACCACTAAACCATACCCGCAAGATCTCTCGTATTATATAAACAAAAACGAAAAACAACACTGGTGCACCCGGCAGGATTCGAACCCACAACGACTGTTCCGAAGACAGTAATGATATCCATTTCACTACGGGTGCAATGGTAAACATCATACTGTTTTTGAGAATTTATTCAAATTTTAAGCCCTATATTATGAAAAGGGAATTCTGGATGCTAAAATAACCCCAAATGAATACTCCATTTGAGATTCCAGAAGAAGTTTCACGAATAACAAAAACCCTCAAAAATGCCTCATTTGAGGCCTATCTTGTTGGTGGATGTGTCCGAGATCTATTTTTAAACAAGAAACCGAAAGATTGGGACGTTACTACCAACGCAAAACCAGAAGAGATTATTGCTCTCTTTGATAAAACCTTTTATGAGAATGAATACGGAACCGTAGGTATAGTAAATGAGAAAACAGAAAACGACACTTTACGGATAGTAGAGGTAACGCCTTATAGGACAGAAGGGAAGTACACTGACAAAAGGAGGCCAGACTCAGTATCGTTCCAAGCATCTCTTGAAGATGATTTGAAAAGAAGAGATTTTACTATAAACGCAGTGGCCCTCGATTGCGAAGAAAACGTTGTGGTTGACCCATTTTTTGGAAGAAAAGATATACAGAAAGGGATAATCCGAACGGTGGGAATACCGGAAGACCGCTTTGAGGAAGATGGCCTACGTATCATGCGCGCGGTGAGGATATATTCGGAGCTTGATTTCTCAATTGAAGAAAACACTGAAAATGCAATAGAGAAGAAAGCTGAATTGTTAACCCATATCGCAAAAGAGCGTATTCGTGATGAGTTTTCTCGAATAGTTATGTCTCCCAAGCCTATGAATGGACTCCTTTTAGCTCATAAGCTTGGGATTTTGAAATTTATTGTTCCAGAACTCCTTGAATCAGTTGGGGTCAAACAAAATAAAGCTCATGCCTATGACGTATGGACTCATCTACTCAAATCCCTCCAGCACTCGGCTGATAAAAAATGGCCCCTTCATATAAGACTCGCAGCACTCTTTCACGACATATCGAAACCAGAAACCCGACGCTGGTCTAACGAGAAAGAAGAGTGGACCTTCTTTGGTCATGAGGTAGTGGGGGAGAGAGTGACAAGAAAAATACTAAAAGATCTCAGGTTCTCTGGAGAAATCATTGAAACCGTCCCGAAACTTGTCCGCTGGCATATGTTTTTCTCAGATACCGAGCAAATTACCCACTCTGCAGTGAGGAGACTTATTGCAAATGTAGGAAAAGATAAAATCTGGGATCTTATGAATGTTCGAGTCTGTGATCGAATTGGCACAGGGAGGCCGAAGGAAAACCCATATAGACTAAGAAAATACAAAGCAATGATTGAGGAGGTCCTTGAGGACCCCGTATCAGTCGGTATGCTAAAGATAGACGGTATCCATGTAATGAAAATCACAGGAATCCCTCCTGGCCCTAAGATAGGCCACATTCTTCATGCTCTCCTTGAAGAAGTCCTCGAAAATCCAGGTCTAAACACCAAGGAACTTCTGGAGAAAAAAGCTTTAGATCTAGCGAAATTATCCGACCAAGAGCTTATAGCTCTTGGAGAAAAGGGTAAGGAAACAAAAGAGAAGGAAGACCAAGAAAGAGTGCGAACTATTCGAAAGAGACACTGGGTTGAATAATATATAAAAAAACAAACCGCCATGCGGTTGCGTCGCGAGGCGGCTTGGGATTGAAAGATCCCTTCAGCAAGCATCGCGAGAGGAGTTATATCCTAAAAGGAGGGTGGAGATATTCATATCCCTCTTTGCGCGCTTACCAACGAGTCTTCCGAAGAAGCTTCTTCTTGAAAGAACTAAATATTTGGCTTTTGTCCTTGAGACCTCCGCCAAACTGATCTGAAACGAGTATATCATACGTAAAAGACATCAGAACATTTTCTGTGGATAACATTTTGTCTTTAAGATATTTTTATTTCCAAAGGACAGTGGTCCGATCCATATATGTCTGACAATATCCTTATATCTTTAATACTTGAAGCAATATCTTTGTACGCAAAAAAATAGTCGATGCGCCATCCTACATTACGATCACGAGCAAAAGTTTTCATATCCCAATAGGTATAAGCTCCAACCAAATCGGGATAGAGATTTCGAAAGATGTCCACATACCCAGCCTGAACCACCGAATCTATCCATGCCCTCTCTTCTGGGAGGAATCCGGTATTCTTCTCATTCTCCTTTGGGCGAGCGAGGTCAATCTCCTTATGGGCCGTATTTACATCTCCACAAAAGATAACCGGCTTTCTCTCTCTCAGTTTTTCAATAAAACGAAGAAAATCTTTATAAAACTGCAGTTTATAGGCAAGACGATCTGGCCCACCGCCTCCATTGGGAAAGTAAACATTAAGAAGAAAGAATTCCCCATATTCAGCCCCTAGCACACGACCTTCCACATCCTTTTTCCCATCAAGACCGAAAAATACATCCAGAGGTTTGTCTTTGGAATAAATAGCAGTGCCACTATAGCCCTTCTTAAGATCTGGAGAGTTAAAGTACGCATAATACCCGTCTGGAGCCTGTAACTCACTTGGAAGTTGTTCGGGGCGAGATTTGGTCTCTTGGAGACAAATCACATCTGTTCCTCTATCGAAAACCCAGGCGATATTACCTTTCCTGTGCACCGCACGAAGTCCGTTCACATTCCAAGAGATAATATTCATAGAAAAAGCTTACCACACAAGCAAAATACCTGAACTTAGGGCGACTTTCGATTGTGAAACCTTTTATGAACATCATGCAAGTGTTTATCTGTAACGTGTGTATAAATTTGAGTTGTTCCAATATTTGCATGCCCAAGGAGCATCTGAACAGACCGTAAATCAGCACCATTCTGAAGAAGGTCGGTGGCAAAGCTGTGACGAATCACGTGTGGAGTAACTTTCTTTGACACTCCCGCTTTAATTGCATAAAACTTCACCAAACGCTCTATGGAACGGGAGGTGAGCCGTTTCTCCTCCTGGGCATTCTTATTCCGGCCAATATTCACAAAAAGAGCCCCTTCAAAGTCCTTTCTCTTTGAGAGGTACGTTCGGAGGACCTGCTTTGCCTCAGATGAGAGGAAAACCACCCTTACTTTCTCGCCTTTACCTCGGACAGAAAACTCATCACGGGAAAGGTCAAGATCCCTAGGTAGGGAACAGAGCTCAGAGACGCGAAGACCTGTAGAGAAAAGAAGTTCTAAAATTGCTTTATCTCGGAGAGATTTTAGATCAGACCCGTCTGGTGCCTTCATAATACGAAGGAGTTCTTCTCGAGTAATAAGGTCGAGCGAACGTTCGGGAATCTTTGCCAACTCAATCCTCTCAGGGGGAAGGGATTCCACTCCACGCTTCATTAAGTACTTTAAGAATGCCCGAAGAGCAATCAGGTAGTAATTTTGAGTCTTTTTCTTTAAAGTGTCCTTATTTCTAGTCTTATTTCCAGATACCACCTTACGGTTAAGCCAGAGCCTGTACTCACGAATAAGGTTATCTGTAATCTGTTTCGGGTTCTTTATTTTTGCGTAAAGAAGAAACGTCTCAAGGTAGTGTTCGTAATTTTCAATAGTTTTTTGACTCCTTCCTCGTTCAATTTCTAGATGTTCAAGGAATTCGCGGACAAGTTTTTGAGGATCCATATATGTGTCGCACAATATTATACCAAAAAAGGAGCCTCCAAGTGGAGGACCAAAAATACTTGCACAAATAAGGGTTTTATGTTAGTATCCCTTGGATGATTTCGAAAACAAAAAAGCAAAAGATCATAAAAGAATCAGGGGTCCACGATAAAGACACAGGGTCTCCAGAGGTCCAGATATCTATTCTCACAAAGAGAATAGAGGAGCTCGCGAGTCACCTGAAGAAAAATCAGAAAGACAACCACTCTCGACGGGGTCTTTTGAGCATGGTTTCAGAGAGACAATCTCACATGAACTATCTTCAGAAGAAAAGCGCGAAAAGATACAGCGCACTCATGAAGAAGCTCAATTTAAAAAAGAAAGGAATATAAGAGAAATAAACCCCGAAGGTGGGTTTATTTTATTTTCATAAGTAAATTATTTTATGGCAGTTATTAAACAGAAAGACCAAAGAGTTGGAGTTTTTATAGATACACAAAACCTTTATCACAGCGCAAAGAATCTCCATCATGGAAAAGTTAACTTTTCCCAAGTAGTAAAAGATGCACTGGCAGATCGAATTCTCATCCGAGCAATCGCATACGTAATCACCACAGAATCAGGAGAAGAGAGGGGATTCTTTGACGCCCTGGAGAAGGCAGGAATAGAGACAAAAACAAAAAACCTACAAATATTCTACGGAGGAGCGAAAAAAGGTGACTGGGATGTAGGTCTCGCTATGGACGTAGTAAAAATGGCCCACAAACTCGACACCGTCATCCTCATATCTGGCGATGGTGACTTTGTGCCTCTGGTGGAATATCTAAAAAATATGCACGGATGCCAAGTAGAAGTGGTGTCTTTCGGAAAATCATCATCCGGGAGACTTATTGAGGTGGCAGATGACTTCTTTGATCTTGATACCAATCCAAAAAAATACATAATCCGCCATCATATCCGCGGTGGGAAGAAGAAAAACTCTCCCGATGAAACCGAAATAACTTCATAACAAAAACCCCAGCATGCTGGGGTTTTTGTTATGCCAAATTATTATTTTACATAAAAAGCTCATGCTAGAATGAGATAACAAATATCATGGCAGGAGAACAGAACAACCCTCTTGATTTTGCCGATGACAAAATTCGGGAAATAGAGAAAAAAATACAAGAAAAAAATAAGAATCTTGGTCCACAAAAACAAGAGGAGATATTTGCGCGCATTAACGGCCTGCCAACGCCAGAACACGCATCGAGTACTCTCGAAAATATTCCTTCCGAAAAGATTGCCCGAGCAGAAAATATTTCTCCAATTAAAAATCTCCGAACATTCCAGGGTGATGTAGCTGATGCCATAAAAAAACAAAACGCTTCAGTTTTAACAATTGCGCTTGCCGAAAAAAAGAAGCAAGAAGGAGCTCGTATAGAGACACTTAAAAACACGCCGAACCCAGCCAGTACGCCTGTCGCGAAACCCGTTATTAAAAGCCCTCCCGCAAACCCAGAGCTCAAAAAGAATATTCTCATGGTGGCACTCAGCATTATTCTGATTACCCTAGGAGCAGGATCGGTGTTTGGCTTCTACGTATTACAAAAAAGAGAAGCCACTCCGATTACAAACTCTCCGCAAAATACCATTCTCGGATGGAGCAAGAAAGAAACCCTCTCAATTAATGGCCTCAAGCCCGAAGAGCTTGTTGATGCAATTTACAAAAAAAGACAGATTGAAGGAGTCGGTGTCGGTGAAATATTATTTTTAGAACTTGTCCAAACATCGGATAGCCAGATCAGTGCTCAAGATTTATTTACAACAATGAAATCGAGGGCTCCTGCATCTCTTATTCGATCATTTGGAAATCAACTTATGTTTGGTTTCTTTAACTCCGAAGGAAGCAACCAACCTTTTCTTATTATCCGCCTTGAGTCTTTTGATCGAGCCTTTGATGGAATGCTTTCTTGGGAAAAAACGATGTTTGAAGATATAGGAGCATTATTCACCCGAAACATCTTGCCGGTAAAAGAGAGCCTTCCCCTAGAAGGAAATGCATCCGGGACAAGAATTTTAAGCATTGGAACCCCGAGCCTACAGTTTGATGACGAGGCAATACGAAATAAGGATGCCCGCATTCTTAAAAACACACAAGGAGAAACTATTCTTCTCTACTCATTCCTAGACAAAGAAACCTTGCTTATCACATCTGACGAGAGGGTGCTCCAAGAGCTTGTAAATAAGCTTGTTGCTCAAAAACTCATTCGTTGAGAATCGTCAACTTTCGCTCTAAAACGGAACCTGCTATCATAAGCGAGATGACAAACAATATTCCACATCTAAAAGAAAAGCTCGAAACGGAGAAACTGCTTCTTGAAAAAGAGCTTTCCTCTGTAGGAAGAATAAACCCAGAGAACCCAAGAGATTGGGAAGCGAAGGGAGGCAACCTCGATACGTTGAATGCAGATGAAAATGAAGTGGCAGACACTATAGAAGAATATGAAGGAAATACTGCGATTTTGAAACAACTTGAAACTCGCTACAACGAAGTGCGAGATGCTTTGACCCGCATAGAACAGGGAACTTATGGCACATGCTCAGTGTGTGGTAAAGAAATAGAAGAGGCTCGACTTGAAGCAAACCCAGGAGCCACAACTTGCCAGGAACATATGTAGCGTATGAGCTTTGCGAAGGTACAAAGCGCGCAAACATTCCTTCTCTCTCCCCATATTATCGATATTGAAGTAGACATATCAAAAGGTCTCCACTCTTTTTCTGTTGTAGGACTTCCGGATAAAGCCGTAGAAGAAGCCCGCGACCGAATAAGTGCGGCAATCAAGAACTCCGGCTTTAAGTCTCCTAAAAGTAAGAATGAAAAGGTAGTAATATCACTTGCTCCTGCTGATCTAAAAAAGAGGGCCCCACTTATGATCTCGGGATGGCCGTTGCATACTTACTGGCATCAGGAGAGATATCTTTTGATCCTTCTGGCATGCTTTTTCTTGGGGAACTCGCTCTTGATGGAAATGTGCGTGCAATTACCGGCGTTTTGCCCCTCATAGAAAAAGCCCGAGAAGATGGGCTCTTAAGTGTCTTTGTTCCAAAAGATAATGCCAGAGAAGCTGCGCTCATTACGGGCATATCTGTTTTTGGAGTATCAAATCTTTCTTCCCTTATCGATCACCTTGATGCAAGGCGTAAAGGAATTACTCTCACCCCACAGGAAAAAACAGAAATAGTAGGTGGGATACAAAAAACAGAAATTGATTTTGAAGACGTACGAGGACAGGAAAATGCAAAGAGGGGACTTGAGATTGCAGCTGCAGGAGGTCACAATGTAGCACTCTATGGCCCGCCAGGAACTGGAAAATCAATGCTTGCAAAAGCTTTTGCAGGAATACTGCCTCCACTATCCTTTGAGGAAATCCTGGAGGTAACAAGTATCCATTCGGTTGCGGGAACACTAAAAGACCTTGTTGTGGCCCCACCATTTCGATCACCACATCACACCTCTTCATACGTAGCTCTTGTTGGAGGAGGGACTTCTCCTCGGCCCGGAGAAATCACCCTTGCGCACAGAGGGGTGCTCTTCCTTGATGAATTCCCTGAGTTTGAACGGAGGGTTCTTGAGGCGCTTCGTCAACCGCTAGAGGACAAGGTGATTTCAATATCAAGAGCAAAAGGGAATGCGTTATTCCCTGCACAATTTATCCTTATTGCCGCAATGAACCCGTGTCCTTGTGGTAATTTTGGTTTCCAAGGTAAGGAATGCGTGTGTCAGCCAATGAACCTTCTCCGTTATCAAAGGAAGCTTTCTGGACCACTTCTAGAACGTATCGATATATGGCTCGAAGTTCCTAGAATTTTACATGAAAAGCTTTCTGAAGAGTCTTCGTACCGAGAATCTTCAGAAAAAATCCGTGAAAGAGTCGTTCGAGCGCGAACTGTGCAACAAAAAAGGCTCGGGAAGCTTTCTCAATCAAAAACAAATGGAGAAATGTCAGTAAAAGATTTAGTGCGTTTAATTGAACTCAGCCCAGAAGCAAAAAGTATACTCAACGCTTCTGCCACGCGCATGGGGCTCTCACCTCGGGTTTATCACAAAATTATCAAGGTCGCACAAACAATTGCAGATCTTGAGGAAAGCGCATCAGTTCTCCCTCATCATATCTTGGAAGCGCTCCAGTACAGACCTAGAGAACGCCATTCTTAAATACTAAAACGGGTTCTTAGCTCCACGGATCTCAAAGTGAAGATGTGGTCCTGTAGCTTTTCCAGTACGTCCTACGTAACCAATCACGTCTCCCTGCTCTACAGTTTGCCCTTGAGTGACTGTATTTTCTTGATTATGAGCATAAAGTGTTTGGGTGCCATTGTCGTGCTGAATAACCACATATGATCCATAACCTCCATTCCAACCACCGCTACGACTTACAATCACGAGACCTCCTGCAGAAGCAACAATTGGCGTCCCTTGAGGCGGAGCGAGATCTACTCCATTGTATCCATGAACACCTTGGGTTCGTTTACCTGGGACCGGCCTTATGTAATAACCGCTATATTCTTTAGCACTTTGCACAACCTGAGTACGAGAAGCTGGGGAAGAAGCAACCGTCGTGGATTGAGAAATAACCTCTCCATCAGGAACGATCACGATATCTCCGACAGAAAGCTTCGTGCTTTCTGTAATATTGTTATACCGCTTCACCTCATCGATATCACCCTTATACGTTTTCGTAATTGATCCAAGAGTTTCACCTTTTTTCACTACGTGTCTCACCCCAGAAACAGGAAGAATCACCAAAGTTTGGCCAGGAGAAATGACAGATCCTTTTATGTCATTTGACCAGCGGATTGTGTTTATGGAAACCCCAAACATCCGAGCGATTGTACCTAAAGTGTCACCTTTTCTCACCACATACACGCTAATCTTGTCGGATGACGGATGATCTTTTTTATTTTCAGCAAGGCCCCCTGTCGGACCGTCATCTGAGAGAAGAGCAGTGCCGCCTACGATTGTAATATCTCCTTGATCGGTATTATGTTCCGCATTAGGACTTAGGGTTGCCTGAAGAAGAGGCATCGTCTGAGAGTTTTCCACAGGTACTTCCTCCGCACTCGCAGAAGAGAAGAGGTTTGCCACAAAAGAAAGGAATCCAGCAGAAACCCCTAAAGGTAGGCCAAAGATAAGTATGGCCAAGACTAAATTGGCAAAAAATGGCTTCCTATCATGCTTTTTTGAAACAAGGGTTTTTTCCGAATTTTCGGATGAACCCCGGGAACCTTTTTTAAAGACTAAAATAGGCCTAACAATAATGATAATTCTGTCATCCCGAGAAAAATATGGCTCAACAGAGCCATATAAAATTTCGTTTCAGTATTTACTAGACCCCACAATTATACTTCGCCCCCACCCTAAGTCAATCAATGAAAGTGGTCTAACAAAGCCAGCAAATCTGAGAATAAAAAACCGAAAATGCTATAGTGTTGCGATGAATGCTCTAAATGATGCTCAAAAACATGCGGTGCAAACCATTTCCGGACCGCTCCTTATCCTTGCGGGTGCCGGAGCAGGAAAGACAAAAACTGTTGTTGAGCGCATAGTGCATCTTATTGAAACCGGAATATCCCCCCAATCCATTCTCGCAATCACGTTTACCAACAAAGCCGCCCAAGAAATGCGTGATCGTGTTCTGACCGCAATCCAAACAACGCTACACCTTAGAGAGCCGGCAGAAAGAGGGGAGTATCCGTTTGTGAGTACCTTTCACGCTCTGGGTGTCCTGATCATTCGGGAGAATGCAAGCAAAATAGGTCTCTCCAAACATTTTAAAATATTTGATCGCTCTGAATCCAAACAGGCAGTGAAAGATGCGATTAAGCACGAAGGTTTTGATCCGAAAGAATTTGAACCCGGAAAAATTCTCTCAATAATTTCGAAGGAAAAAGGTAATTCCGTGACTTTGGACCAGTATGAATCAAATATCTCAGGAGACTTCATCCATGGGGTTGTCGCCCGAGTATGGAGAAGATATGAAGAAAGGCTCCGTAAAGAAAAAGCTCTCGACTTCGATGATCTGCTTCTTATCTCATTAAAACTACTCCTTGAAAAGGACGTGCTCGACCATTACCAAAGGAAATGGACGCATATTCACGTTGATGAGTACCAGGACACAAATATCGTTCAGTATAAAATTGCAAAACTCCTTTCGTCTCTCCATAAGAACATCTGCGTGGTGGGCGACATAGACCAAAACATATACAGCTGGAGAGGTGCGCGCCTTAAAAATATCCTAGACTTTGAGCACGATTATCCTGGAGCAAAAGTTATTCTTCTTGAAGAAAACTATCGATCCACCCAAACAATCTTAGACACCGCAAACATCATCATCGCAAAAAACCAATTCAGAAAAGATAAGAAGCTTTTTACTAAAAATGGAAAAGGTGATCCTTTAAGTCTCTATGAAGGCTATGACGAAATTAGCGAAGCAGAATTTATTGCAACACGAGCCCTCGGCCTTATTCAGGGGGGAACTAAGCCAGAAGAGATTGCGGTGCTTTATCGTGCAAACTTTCAATCTCGAGCAATTGAGGAAGCGTTTTTAAGCTATGGAGTAACCTACCAACTTCTCGGGACTCGATTTTTTGAACGAGCAGAAGTGAAAGATGTTCTTTCTTATATTCGTCTTGCCCTAGAGCCAGAAAGTCTTTCGGATCTAAAGAGAATTATTAACACTCCTCCTCGAGGAATTGGTAAGGTTTCTCTACTTAAGATATTGGAAGGGAAAAAAGACGAACTCCCTAGAGGGACTAGGGAATCCTACAGAATATTTGAAACAAAACTTCAAGAAATAAAAAACAAAATCGAAACGAGCGCCCCTTCTGACGTAATTCGATTCGTACTTGAGACAAGTGGAATCGAAAATGACCTCTCTTCACCGAAAACTGGCGACGAGGAGCGATTAGAAAACGTCCGGGAACTCGTGTCGATTGCCTCACGTTACGATACCAACCCGGGAACTTCCGGAATTGAGGAGTTGCTTACCCACGCCAGTCTTCAAAGTGACCAAGATGAGCTCAAAGAAGACAGGGGGGGTGTTCGACTTATGACTGTTCACGCAGCAAAAGGTCTTGAATTTGAATACGTATTCATTACCGGACTTGAAGATGGACTCTTTCCTCATGAAAGAATTATCCAAGGCCCAAAAAACGAAGACGACGAGGAAGAAAGGAGGCTTTTTTACGTTGCTCTTACCAGAGCAAAGAAAAAAATATTCCTTTCCTATTCCCAAACTCGAACCATCTTTGGAAATAGACAAATAAACGTACCTTCAGAATTTTTATATGATATCCCAGAAGAAAGCATTATTCGCGAAGAGGGAGCGTTTGGCCTCCTAAGAAAACCCCTTCTAAGAATCGACTTCTAATATATGAGAGCAAAAAAATCACTCGGACAAAATTTCCTGCACTCGAAAAATGCTTTAAAAAAAATGGTTGATGCGGGTGATCCCGCTGCAGATGACATTATTCTTGAGATAGGCCCAGGAAAAGGAGCGCTCACTAAAGAACTTATACCTCTTTCGGCAAAAGTTATTGCGGTAGAAAAAGACACTCGCCTTATTTCTACGCTTCAAGAAACATTCGCAAAAGAAATTGAAGAAAATAAATTAGAAATCATCGAGCAAGATATTTTAGATTTTGATCCAAATTTATTATCTTTCTACGATTTTCCCTAAAAAGTTATCTGAAATATCCCTATCTACATCCCTGACGCTATCTTAAAAAAGTTTCTCTCTGCAGAAAACCAACCAAAGACTGTAGTTCTAATGGTACAAAAAGAAGTCGCAAGAAGAATCATCGCTCGAGATAAAAAAGAAAGCATATTATCCCTTTCCGTAAAAGCATACGGAACACCTCGTTATGTTGCCACCATAGGAAAAGAATTCTTTAGGCCGGAACCAAAAGTTGACTCGGCAATACTTTGCATTGAAAACATTTCAAAAAATTTCTTTGTCGGCTTCTCAGAAGAGGCATTTTTTGAAATTGTAAAAAAAGCTTTCAGTAGTAAAAGAAAGATTGTGAGAAATAACTTATTGCCCCTCCTTGGAGAAAAAACGGATGACTTACTCTTGGAGGCAAATATTGCTCCTAATACACGGCCAGAAGATATTACTCTCAGCCAGTGGAAGGTTCTATCCGCTTGTGCCAGCTCGAAACATAATTCCTAGAGAAGGAAGTACTACGCAGAAAGGAGGCGCTCCCACCCAGCATATCCCAGGATCAGGGGTGACGTATTGGCCCAATTCCCATTTTGTAATAACTCCGAAAAGAAAGTGTGGATGAGGAATTGTTGCTCCTGGGACAAACACAAGAGCTCCCACGAGAGGGAACGGCGGATTAGGATACAGAGGAGAAAAAAATACCCACAGCATACCTGAACAGGTGCAAGGAACAGTTACAGTATTAAGTCCTCCAAAGGGAAGCGGTGCGATTGCATGCGTTTGTCCAGGAAAAAGAAAAGCGACAACGCAAAATAAGGTAAACAGGAGATGTTTAGTATTTAAAATAGTTCGTAGCATACCCACAATCATATATCTAAAACTCAACCGAAGCCACGCTTGGCGATGACCACACAGAATCAGTGCTTACATATACATACACAGGAAATCTTACATTTTTTAAATACAGCGCAGATCGAGATAGATTTACAAAATCAGACGCATCATTCAAATTAAAACTTATCGTTTCTCCATTTATAGAGAATTTTTTTACATCTCCGAGCGAAGTCTTGATCTGAACATTCCCCGCAGCTGGTTTTGTACTTAAAGTTACAACAATTGCAGTATCTTTAAGGGCTTGGTAGGGAATAGACTCAGGACTTAGCTTTACTATTGTGACAGCTTCTTTCGGATTTTTGGACACCAAAAAATATTCCCCAAAGCTTACGTTGTAAGTCGTACCATTCTTATTGGATACCCAGAGATTATACTTTCCATCCTCTAAGTCCGAAGGAACCGTAAATACAATCCTGGTCCCATTTGCACCTTTCACATCCGTAATGGTGCGCGTGCCAATATGGACTGTATTTTCTTTAGGTAAAAAACCTTCCCCTGCGACCACAACCTCTTGACCAGGCTTCGCCTGATACGCAGAGAGTCCATAAAGACGCAAGGGTCTTACAAAAAATTTTGAGAAAAATCCTTCTACCTCGCCAGCCGGCTCCTGCAGGGGTTCTTCATCCTTGGGAGAAACGCTCTTATTGGCGGAAGCGTTATTAATAAATACACGCGTAGCTGGGCCAACAAAACCGGTAGGAATGGTGAGTCCCGAGGGGATTAGAATTTCATTTTCATATTTTTTTTGAAAACGTATTACTGCATTTCTAGTTGCATTTCCAAAGTACTCAGTTTCACTACCTAAAGAACCTGGGCCCGCTGTAGCGACCGCCGTTCCAGGATCTTGGTTTAAGAATACCTGTAAACTCTTCACATCTGGTCCTACGTCTCCAAGATTTAAATTTCTAGAAAGGGTAAAACCAAAGACATTTGCTGAAAAAGTAAAAAATATTAGAAAAATAAAGACGATACGCATGTCGCCATTGTATAACCTTAGTATCCACACTTCAACGAAGAGGCTCATTCCTACAATACTGGTATAATAAAAGCCAAGAATCGTGTATTTTCCTAGCCAAAAACTGTTCTACTTTTTCATTCCGGTCATTTTAGGATTGGCCGTTTTCAGCGTAATGCATAAAAACAGTCGCCTGGAAACAAATTTAAAAGAACTGTCTATCATATCCCCTCAAGAGAAACCTCGAGAAATCCTCGACACAAAGGATTCGGATAGCGATGGAGTGCCTGACTGGAAAGAATCCTTCTCAAACGACACACCACCTTCTCCGCAAACAGAATCTACAAACAACAATCTCACGGAAAAGCTCGGTCAGGACCTCTTCTCTCAATACATGGGAATGAAAAAAACCAGTGGAATTAATGACGCTGAAGTAACCACTATTAGTTCTGACCTTGCAAGCAAATTACTTAAACAGGAGGAAATCGGCATATACAGAGATACAGACCTTTCCGTAATTAATAGCAACGACTCCGCAAGTATCCGTCTTTACGGAAATGCCCTTGCTTCAATTCGATCGGAATATTACGCGAAAAATTCATCCGATAACTTTGTTTTTAGCGGATTCGATGATGGGACGTTTGCAAAAAAAATGTCCTACACAGCAAGCTTGTACGAAGAAATGGCTAAAGTCATCATTAATCTTCCCGTGCCCGCCTCCGCAAGAAACTTGCATCTTGCCTTAGCAAATAATTACAGTGCGAGTGGAAAGAACTTAGATCTCTTTGCACTTATTGAAACAGACCCTGCAAGATCCGTAAAAGGAATCAGCACTTATGCAACTCTCCAATCAGAAGAATCCGAAATCCTCAGAAATATCGCAGTATATTTGAGACAAAGTGGTATAATTTTTTCTAGCGACGAGCCAGGTTCATTTTGGAACACTCTATGATTTTCTCATATCAAACAAGTTTTATAAAAAAGTGCATCGTTCTTATTCTCATATCGCTGTTTTTGGTACAAAACGCTTTTGCTTTTAGTCCTTTTGGGATTATTCCTGTGCCAATCGTCACAGACCCACTTCCACCTGTACCCACAGGGGACAGTGCTGCCCGCACAAAAGAGGTGGGCTTCACCATTATGGGAATCACCGCCTTTGGAGTCACTCTAGACTCAATAATGATTTTTGGTTTGAGAAAAATCATAGACAAACTCTCTGACGATGTAGTGAAGTGGATAAATGGCGGATTTGATGGGGCTCCTGCTTTTGCAACTGACCCACAAAGTTTCTTCGCTGACGTCATTAATGATGTGGGAGGGGAATTCATCACCCAAATAGGAGCTGGAGCGCTGTGTAGCCCTTTCAGGCTAGATATTCAAGCCTCTCTTAGAGCAACAGTAAACAGACTTCAAGAGAGATCCCGTGATGCTTATGGAGGAAGTTGCACCTTTACTAGTGCGATAGGTAACATTCAGCAATTTGTGAATGGAGACTTTCTTCAAGGTGGGTGGGATGGTTGGTATCTGCTTACTCAAGGCCAAAACAATAACTCTTACAGTGGCCTCGTAGACACTTCTGCGAGTTTGTCCGTAAAGATTGTAAGCGAATCGGGAGTAGAACAGGCACGACTTGATTGGGGAAATGGTTTTCTCTCTTGGTCTGAATGTATTGATCCACCAGGAGCTCCTGCTTCTAGTTGTAAAGAAAGGGGTCCCACAAGAACCCCGGGCTCAATGATAGAGTCTCAGCTTGAAAAAACACTTAATGCGGAGCTCGACCAGCTTAATCTCGCTGATGAATTTGATGAAATCCTAGGCGCCCTTCCAGGAAGACTCATGGGAGAAATCTTTAATTCTGGCAAAGGATTAATTGACCCTTCAAAATCAAGCGGTCCGGGTTGGGCAGGTGGAGGAAACAATGGAAACGTGGGTTTAAGTGGAAGTTGTTTCGCTGACAAATCTACTGCAATCATGGGTGTCGATACTATTACGTGGTCAGCGACCGTTGTGGGAGGTAATAATCCAACCTATCAATGGAGCGGTACTGACGGCCTCAACGGCACCACCCAATCAGTACAGTGGCTTTATACAATACCGGGCCAAAAAACAGCGAGCGTAGTGGTAAGCGATACTATTATGGTAAATGGCCAACCTCAACCAAGGACCTTCACTATCACCTGTGGAAATAAAGTTGATGTACTCAAATATCCTCCAATCGTAGCAACGTGTGCTCCTTATGATATTGCGGGCAATAAAGTGTTCGTCTACAAACCATATCTTGCATTATATTGGAGAGCGCAAGTATCTGGCGGCTCAGGAAGCTATTCATCTTATATATGGACTGGATCAAATCCAGATGTGAAAACTGGAGACGGAGCTGGGAACAACATACGCCTACCTGTTGCCCTGCAATTTTCACCTGCAACCACATACGTTCCTAATTTCACTCGATGGTATGACATAGGCGGGACTCAAAACGTAGATTTGCTTGTTGTTGACGCAGACCCTACGCAACCTCCAGGAAAAGTGACCTGTGATCGTGTTGATATCCTACCCGCAACACCATGATTGGTCTTTTAACATACAAAAAAAACAATAAAGCCCATCACTCGAGGATACTCGGGGCTTTATTGTTAACCCTTGCAATTCCACAAGTTACTCACGCTCAAGCATTTGATGCTATGAAGGGTTTTTTCCAATTTCTCTATTCATTTGGAACGAACCCTATCGATGGCCTACTCGCCCTCCTTGGTACGGCACTTCAGAAAATAGCAGCATTCTTCTTATGGATTGTTTCTGGAATATTTGACTCAGTCCTCAAATTTACCGTTGTTGATCTTTCTCAAAACATTGCTGGCATTAGCGCAATAACCACCACCTGGGGCATCATTCGTGATCTCATCAATATTAGTTTCATTTTCATCCTCCTTTATATTGCAATTGGAACCATCCTTAATCTTTCTGGAGTGAATTGGAAGGGTACTCTTGTAAAGGTTATCGTCGCTGCGATACTCATAAACTTCAGTTTATTTTTCACCAGAACAGCAATTGATATTTCAAATATACTGGCTCTCACCTTTTATAATGCCCTCACCAACAATGGAGCGGTCACCATTTCTTCGGCATTTGCTGACCGATTAAATATCAGCACTCTATACGGAAGCCTCTCGGGAGCTATCTCCAACGGAGCATCCGGAGAGCTAATTTTGGCAGGGGTGGGTGGAACGATTCTTATCCTTGTTACTACATTTGTATTTCTTGCGACAACACTTTTATTTGTATCTCGTTTTGTTACCCTCATATTTCTTCTCATTCTTTCTCCAGTAGGTTTCTTTGGATCTGTCCTACCAGGACTAGGAAGTGCGGCAAGCAAGTGGCGCAGCACGCTCATGGGCCAACTCATATTTGCTCCCGTGTTTATGATTCTTACTTGGGTTACTCTTCAAATTCTAAACGACCCAAGCTTTGCAGCCCCTACAGGCGCAACACTTAACCAAGCCTTTGCGCCAGGAACAGGAGGTCTTCCTGCGGGAGGATCTACCGGTGGATTTATGCAAATGTTTATGAACTATGCAATCGCCACCACCTTTATGATTGCAACCCTCGTCATCTCGAAAAGCGCCGCAAGTCAAGGATCGGCCCTTGGGCAAAAACTTGTAGGAAGTGTGGCGGGAGCTGCAGTGGGAGCGAGCGGTTGGGCGGGTAGAAAATCTCTTGGAAGAGTGGGCAAATCAATGGCTGACAGCGAGTATCTCAAGAGTAAAGCTCCGAATAGTCGCATGGCCCGACTCGCTCTTCAGGGAGGAAATAAATTTGCAAAGGGAAGCTATGACTTTAGAGAAAGTAAATTTGCCAATATGGGCAAATCAATGGGGGTAGATATGAATCTTGGAATCGGCGGGAAATCAGGAGGCAAGGGTGGCTATGATGCGTATATAAAAGATCAGGTAAAGAAAGAGAAGGGAATTGCAGAATCATTTAAACCATCAGATATTGCAATAGATAAGGCAAAAACAAAGGTCGCTGTCGCAGCGTCTCCAGAAGATAAAGCGAAAGCACAAGAAGAGCTCGATGATCTGCAGGGAATAAGCAAAGAGGAGGCGACAAAACGAGCAAAGAAACTCAGCGAAGAAAAAGCTGAGCAGATAAGAAAGATCGATAGGTCTCGCGCAGAAGAAGCGCAGAGAAAGATGAAACTTGCTCAAGAAGAGTTAGAAAAGAAACAAGAAGAAATAAAGAAGGCTACGCTCGGAGGAACAGTCCAACCTCTCCCTCAAGACAAAGCAGCCCTTGAAGCAATCGAGCGACAAAAAGAAGAAGCAACTCAAGAACTTGCAGAAGCAGAAGCAGAAGCTAAAAGAAAAGAAGAAGAAATTGCAACGGAAATAGAGTTACGAAAGGCAAAAACGGCTACAGAGCGTAACGATGCAGGGAAAGAAAGGGCTATGCAATATGCAGAAAGTCTTACTCCAAAAGGTAACTTTGGATTAAACACCAAACGAGTTCTTTTTGTCGGCCCTGTACAAAAACAATACAAACAGGCGGCAATTGAGCTAAGAAAGGGAGGGAAAAAACCTTTGACAAAAATAGTGGAGGATTTACTCCGAGAAAACGGTGATCTCCCTCCGGAAAAACCCGAAGAGAAAGCTTCCCCAGAAACACCAAAACCATAATTATGGAAGAAAACAATTTACTCAAAGAAAGAATTGAAAGTGCTCCTCAACAAATCCGGGATTACCTGAAGGGTAATCATTGGACCTCTGTGGTAAAAGAGGTGTGCCAAAAAAACAATTTCTCACAAGAACAACTTTCTTCTCTAGAAAATGAGACGCTCTTTATACTTATCGGTTTCGATGTGCAAAAGAATTTTACAAAAAACGTAGAGCAAAACCTCAAAGTACCACCCGCATTAGCAAATGATATATCTAAGGAATTCCAGAGTCGGGTATCCTCTCAGTTCAAAGACCTTTTGCCAGCAGAAATTGAGGGGGAAAGCGAAAATATCCTCATAAAACAGGCAGAGATGCTGATTGAAGATGTGGCAGGAAACAAAGACAATGTTTCTACTGCACCAATAAAACCAGTAAATCCAGTCCCAGGAAACTCCTTTCAAAACACACTGACTTCCCAGGCACCAGACGCGGTAGCTCCCACAACGGAAAACGTAATAGTCAAAAAACAATACCCCGGCCAAGATCCTTACAGAGAAGCACCTAAACCCTAATGCGATTTCAAGTCCCCCAATTTATAGAGGTTGAAGATAAAATTTTCGGACCTCTTACATTAAAACAATTCATCTACCTTGCAGGAGGTGCCGGTATTGTGGTGGTCCTCTGGAATCTACTCCCAAAGTTCTTCGCAATAATACTTTCCCTTCCTGTAGTAGGAATTGCAATTGCACTTACCTTTTTCAAAATAAACAACCGCCCCTTCATCATGATGCTTGAGTCATTCTTTAAATACACGGTGGGGCAGAAACTCTACATATGGAAAAAGGAGGAGAAGCAGGCAACCCCAGGAACACGCGCAACGGCAAATCCACAAGTTGCACTTCCTCATCTTTCAAACAGTAAGTTAAAAGACCTCTCATGGTCACTTGATGTAACAAAAAGTTCCGGAGTGAATAATCAAGATGAAAAAATTGTTGGGGAAGAGTTAAGATAGAAACTTCTCTTCAATTTTTCTTCGGTAGGTACTGATTCTTTCTCCTGTTATAATAAAATTCTCTATGGCCAATTCCTTTCAAGCAACTCAAACATTCGTACCAATAGAAGACGTCCGTGATGGAATCATTGTCATGAAGGGTGGGGGAATGCGCGCGGCACTACTCTGCTCATCTCTCAACTTTTCTCTAAAGTCAGAGGATGAGAAAATTGCCGTCCTTTCTCAATTCCAAGACTTTCTCAACTCCCTCGATTTTTCGATACAAATCTTTATACAATCACGAAGGCTCGACATTAGGCCATATCTTGCACTTCTCGAGAACCAGAAAAAGAATCAGATGAATAGCTTGATGAAGATTCAGATTCAAGAATATGTTGAGTTTATAAAAAACTTTACTGACAACACGAACATAATGACAAAGAACTTCTTTGTCATCGTTCCTTATACCCCTGCGCTTCTTCAGGGCAAGAGCATGAGCTTGGGAGGTAAGTTTATGGGCTCAAGAGAAAATGCTGATTCTCTTGCTCGCACAAAGGAAGAGGAGTTTGAGGAACACAGAACTCAGCTAGAGCAACGCCTATCGGTCGTAGAGCAAGGTCTTATCCGAACAGGAATACGAGTGGCCCATCTCGGCACAGAAGAAATCATCGAGCTCTTTTATAAGATATTCAACCCAGGAGAAACCGATAAGCCAATCCAGCTCACCGAAACTCCACAAAAATAAAATGTCTTTCTTCGATTTCTTGAAAAAAAAGCAAACGTCAGCGATACCTGAGGGAGTATCGATTCTTCCTCATGAAATATATGAAGCAAACACTCTTGACCTAAAAGACATCATCGCGCCTTCTGCCCTCAAGGTTTCCCCTAAAGAGCTCAACCTCGGAGAAAAAATCGTGAGAAGCTTTTTTGTGATTTCATATCCACGCTATCTCGGAGAGAGTTGGTTTGCTCCAATTATCAACCTAGACCGAGTCTTTGATGTATCAATATTTGTCCACCCAATTGAAACATCAAAAGTGCTCAAGCAATTCCAAAAAAAGGTTGCCGAGGTTCAAAGTCAAATACACGAGAGGGAAGATAAGGGTTTGGTACGTGATCCAATGCTTGATGTGGCGTACCAAGACTTAGAGAACCTTCGCGACAACCTCCAACAAGCTCAGGAGAAACTTTTCGACGTGGGCCTTTATATATCTATATATGCCAACACTGATATTGAACTCGATAGAATAGAGTCCGAGATTAAATCAATCCTTGAATCAAAGCTTGTGTACGTAAAACCAGCACTCTTTCAACAAGAGCAGGCTTATAAAAGCATTCTTCCTCTTGGCGAAGACATCCTGCAGGTAAACTCGAAACTAAACTCGACTCCACTTTCAAGCCTATTTCCATTCATATCTTTTGACCTCACCTCAGACAAAGGAATCCTCTACGGAATTAATCGCCACAATTCATCTCTCGTGCTATTTGACAGGTTCTCACTAGAAAACTACAACTCCATCACCTTCGCAAAATCTGGTGCAGGAAAATCCTACACCACAAAACTAGAAATTCTCCGAACTCTCATGTTTGATACAGAAGTGCTTGTAATCGACCCTGAACGAGAGTACGAATACATGGCCGAAGCAGTAGGAGGAAGATATTTCAAAATCTCTCTCAACTCGGAGCATCACATCAACCCCTTTGATTTACCTCCACCTGGAGAAGGGGAGTCGAGTGCGAGTGTTTTACGTTCAAACATTGTAAACCTCGTAGGCCTCTTTCGACTTATGATGGGAGGCCTTACCTCAGAAGAGGATGCCCTCATTGATAGAGCGATTACTGAAACCTATGCGCTAAAAGATATTACCCCCGACTCAGACTTCCGAAACATCGAACCGCCACTCCTCTCAGACTTTGAATTGGTATTATCTGGGCTTGAAGGAGGGGAGTCCTTGGCGCAACGCCTCACAAAATACACCAAAGGAACCTGGTCAGGATTCATTAATAGGCCCACAAACATCGATATTAATAAAAAGTTCGTGGTGTTTTCTCTGCGAGACATGGAAGACGAGCTCAAGCCGATTGCGATGTATATCGTTACGCACTACATTTGGAGCGCAATCAGAAAAGAACTCAAGAAACGACTCCTTGTTATTGACGAGGCGTGGTGGATGATGAGATCAGAAGATACCGCATCTTTCCTTCTTAACCTTGCAAAGCGAGGCAGAAAATATTATCTCGGACTTGCAACAATAACCCAAGACGTTGATGACTTCCTAAAATCTCCATATGGTACGCCAATTATCACAAACTCTTCTATACAAATACTTCTCAAGCAATCACCGACTGCGATAGACCGCCTTCAACAAGTGTTTAATCTGACAGATGAAGAAAAATACCTTCTTCTTGAGTCTGATGTGGGGGAGGGTATATTTTTTGCCGGGCTCAAACACGTTGCAATAAAAATCATTGCCTCATATACAGAAGATCAGATCATTACCTCAGACCCTTCACAAATACTTGCAATTCAAAGATCCAAGCAGGAGCTTGAGAATAATAGCTAGACCTCATGAATGCAGAAGAAAATAAAAGCGATATTAATTCCCTCCGAGAAAGGACGTACAGGAGACATCTTGAACGGATAAACTACCGTTCCACAGCAAAACCAAATACCGCGCGTGAAGAGGTAGTAGATCCCCAAGAAGAAGATGCCGAGTATGTTACACGGACAGTAGAAGCCCGTACGCAAACTACCTATACTTCTACCCCGCAAAAAACCCAAAGAATATCAGCAATAACAGCCACGCTTTTAGTGTGGCTCGCTTTATTTTTTGACGGCTCGCAATTTCTCTTAAATTTAGTGCCGATACTTGGAAACTTTTTAAGTATGGTATTCGGATTCTTTGCATGGCTTTCCTTCTATGTGTGGCTGAAAACAAAAGGTGTGCAATTCTCTGGGATAAAAAAGGGTGGAACCCTGATAGGCGCAGCTATAATTGAACTCGTTCCTGTGGTAAACGCAATTCCAGCATGGACGTTTGCAATACTCATCCTCATTGCAGTAACAAAGGCAGAAGATGCGACAGGAGCAAAGATACCAAGGAAGCTTCCGTAAACATTCTCTCTAAAAAACTTATGATATTATGAGTAATATGAGGTATAGGTTATTTTTTCTCACCCTTCTCTTGTTTTTTGCAATGCCTGAAACGGGGCTTGCCCAATTTCAATCTCTGAGCCAAGTGGTAAGTAGGGGACTCGTGGTTCAAATGGTTCCTGAATACCCAAAAGCTTTTGAAGAGGTGAAAATTTTTATAAAAAGCTCCAGCCTTAACCTGGAAACAGCAAAGATAACGTGGAAAGTAAGGGGGCAAACAATAACTCAGGGAGTTGGGGCTCAAGAGTTTTCGATTTCTACAGGAGACTACGGAGAGGAAACTTTTGTGCAAGCTATTATCGAAGATGGTACCCAGATAATCACAAGAGATTTCACCATAAGGCCCTCATTCATAGACCTAATCTGGCAAGCTGACACATACACGCCCCCTTTTTATAAAGGGAAGGCCCTTCACACAAGCGAAGGCCGAGTCACCGCGGTTGCATTACCTTCTATTTATTACAACAAGCGCAAGCTTCCAAACAGTGGGCTTTATTTTGATTGGTTCCTAAACGGAAGCAAGGTTTTGTCTGGGGTTGGAAAAGACTCCTTTGCTTTTAATAATTACTTTACAAAAAAAGACGATCTCATCTCCGTTCAGGTATCTCTACCTGGTGGAACTGTAGAAAATAAGAAAGAAATTAAGCTCACCGCAAAAGAGCCTAAAATTATCCTGTATGAAGATGATCCTCTTCTTGGGATTACCTACGAAAAAGCGATTGTTTCGGATTTTAAATTTAAAAACAAAGAAACAAGTCTTGTTGTGTCTCCTTACTTTTTCTCAATTAATAACCCGAACGATTCTGAGCTAGAATACGAGTGGACGGTAAACAACAAGGCCCTTACCGATGGCACAAGAGAAAGAATTACATTTAGAATCCCTGAAGGTAACAGTTCTGGTAAAGCAGGAATATTTTTACAACTTGTAAACCACAGCAAAGAGTTACAATTCAGCAGAAACACCTTTAGTTTTGTATTAGGAGAATGAAAACATGTCTATAAAAAAAATACTATTAGTTTTTCTCATAACGCTCCCAATCATCTCTTTTGCCCAGAGCCCCTCTTATGTACCCCTAGAGCCACTGCCGGGAACAGTAACTGGAACGGGATGTAACACAAGCAATCCCTTTATCCCTGACCCGAACGACCCTACCCGCACAATTCCTGATCCGAACTGCACCACCAACGTTTCAACATACCTCCCTTCAGTCTTTATCCTTCTCATCGCTCTTGCAGGGGGACTTGCTGTGATAATGATTGTTATCGGAGGAATACAGTACCTTTCTACGGATGCCGTATCAGGAAAAAGCGAGGGAAAACAAAGGATCGTAAATGCACTTGTTGGCTTACTACTTGCAATTGCTTCTTATATCATCCTCAATACAATAAATCCCCAAACGCTCAAATTTAATCTCACAATCGGAGGTACCGCCCCTCCTCCGGCACCCGTTACGCCACCCGTAGTGCCACCTGTGCCACCAGGAGGTCTGCTTTGCAGGGCAAATATAAATGGTCAGCACACAACAATTGGATGCACTTGCCCTACCTGTATCATTATCGGCTCAAGTGGCCAGGTGCCTTACAACTCCATCCCACTAAAGAACCAGATTGCCCAACCGAGCGGATCATCGAGCAACATGGTCTCAGCGTCCCTTGCAAATCTACTAAACGGACTCAATGCAACCCTCCGCGGAAGTGGTGTTGGGTGGCAAGTAACTGAAGCATGGCCGCCAACGTACTGGCATCAAGCAATCTGCCACAGAAGTGGCACCTGCATAGATGCAAACGTGACCAATAGTACCACTGCTAATATTGCAGCCTTTTATCAGGCGGCGAGAGCCATGGGTCTTCGGGTCGTATTCGAATCCTCTTCCCAAAGCCAAATAAACGCGGTAGTAAACGCTGGAGTCCCACGAACCTCTTCAAGTCAAACGTCTGGCGCACTACTTTTGCCCGCAAACCAGATTACCGGATCACATTTCTCTGTATACTTCCCATAAAAACCATGGAAAAAAATAAAAAAATAATTACAGGAATAATAATAGCGATTTTAGTTATAGTGCTTTCTGTAATTGCATTTTTAATTTTCTCTAAAAACGAGGAAGGGGGTGGAAATACAATAAACAACCAGAACCCATTTGGAACAGCGGGGCCTGGAGATAACACTTCAGCACCTAATCAAAACGGCTTCTCTTTTTCAAACGGAGAATTTACTACACCTCCACAAGCTCCATTTACTAGCGAGAAAATACTAAACCCCGTAAGCGACCTTCCGTCTTCTGCGGGAACATTCTCTGTTATTGGCAGTTCCACAATTGTCACATACGTTGACAGGGCAACCGGCCACGTATACGAGACAGACCTTGAAACAGGCTCCAAAAAAAGAAGAACGAATACCACGATACCAAAAATCATGAATGTTTCTTGGAGAGACGCTTCATTTTTTGTGGCTCAGACACTCAATCAGGGACAGAAAGAATCCTTTACAGGAGTTATATCAACCACATCTACCTCTACCGATATTGATGGTGAGCTCGTTCGCAAAGATGTTTCCTTAAATATTGATTTTGCACTGTTTTCTCCAGATAAGAAAAGTGGTCTTTACGGAACCAAGACCGGCGGTGAGATGCGACTATTTCTAGGGGATAGGAATCTAGAAAAAGGATCACTATTGTGGAACTTTCCCACATCAGAATGGGTGATTGAATGGCCAAAAGAGGGGATCTTGTCACTGCAGACAAAACCCTCACACGGCGAACCCGGTTTTCTCTTTGTTTTCGACATAAAAACAAAAAGCATGACCAGAATCCTAGGAGAAATACCCGCTTTGACTGCAAAGATAAGCCCTAACGGAGATCAAACCTTCTACTCTTCTTCTCGAGACAACTCCTCATTTTCCTTCATATATGACAGTAAAAACAAAGCCGGCGCTCAGTTAAGTATCGTTACCTTTGCAGACAAGTGCACTTGGTTTCTGAGTGATTTATATTGTGCGGTACCAAAAAATAAAACCTCTGGAGAAATGCCTGACTTATGGTACAGAGGGGAGGCTGCTTTTAAAGATTCTCTATGGAAGATAACGTTTGACGGAGAAAATGTTCAAGAGAAAGAAATTGCCGACATCTCAAACCTTGCGAACGGAGACATTGATGCAATTAATCTCCTGGTGAGTCGTGATGGAAAAAAACTACTCTTCTCCAACAAAATCGACTCTCGTCTCTGGGCGCTCAGCTTAGATAAAGCAAACTAACTACACAGTCTGCGTTTTCATCTTTCGAAGAAACCTTTCTTGAACGAGGGTGAAAATGTTGCTTGTAAACCAATACAGAGCAACAACTCCGGAAATCTGATAGGAAATGAAAAAAACAATCACAGGAAACACGTATCTCATTTGTATATTCATACTTCGCGCAAGGTCGTCTTGGAAATTACCCTTTTGTGAAGAACCGCTATAAGCGGGGACAGAAGCTCGTATCTGAAAGAAACTTGATAAGCCCGCGAGAAAGGCGAGAATCAGACTTTTTCCTGTGATATTTACTAGACCAAGAAAGTTCATGTCCACAGATTCGGGACGAGAAACAAATGAGTAGAGGAGATCGGCGTTTATTTCAGGGAGCCCAGAGCGCAAAAACACGTAGTAAAGAGCAAAAATAATAGGGAGCTGAAGAAGAATTACAAAAATACTCGAAAAGGGATTAATCTTCTTCTCTTTATAGAGATCCATCGTCTTTCGAGCTTGTTCTTGCTTATCATCCTTATACTTCTCTCGAATAGCCTTGAGATCACCCTCTATGGACTTCATCTCAATTTGAGCAACCACCGCCTTCTTTGAAAGAGGGTAGAGGGCAAACTTCACTACTAGAGTAAAAATCACAATGATCACCCCCGCATCAAGCCAAGGAAGTGCATCCATAAGAAAAATGAACCCGTTAAAAAGAGGCTTGAACAAGAGGGTGTGAAAAAGGTTTGACATCGTCCTATGGTACGTGAGAAGGCTCCTTTTTTCAAACAAACACTATCTTCTTGAAAGAATCCTCAAGCTCTCTAAACTTAGCCTTCATTGAAGGGGCGCGGACGTAGAGAACCACAAGAGAGCCCTGTGGAAACTTCCGAGCCTGCTCTCTAAGAATAGAGTAAAATCTCCTACGAATAAGATTTCTCTTCACCGCGGTCTTTGCAACCTTCTTAGAAACGACGACACTCGCTCGGAAGGGGACGTCGTCTACCTTACCTTGAACGAGGCGAATTGAGAATAAATCGGTTGAAAAAACTCTCCCCGAAAGAGAGTTCGGGAAGAGTTTTTTAGAGATTCTCTGAGATCGAGAGATCATTAGGGTCTACACAGAAAGACGTGCCCGTCCCTTCCTCCTCCTTCGAAGGACGGTCTTTTTGCCCCCCGCAGTCTTCTTCCTCTTAAGGAATCCGTGTGATCGGGCTCTTTTTCGCTTTTTTGGTTGGTATGTCTGAGACATGTAAGAGATTCTATCTTGTAGAAGATTATTATTCAAGTCAATAGGAAGTTTGTGTTTTTTTCACACCTTATGCACAACGTATCAACATAATTTCTGTACCCAAACAAGTTCTTTCGTAAAACCCCTGGTATATACTTTGTGTACTAAAACAAAAAACCATGGATACTCGTCAATTGTGGGATAGTGTGTTGGTAGAAATGGAACTCGCTGTATCAAAAGCAAGTTTCCACACATGGTTTAAAGACACGTACATCGTGAGACATGAAGAGGGGGCGGTATTTCTTTCTGTTCCAAACGCTTTTGTAAAAGAGTGGCTCATGAACAAGTACCACAACCCAATCCTTAAGCATCTCCGAGACCTTGCTCCTGGCATCCATTCAATAGAATACGTCGTTTCAAAGGATGACGGTCGGCCGAAAGAACCTCCGAAACCTCAAGAGGGGTCGTTTCTCGCTACAAGTAGTCGGGAACTGCCTCTTCAAGACTTCTATATCAACAAAGAGGACAATCTTAATCCGCGCTACACCTTTGAGTCCTTTGTGATCGGACCGTTTAACGAGCTCGCCCACGCTGCCTCTCAAGCCGTAATAAAGAGTCCTGGAATTCTCTACAATCCTTTGTTTATATACGGAAACACTGGACATGGAAAAACCCATCTTATTCAGGCAATTGGTAATTACATAAAGAACTCCTTTCGAGACAAGAAGGTTCTCTATGTGACATCGGAACGTTTTGCGGGAGACATTGTCGGAGCGCTCCAAACAGGAAAAATAAATCAAGTTAAAGACAAATATCGCCGATACGACGTGCTCATTATGGACGATATTCAGTTCCTCTCTAATAAAGAGAAGACTCAGGAAGAACTTTTCCACCTATTCAACACCCTCTACGATAACAATAAGCAGATTATATTTTCTTCTGATAAGCACCCTAATCTCATCCCTTCAATAGAAGACCGTCTAAAATCTCGATTTGCGGCAGGAATGACCGTTGATATTCCGGCCCCAGACCACGAATCTAGAGCAGCTATCCTTTCAACAAAAGCCCGAGTAAGTAATGTATCCCTTGAAGATGAGGTTATTGAATTCCTTGCAGAAACAGTGAACGGAAATGTGCGCGATCTAGAAGGAGCCCTCAATATTGTGGTATGCCAAATGCAACTTAAAGGACGCCCTCTTTCTCTAAACGAAGTCAGAAACTTTATTAAAACAAGCGCGAGACCTAAAAAAACCATCTCCATAAAAGATGTAGTCAAAACAATTGCTGACTTCTACCAGATAGAGGAGGAAAACATATACGAAAAAACACGTCGCCGAGAAATCATCAAGCCGCGCCAAGTTGCAATGTATATCTTGAGAGAAGATTTTAATATCTCTTATCCATCAATCGGCCAAAAACTAGGGGGGCGAGATCACACTACGGTAATTCACTCTTGTGAAAAGATTAAAAAAGATATTAAAAGTGACAGCGTGCTTCTTCAGGAGATTAATCAACTGCGGTCAATTCTTGTGTAAAGACTGTGGATTACCCGAGGAATAATTTTACAAAACTGTGAACAATTTTTTACAAAACATTACAACCATAAAAGTTTTGGAACTTGTTCACAAAAATACCCACAGAGCAGACGGCGAAAAAACCTTTATTTACAACACGAAACGAGACTTTTCCCTTTTTACACACCCTTAATAACAATAATAAGTATTTATATGAAGATAGAATGTATAAAAGAAAAACTCCTTTTGGGAATAAACTCCGCAGAAAAAGTTACGGGTAAAAATCTTACACTCCCAATTCTCTCTTCAATTCTTTTGGAAACAAAGCAAAGCGCTTTAGTGATAAGAGCAACCAATTTAGATTTAGGGATAGAAATAGTTACTCCTGCAAAAATTGTTGAAGAGGGCTCTGTGGTTGTTCCGGGAAACTTGTTAAGCGGACTCCTCTCTAATCTTCAGGAAGAAAAAATTACTCTTGAGACAATTGAGGGAGGTCTTGTTGTTTCGACAAAAAATACAAGCTCTACGATAAAAACACTTCCTTCTGAGGATTTCCCTATCATACCCAAAGTCGACGCTCTTGCGGTCAGTTTTGAGGCTGCAGCGTTCTCTTACGGACTTAGTTCGGTTTGGTATAGCGCTGCAGTTACGAGCATGAAGCCTGAGCTTGCAAGTGTTTACTTGTATACCGACCAAGGAGAATTGGTTTTTGTTGCAACAGACTCTTTTCGTCTCGCGGAAAAAAGGATTTCAATAAAAAAAGAAAAAGAAATTGGAAGTATTCTTATTCCTTTTAAGAACGTACCAGAGATCATACGGTTTCTTGAATCAACAAAAGGAGAAGTAGATATCTCGGTTGATGGAGGGCAGGTATCTTTTTCTCGAGAGGGAGGATATTTAGTCTCTCGCATAATAGAAGGGTCGTTTCCTGACTACAGGCAAATCATCCCAAAGGAAGCAAAGACTGAAGCGATCGTTCTAAAGCAAGACTTTTTAGGGGCATTGAAGCTCACGCACGTTTTCTCAGATGCATTTAATCAGGTGAGTATGAGGATTATTCCTGGAGAGAAGCTTTTTGAGATGACTACAAAGAATTCAAGCTTGGGGGAAAATAATACAACTCTTGATGCGGTCTTAAAGGGGGAAGATATGGTCTTGTCTTTCAACTATAAGTATATCGTTGACTGTTTTCAGTCTATTAAAAGCGATAGTCTTACTCTTTCTTTTCACGGAGCGGGCAAACCCATGCTTATTCAGGGGGTGAACGATAAATCCTTTTTGTATGTGGTAATGCCTATGAATAAATAATGGAAAATCTATCCTCGTACCTCAAAAGGTTTACACATCTCCTTTCTCTGAAAACAGCAGAGAGGGATGTTTTTTGTGAGGTGGTTGGGTTAATTTCTCCCGTAGAACTTTCCCCTAAGGATGTCTCTTTTAGAGAGGGGGTGGTGTACTTGTCTGCGAACCATTCTCTTAGAAACTTTCTTTTTATGAACAAGAAAAAGATTCTTGAGGCATGTAAAGAGAGAGGGGTTTCTATTGTTGATTTTCGATAATAAGAGAAGCGCTCACTTCACCTTTGTTGTAGGCGGAGTCCGAGACGACTATTCGTACGATGTTCTCGCCAGAAACAAAACCAGTTTCTTCTGGCACAAAGGTTGTGGTAAAAGGCTGGGTAATACTTTCTCCGAGATATTTTCCATTAAGAAAGAATTCAACTTTTCTTACAGGATTTTTTGATTGAATAATTGGTGCCAGGGTAATGTTCTGGTCTTTTCTGTAAGGGCTTGTTTGGAGCTGTAGTGTTACCTGAGGTTGATTTTCTTTTGTGTGTACGTTGTCGAAGTCGGTAGGCAAGGTTGGAATTGGCTCTGGAATATATCCGCTTTGAGAAAGCCATCGATTGATTCCGTATTCCCAATACTTATATTGTGAATCGCTCTCTGGGTTTTGAGGAGGAGCTCCCCGAGGATCATCCTTGTCAAGCCAATAAAGGATAGAGTGGACTCCTCCAAGAAGATACTCTTTTGTGGTTTCTTTTGGCGTGTATTCAGTAGCTTTCTTTTGAGACACAAGATCCACCCTTTCAGAAATCCCGCCTTTCCACTTTCCTCGAAGTACAGGCTTAAGGTCGAAAGAGTCCTCAATAAGAGGCTCTGGAAACTCTTCTTGAGGTATTGTTTTAAGAATCTCATCCATAAACGCACGCCACATTGGCGCAACAATGAAGCCGGCAACTTTCTTTTCCATAGGGGTGTTGTCGTTGTTGCCGGCCCAAGCTCCAAGCGCAACTGTTGGAGTATAGCCAATGATCCAGGCGTCCTTATAATCGTTTGTTGTTCCTGTTTTTACCGCAACGTCTCTTGAAGGGAAGAATAAGAATGAAGACTGGCCGAAGGCAGGAGCACGAGCCTCATTGTCAGAGAGAATGTCAGATATCTGCAGGGCGGTTTCTCGCGGAAGTACTTCCTGGGGGGAGGCTTTCCATTCATAGAGGGTTTTTCCAGCATTATCTTTTACTTCTTGGATTGAAAAATCAGCGTTTCTTATTCCTTCGTTTGCAAATACGCTATACGCATTTGTCATTTCAAGCAAAGACACTTCTCCACCTCCAAGTACAAGAGTAAGTCCGTATTGACTTGGAGTTCCCAAGCTTTCAATTCCCATGTTTTGAGCAAGGCGAATTGAGTCTGCGATTCCGGCGAGATAGAGAACCTTCACGGATGAAATGTTTATTGATTGAGC
>CAZRVE010000006.1:0-43585 GCA_964603485.1 uncultured Candidatus Saccharibacteria bacterium
ATCGACGCACCAGGTCACGCTGACTACATCAAGAACATGATTACCGGTGCCGCTCAAATGGACGGCGCAATCCTCGTAGTTGCAGCAACTGATGGCGTGATGCCACAAACTCGTGAGCACGTACTTCTCGCAAAGCAGGTTGGAGTACCAAAGATTATCGTTTTCCTTAACAAGTGTGACATGGTTCCTGATAAGGAGCTCATTGATTTGGTTGAGGAAGAAGTTCGAGAACTCTTGTCGAAGTTCGAATACGATGGAGCAAACGCTCCTGTGATTCGAGGATCAGGCCTTAAAGCCCTTGAAGCAACCGGCACTGATGACGAGTGGTCAAAGGCAGTTCTTGATCTTACAAATGCCCTTGATACTTATATCCCAGTTCCAGTTCGTGAAACTGATAAGCCATTCCTTATGCCTGTAGAGGACATCTTCTCTATTGAAGGCCGAGGAACTGTGGTTACCGGTCGTATTGAGCGCGGAACAGTGAAGGTGGGAGAGGAAGTTGAAGTAATCGGTCTTAAAGATACTGCAAAAACTGTGGTAACTGGTATCGAAATGTTCAACAAATCTCTTGACTCTGGTATGGCAGGAGACAATGCAGGTATTCTCGTTCGAGGTCTCAAGAAGGAGGACATTACTCGCGGACAGGTTCTTGCAAAGACTGGATCTGTAACTCCTCACACTGACTTCGAGGCAGAGGTATACATCTTGAAGAAGGAAGAAGGTGGACGACATACTCCGTTCTTTACAGGTTACAAGCCACAATTCTACGTTCGAACAACAGACGTAACTGGAGAAGTTACTCTTCCAGAGAAAGTGGAAATGGTTATGCCTGGAGATACTGTTACTTTCAAGGTAAAGCTTGTAGCTCCGGTTGCGCTTGAAGAGCAGACTCGTTTCGCGATTCGCGAAGGAGGAAAGACCGTTGGTGCTGGTGTGGTAACTAAGATCACCGCTTAATCGGTTTTCTCATCGCTCTTTCAACAACACCATGACAAAGGAAAAGACTAAAAAAGCTCCTCGTGCTACTAAAAGCGTTTCGAAGGACGGTTCTCTTTCACGATTACGTATTCGTGTTCGTGCGTATGAGTACAAGATCCTTGATGTATCGGTAAAGCAAATTATTGATACCGCGCTTCGTTATGACGCCGAGGTACTTGGTCCGATTCCGCTTCCAACAGAAATCAAGAAATACACAGTAAACCGATCTTCATTCGTATTCAAAAATGCGCGAGAGCAGTTTGAAATGAGGATTCACAAGAGACTGATTGATATCTTGAATCCTACTCCGAAGCTTGTTGAATCTCTCACAAATCTTTCATTGCCATCAGGCGTGAATATCGACGTAAAGCTCATGTAGCTTAGCTCGAGTCTTTCTTCTTCCTGAAGGGGAAGGAGGAAAGACAAAGCTGTCCGGTAGACCCGGACAACTTTGTCTCTCATAGACAAGAATAGAAAAATCAGTAGTATAGAGCCCTGTTATTATAGTTAACCCATGAAATTCATCCTCGCAAAAAAGGAAAGCATGACACAGATCTTCAGTCCTGAAGGGCGTGTTACTCCTGTAACGGTACTTTCTGCTGGTCCTATTGTGGTCACTCAGGTGAAAGATAAGGAAAAGGACGGATACGAAGCTGTACAGATTGGGTATGGCGCAAAGAAAGCAAAGCGAACAACTAAGTCTCTTAAGGGGCATTTTAAAGACCTTGGCCCATTTGTTCATGTAAAAGAGTTTTCTAAAGAAGGGGAAAAGACTTACTCTGTTGGGGATACCATTGATGTATCTATTTTCTCTCCAGGTGATGTAGTTCAGGTTACTGGTATATCAAAAGGAAAAGGTTTTCAAAGTGTTATTAAGCGTCATGGATTTAAAGGAGGACCAAGGAGTCACGGACAGAAACACTCTGAAAGAGAGCCCGGTTCTATTGGAGGAGGACTTCGAAACAAGGTTCCAAAGGGAATGCGAATGGCAGGTCGCATGGGTGGAGATAGAATCACCACTAAGAACCTCCATGTCGTAGAGGTTGATCAGGAGAATAACCTTCTCTTTATCTCTGGCGCAGTTCCTGGAAGAAAAGGAACTCTTATTGAAGTACGAGAATAATAAAATGGAAGCAACAATCTACAGTCAAAAAGGGGAGGCGATGGGTAAGACAAAGTTACCTGAATCTATTTTTGGTCTACCTTGGAACGCTGACCTCGTGCACCAGGTTGTTGTTTCTATGGAATCAAGCGCTCGAAGGAATACTGCACACACCAAAAATCGTGGTGAAGTACGAGGCGGAGGAAAGAAACCATGGAAGCAAAAGGGAACTGGACAAGCTCGTCACGGATCTACACGATCTCCAATTTGGGTTGGTGGAGGCGTTGCGCACGGTCCTCGAAATGAAAAGAACTACGATCGAAAGGTCAATCGAAAGATGAAAACTAAGGCACTTTTCGTGATTCTCTCAAGAAAATTTAAGGATGGTGAAATTGTGTTCTTGGATAGCCTTACTCTAAAAGAACCAAAGACAAAGCTTGCAGTACTTGCTTTGAAAACTTTTGATAAAGTGCCTGAACTTAAAGGAACTCTCCAAAAGAGAAATGCACTTTCTATTTTTGTTCCTGAGAGGACAAAAGAGCTCTCACAGAGCTTCCGTAATATTTCAAACGTTCTCCTTGAAGATCTACACTCAATAAACCCACTCTCTCTTTTGTCTCACAAGCGAGTGCTTTTCGTTGCTCCAGAGGAAACTGTAAGAATCCTCGAAGGAAAGGGAACTTTCGCAGTAAAGAAATCAACTGTAGTTGAGAAGAAAACAAAAGCAAAGACTGCAAAGCCTAAGTCAAAAGCAGCAAAGACAAAATAAATTTTATGGCACGCATTTCTCAAAAGAAGAATACTTCCACACCAAAGGACACAACAATTTCCCGTCCTGATATTTTGTCTCGTATAGTATTGCGTCCTCGCATTACTGAAAAAGGTACTGACCTTTCTCATACATCAAACGCGTATGCATTTGATGTTGCACGAACTGCAACAAAGGCATCTGTAAGAAAGGCTATTAAAGAAATTTATAAGGTAGACGCAGTGAAGGTTGCAATTGTTCCTGTACGGGCAAAAGCTGTGTTTGTGCGAGGAAAAAAGGGAAGCACCTCAAGTGGCAAGAAGGCGTATGTCTACCTTAAAGAGGGAGATAAAATAGAATTTGTATAGTCCGAGACTCATCAAAGAAACATGAAATCTTTTAAACCAACAACACCATCTCGCCGAAACATGTCTTCAGTGCAGTTCACGAAGTTTGTTACGGAGAAAAATCCTGAGAAATCTCTTACAAAAGGTTTTCGACGTGGAACAGGACGCAATCATCACGGTCGCGTGACTACAAGACATAAAGGTGGAGGACATAAGAGACTCTTCCGTGATGTGGATTTTTCATATGATAAGTTTGACATCCCAGCAGTAGTAAAGACCATTGAGTATGATCCAAATCGTACGGGATTTATCGGTCTCGTTTTCTACAAGGATGGCGAGAAGCGCTACGTGCTTCTTCCAAAGGGTGCAAAGGTTGGAGATACCTATATTGTCTCAGCGAATGCCCCTGTAGCCCCTGGAAACCGTATTCCTCTCAAAAATATCACTGTAGGTACTTTTGTATACAATGTGGAGCTAAAGCCTCGTGGAGGAGCAAAACTCGGACGTTCGGCGGGAAATTATATTGAAGTCGTTGCAAAAGATGCGGGATATGTTGATTTGAAGATGCCTTCTTCTGAAGTAAGAAAGGTATTAGAGAATTGCTGGGCGACTATTGGAGAAGTCTCAAACGATGAAAATCGTCTTACCAATCTTGGAAAAGCGGGAAGATCTCGATGGTTGGGTATTCGTCCTACGGTACGTGGTTCTGCGATGAACCCAGTGGATCACCCATACGGAGGAGGTGAAGGACGCCAAGGACGAGGAACTCGCCGAGCGAAATCTATTTACGGTAAACCAACCGGAAAGGGCCAGAAGTCTCGCCGAGCGAAGAAGTATTCAAATAAATTTATCGTTCGCCGAAGAAAAGTAGGAAAGAAATAAAAACATCCTCTGACACCTGTCAGAGGATGTTTTTCTGTCATAATGGATATATATGGATTTGATTAAACCAAATAAAATTGTCTTTGATCGAGAGAAAGGAACTCTTCTCGTCTGCATACCAGACTCATTTTCTATTCCCGCATCCATCGAAGAATACGCCAAGGAGAAAGGTTTTGAGATAAAAGAAGAATTTCATATCACAATATTTGGTTTCGATTCTGGTAAAAGAATTCTTGAGCGAATTCAGAAAAATAACCTTAATAAGGAGGAGGTTTTCTCTCAAATTGAAAAGAGTATTGAATCTAAAGACTGGCAGTGTTCTCTTGAGGATGAGTGGTATCAGGTATCTAAGACTTACCAAGGTCGGGCAGAAGCACTTAATGGTGGTTCTGAAGAAAGACAGAGCATTATTTGCATGGCAAGTGTTTTGGGTTTAGAAGATTTTCTTAGTGACGTAGAGCGTGCAATTGGCTTTTCTTTTTCTCCACCACCACTGCATGTAACCGCTTTTTCCAAGAGTACTCATAAAGAGAATATGGGTGCGGGCATTGGTATTTCTTCAAGAGAAGATTTAAGAAAGCTTCATCCAACTCCGCTCCGTAGGTTTTCATTAGATACAAAGGTTAAATATTCAAAGATTCTTATTCCGACTCGGCCTCAGCCAGACACTATAATTTCTATACTTATTCTTAAGCGCTTTGGGGGCATGCAATTTCAAGGAATTGAAACCGCTTTTTATGAGGTGCTTCCGCAGCTTCCTAAGGGGCAAACAGAGGAAATGCTTTTTAATCAAGGAGTGTTTCTTCTCGATCTAGGGGGTGGTATTTTTGACCATCATAATAAACCTTTTCAGACCACAGTTTCCGCTCTTGTTGCCCGAGCATTAGGTGTTGAAGAAAATCCTGCGCTTCAAAGACTTCTCCAACTTGCAGAAAGGGATGATTTTCATGGGAAGGGAACCATTTCTATAGATCCTCTTGATCGAGCTTTCGGTCTTCCAGGTCTTATCGCAGTTCTCAATAAGGATTTTGTTGCACATCCGGAAAAAGTGATAGAAGCTATTCTACCTCTTCTTGAAGCCTTTCTTCATGAAGAAGAAAGGAGGGTGTTTGAACTCCCTCAGGAGCTTAAAGATAAGACGG
This sequence comes from uncultured Candidatus Saccharibacteria bacterium, assembly GCA_964603485.1. Taxonomy (GTDB): domain Bacteria; phylum Patescibacteriota; class Minisyncoccia; order Phycocordibacterales; family Zambryskibacteraceae; genus CAYVDB01. The sequence continues at coordinate 5,200 of CAZRVE010000006.1, forward strand.
AGCAGGGTAAGGTAAATATTTTTACGGTTTCTCAACGCAGAGAAATCCTCAAATGTATTGTGATTGATACAGATAATACCAGTATGGCAGGGTTTCTTCGTGCTCGGGCAGGGGGTAATTTTGATGTAGTTGCCGTACGTCTTTCATCTGGACACGTGAATATTTTGACTCGGCAGGCTAAGAAGGTTGACCTGCAGTCTCTCGCGCTTCTTATCCGTATGCAGGAAGCAGAAGCAAAGGGGGATCCGCTTCAGGGTGAAGCAAGAGATTTGGTAATTCCTGGAATAATCAAACAAGTCCCTGAATGGTATTATGATCAGGCAACGAACTCTATTTTTAATGGGGGACCAAATCCAGTGGGAATACCTTCAACAAAAATCGACCCTTTCGAACTCCCTAAGCTTTTAGAGATTGGTTTATCCGAAAAACTTTGGTCTCCAGAAAAAAAGGGCTAAGTAAAGGGCCTAAAAGAGCTTTAATAGGCTACTATTGACTTTTTATATTGAGTATGCTACTATTTCATTAGTAGTTCTCTCACTGTTGTATCAACGCCAAGCCCCTAGGAGGGCACATGACCGCAGTTTCTCACGACGTCCAGCTGGGCTCGCTCGCAGGTCTCAAGGGCGTGAGGATTCACCTCACGACCAACAATCGCCACCTCATTCCCAACTGGGTCGAGGAGCGAGAGAAGACGGCATCGAAGAGCTCGGGACCTTCTGAGCCTGTCGAAAGCAAGATCATCGAGGAGCGTGGGGTTCTCATCACGGGATTCCTGTTCGCTCTCATGCGGCAGGGATTCGCAATCGTCCGGACGAACGTCCAGAAGGCGAAGGGGAGCAATCTCCGGCTCGGCATCACGCTCGAGCGGGATGGCGTCTCGATTCCCGATGAGCACATCGCTGATCTCATGGAGCTCATGCGCGAGGGGCGCTGGGATGTTCGCGTCGACCGCAACGGCCCTATCGGCCGAGTCGACTACGAGCACCTGCAGGTCTCAGCTCGCAACCGCACCTTTCAGAAGGTGGCAAGTGACCGCCTTCTCGGGGTTTCCCAGGAAGGGTCAGTCGTCCTCTTCTAAGGGGCGAGTACAACAGTCAGGGCCAAGAGTAATCTTGGCCCTTTCTTATACCCAAAAAAACCTAGGATTTTATGAATGCCTCAATCTTCCTAAATCCATTTGACACTACCACTTTCTTCCGCTAAGATGTTCGACTAAGGCTCTGTTTAGAGCTTCTTTATTTCATGACGAGGTCAAGCAAAAAAGGTCCATACGTATACGAGCGTCTTCTCAAGAAGATTGAGGGTAAAAAGCCTACCGAAACAGGCTCTATTAAGACGTGGGCAAGAGATAGTCAAATCGCTCCTGAAATGGTTGGTTTTACCTTTGGAGTGCATAATGGCAAGGATCATGTTGAAGTCTTTGTGACGGAGGACATGGTAGGTCATCGTCTTGGTGAGTTTTCTCCCACTCGTAAGTTCGTGAAACACGGAGGAAAGATGCAGAAAGAGCTTGAGCAAAAGAAGAAGGAATCAGAAATTTCAGCCGCTCAAGCTGCAAAAGCAACTACTGCTCCTGCTAAAAAATAATATTTTATATGGCAACCGCTTCTGCACAACTTAATGACTACCGACAAGCACCTCGTAAGGCGAGATTGCTTGCTTCGATGGTAAGAGGGAAGAACGTCGCTGATGCGCTTGCTCAGCTTGAGTTCTTAGGTAAAAAGGCATCATTGCCTTTCACTAAGCTCATTCGTTCAGCGGTCGCGAATGCAAAAGCTCTTAGTCTTGAGGAGGGAAATCTTGTAATAAAAGAAATTCGAGTTGATCAGGGAAAGACTCTCTATCGCAGACAGAGTGCTTCTCGAGGAAGAGCTCCTATGATACGAAAGCGTACCAGCCATATCCAGGTACTGCTTGAAGAGGTGATGCCGAAGGAGAAAAAGACTAAGAAGACTTCGAAGGCTAAGTCAGAATAAAATCATGTCACACACCGTACATCCATATGCACATCGCCTAGGAATTATTCGAGACTGGAAGTCTCGCTGGTTTGGTGCAAAAGATAAATATAAAGATTTTCTACGTGGCGACCTTGTGATTCGAGAATTTCTCGAGAAGAAACTCCGAGGCCTCTTTGTGAGCTCTATTGAGATTGAGAGAAACGAAAAAGTTCTCCGTATTATCGTTGAGACATCTCGTCCAGGAATGATTATCGGACGAAGTGGTGATGGAGCAGTAAAGCTCAAAGACCAAGTGCTTTCTGTGCTCAAGAAGCGAAAGATTTCTCACCGAGGTGAAGAAGTTCGTATTGATATCCGTGAAATTAAATCTCCTGAGTCAAATGCGATGATTGTTGCGCAGATGGTTGCCGAAGGTCTTGAAAAGCGTATGCCTTATCGCCGAGTTTCAAAACAGGTTATTGAGAAAGTGATGGCAAACCGTGATGTGAAGGGAGTAAAGATCACTATCGGAGGACGCCTTGGGGGAGCATCAATCGCTCGCTCTGAAACAAGAAAACTTGGTCGTATTCCACTCCAGACTTTCCGCGCAGACGTTGATTACGCTCATTACGAGGCAAAGCTTCCTTATGGAAAGCTTGGAATTAAGGTTTGGGTGTACAAAGGAGAGATTTTTGCTAAGGAAACTAATTAAATACTGCCATGTTATTCCCTAAAAAAGTAAAATACCGAAAGTGGCATACGATGCGAAAAAACCCTACAAAAGTAGGGGTAGCAAATCGTGGTATTACAGTAGCATTCGGATCTTTCGGACTTAAGGCGATGAGTTCTGCTCGAATCAGATCAAATCAAATTGAGGCTGCTCGAAAGGCTGCATCGCGTGCAGTAGGTAAGACTGGAAAGCTTTGGATTCGCATTTTCCCAGACATGCCGTATACTGCAAAGCCTGCCGAGGTAAAGCTTGGAAAGGGGAAGGGAGATCTTCAGGGCTACTGTGCACCAGTATTGCCTGGAAGAGTCCTTTTTGAGGTTGACGGTGTAAGTGAGGTGATTGCGCGTGAGGCATTGAGAAAGGCGGGAACAAAGCTTCCTGTAAAGACTAAAATCGTCGCACGTATATAAAAATGAAAGAGTTGATAAAGAAAACAGAACAGGATCTTACGAAAATGCTTCGCGAAAAAGAGGAGTCTCTTCGTATGTTCCGGTTTGCAATTTCAGGTTCAAAGACTCGAAACGTACGAGAGGGAAGGGGCTTGCGAAAGGATATTGCTCGTATTCACACCGCTCGAAAGATTCAACATAACACCAAGTAGTATGAAAGAAGTCTCATCTCAAAAGAAAAGCGCTCCAAAAACCTTTAAGGGTACTGTAGTGTCTACAAAGATGAAGGACACTATTGTAGTGTTGGTTGAGCGATATGAAAAACATCCTCAATACGGCAAATATCTCCGTCTTCGCAAGAAGATTAAGGCTCACGATCAGGGTAATACTAAGACCGTCGGAGATAAGGTAGTAATTCAGGAGACAAAGCCTATTTCAAAGCAGAAGAGTTTTATTGTGCTTCCGTAAACTATCATGATTCAACCTCGTTCAATAGTAAAAATCGCTGACAACTCCGGAGCAAAGATCGGACGTATCTTTAAGGTGCTTGGTGGCTCAAAGAAGCGCTACGCTCAGTTGGGGGATATTGTGGTACTTTCAGTTCAAGTTGCCCAACCTCGAAAAGCAATCAAGAAGAAGGATGTTCTCTACGCAGTAGTTGCAAGACAAAAGTTTCCTTTTCGAAGAGCAGATGGATCATATGTTCGCTTCGATGAGAATGCAGTGATCATTGTAGATAAGACAAAGCATGAGCCAATCGCAGGACGTGTATTCGGTCCAATTCCTCGAGAGCTTGGAGAGAAAGGTTTTCAGCAAATTATTTCTCTTGCTCCAGAAGTCGTATAACAACATGAAAATTCGAAAAGAAGACAATGTAATAGTGCTTTCTGGAAAAGATAAAGGGAAAACTGGGAAAGTTCTTCGTGCTTTTCCTCGGATCGGTCAAGTGATTGTTGCGGGAGTGAACATGAAGAAGCTTCACAAGCGCCCTACTAAGACTGGCCAAAAAGGACAGGTAGTTGAACAAGCAGCCCCTATTCCTGCTTCTGTTGTTTCACTTATTGACCCAAAGACAAGTAAGGCAACACGAGTTGGTTATGCAGAGAAGGACGGTAAGAAAGTTCGTATTGCAAAGAAAAGTGGCGTAGCAATCGCGTAATACCATGCAGAAAACTCAAGAAAAAGTAAAAAAAGCTTACCAGGTTCTTAAAGGGGATCGTGGTTATAAGAATTCGATGCAAGCGCCTCGTATTCTTAAGATTGTAGTATCTGCTGGTGTGGGTTCCTTTAAAGATAAGAAGAAAATTGAGCTTGCAATTGATCGTCTCTCAAAGATTACTGGCCAGAAGCCAGCGCTTCGTGGAGCGAAGCAATCAATTGCAGCATTCAAGTTGCGCGAGGGGGACCCTGTGGGACTCCAGATTACATTGCGAGGCAAAAGAATGTACAACTTTCTTGATAAGTTGATTCATGTGGCACTCCCTCGTACAAAAGACTTTCGTGGTATCCCGCTTACTGCCATTGATGAAATGGGTAACTATACGTTGGGTATTCGAGAGCATACGATATTCCCTGAGACAACAGATGAAGAGCTCAAGGATGTGTTTGGTATTGCAGCGACCATTGTAACGACAGCGCAGAATAAGGAAGAATTGAAAGCCTTCCTTGAGTATTTGGATTTCCCTTTCAAGAAGGTTGTTCCTGTAAAGAAATAGGGAGTTTTTTGACGATATTTTCTTTGGAAAATCGTCAAAAAATCCTTTATTGACAAGGCAAAACCCCCTTGATAGGATGAAGCCCAAGCTTTTTCGAGCTTTTTTTGTTTAAACAAGGCCTTATGGCAAAAAAATCAGTCATCGCTCGGTCTCTTAGGACGCCGAAATATACATCACGCACAACAAACCGCTGTTTTCGCTGTGGCCGAAAGCGAGGTTACATGAGGGATTTTGACCTTTGCCGAATTTGTTTCCGAGAGCTTGCAAATGAAGGTAAAATTCCGGGCATAAAGAAATCTTCTTGGTAAACTTTTTTCATATCAAATGACCGATCCAATCGCAGACATGATTATCCGAATAAAGAATGCAGGAGCATCTCACAAAGAGACGGCTTCTTTCCCATATTCTAAATTGAAACAGGAAATCTGCACTTTATTGGAAAAGGAAGGCTTTATCGGTGATGTACACAAGAAGGGTAAGAAGGTTGTGAAGACTCTCGAGGCGACAATTCTTTATACCCACAATACTCCTCGTATTCAGGATGTGCGACGCGTCTCAAAGCCATCTCGAAGGATATATCAAAAAGTAGGCGATATTCGAAAAGTAAAGCAAGGATACGGTGCGCTCATTCTCTCAACCCCGAAAGGAATTATGACTGATGATATGGCACGTAAGAATAAGGTGGGAGGAGAGGCTTTGTTTGAAATTTGGTAATACTAGAGAAACACATGTCACGAGTCGGAAAAAAACCAATTGAAGTTCCTGAGAAAACAGAAGTAGCCATATCTGGGGATGTTATTACTGTGAAAGGACCTCTCGGAGAACTTACAAGAACTCTTACTCCGGAAGTATCAGTCTCTCTTGCCGACAATACGGTAGTGGTAAGTCAGAATGTGGATACACTTGAAGCGCGAGCGCTCTGGGGAACATACGCTTCTCATGTAAGTAATATGGTTCGTGGAGTGAATACTCTTTTTGAAAAGAAGTTGGTTTTGGAGGGAATTGGTTATAAGGTTGAGGTAAAGGGAGAAACTCTCGCACTCGCTCTTGGATTCTCCCATCCTGTAAATGTGCCTATTCCACAAGGACTTAAGGTTGCGATAGAGAAAAATGTAATTACTATCTCTGGCGTCGATAAAGCACTTGTTGGGGAGTTTACTTCAAAAGTACGTGCCCTGAAGAAGCCAGAACCATATAAAGGAAAAGGACTTCGATATGCAGGTGAGGTTATAAAGATGAAGCAGGGCAAGAAATCCGTCTAATTTTGTATGAAAAACGCATCAAAGATAAAACAACAGAAACGAACGCGACGACATGTGCGTATTCGATCAAAGGTAAAGGGAACACTTGAGCGTCCTCGTCTTTCGGTTTTTAAATCAAACCGATATCTTTCAGCTCAGATTATTAATGATGATCTTGGAAATACTCTTATCGCAGGAAGTACAAAAGATTTGAAGGGTAAGGGTGAATTAGAGAAAGCAGAAGCTCTCGGACGCGAGATTGCGGTGAAAGCACTTGCTCAAAATATCACCAAGGTTGTGTTTGATAGAGGTGGATACATATACACAGGGCAAGTTGAGGCTCTTGCTCGCGGAGCTCGCCTTGGAGGTCTCTCATTTTAAATATTTATGAATACTGACGTACAAAACAACATACAAGAGACAGTTGAGGGGACTCCGGCTCCTGTAGAGACGCCTGCTCCTCAGACTCTTGCTCAGGAAGAAAAGAGAAATCCAAAGGACTATTCTTCACGAGATCATAAAAAGAACCCACGCAGGACTCACCGAAAAGATACTCGAGTTCGTTCTGAGTTTGATCAGCGTACGGTTTCTATTCGCCGAGTTACTCGTGTTACTTCTGGAGGTCGTCGATTTAGTTTTTCTGTAACCCTTGTTGCAGGTAACCGTAAGGGTGTAGTAGGTGTGGGTCAAGGAAAGGCAGGGGATACTCCTCTTGCGATTGACAAGGCACTCCGTGATGCGAAAAAGAATATGGTCACTATTCGCACCACAAAAGAAATGTCTATTCCCCATGACATCGACGCGAAGTTCGGAAGCTCACGAATTCTCATCATGCCTGCGCCAGGCCGTGGAATTCTTGCAGGAAGTTCTGCCCGTATGGTTCTCGAGCTCGCCGGCCTTACTTCGGTGAATGCAAAAATACTTTCCGGTTCAAAGAATCGCGCAAACATCGCAAAAGCAACTATCGCAGCGCTTGATAAGCTTGGAAAGACGGTAAGTCGAAAAAAATAAAACACCATGCAATCTCATACACTTAAAAGAAAAACTACCAATAAGAAGAAGGTCCAAGTTGGCCGCGGAGGAACTCGTGGAAAAACTTCTGGAAAGGGTACCAAGGGTCAAAATGCTCGATCAGGAAGAAAGAAGCGTCCTGAGATGAGAGATATCATCAAGCGTCTTCCAAAGTTGCGCGGAAGAGGAATCTCACCACTTAAGAGTATTCAGTCAAAGACCTATGCAGTGAACCTCACTGCTCTCAATGACGCCTTCAAAGCTGGCGAAACTGTTTCTCCAAAGTCTCTTCTTGAAAAGGGTATTATAGAAAAACGAGCAGGATTCTATCCAAAGGTGAAAATTCTTAATACAGGAACTCTCGATAAGAAACTCACAATTACTTCTTGCACAGTATCTGCGTCTGCAAGAGAAAAGATCACTTCTCTCGGTGGTGTGATAGTGTAATCATATGAAGACTTTTTTCGATAAAATACGCCTTGTGTGGAGTGACTCTACTCTAAGGAGGCGGATTCTCTTTGTCTTGGGGGCACTAGTTGTCTTTCGTGCACTTTCTCATATTCCAATTCCTGGAATCGACGTAGGTCGTCTTGAGAGCTATTTTTCAGGCAATGAATTTTTGGGACTCCTAAACCTATTCTCAGGAGGAGGTCTTTCAAACCTTTCCATCATTATGTTGGGAGTGGGCCCTTACATTACCGCTTCAATCATTATGCAACTCCTTACGGTAATCTTTCCGAAGATGAAGGAGCTTTATCAAGAAGAAGGAGAGGCGGGGAGGAAGAAGTTTGCTCAGTACTCTCGAATCATTTCTATTCCCCTCGCAATTGTTCAGGGTTTTAGTTTCCTCACGCTTCTTTCTCGACAGGGGGTTATCGCTCCACTTTCTCCGTTTGATATGGTGACGAACCTGATCATCATTACCGCAGGATCAGTACTTCTTATGTGGTTGGGAGAACTTATGACAGAGTTTGGTATTGGAAACGGTATGTCGCTCATTATCTTTGCAGGTATTGTGGCGCAATTACCTCAGGCAATTCTCCAGATCTCATTTAACTTTGATGTTTCTCAAATTCCTCTCTACATCGCCTTCCTCGTCGCTTCACTTGCGGTAATATTTGGTGTGGTGGTGATTACTGAAGCCGAGAGACCTATTCCGGTAACTTACGCAAAGCGAGTGAGAGGTGCCAAGGTGTACGGTGGAGTTTCAACATACCTTCCTCTTCGGGTAAACCAGGCCGGAGTGATTCCTATTATCTTCGCACTTTCTATTCTGCTTTTTCCTCAACTTATATTTACCTTCCTCTCAAATGTTGATAGTGGCATTGTGAAAACTATCGCAGCTTTCGCACTGGGTGTTATCGCGAATCAGTGGTTCTATGCAATTGCTTACTTCTTTCTTGTGTTTGTATTTACCTACTTTTATACCGCGGTTACTTTCGATCCACACATGATTGCAACTAACTTACAGAAGGGCGGAGCCTTTATTCCAGGCGTTCGACCAGGCGCACCTACTGCAGAATACGTGGCGAAGGTGCTCACTCGACTTACTCTTGTGGGAGCTCTTTTCTTGGGCCTTATTGCAGTCCTTCCGTTAGTTATGAGGGGTATTACAAATATCCAAGCTCTCTCTATTGGAGGCACTGGACTCTTGATTGTTGTTTCCGTGGTGATCGATCTCATAAAGAAAATCGAAGCTCAGATTTCTATCCGCGAGTACTAAAGCTCGCTTCTTTCTAGTAAAATAGAGGAGACCAAAGGGCTCTTACTAAAAACTCGTATTAATTTTTCTTTATGGCTCACGCTTTTGTATTCATCGGCCGATCAGGGTGCGGAAAGGGAACGCAGGCAGATCTCCTTCAGGATTTCTTAAAAGAAAAGGGGATTGGGCCGGTTTTGTATGTTGAGACAGGCGATCTTTTTCGTGATTTTATTAAAGGCGATAGTTTTGCAGAGAAGAAATCTCGAGAATTTTACGAAAATTCTATTCGTCAGCCAGATTTCTTAGCGTGCCATATGTGGTCCCATCTTCTTCTCTCTTCTTGTAAGGAGGGAACCACTGCAATCTTTGACGGAACACCACGTTCTCTTGCGGAAGCGCAAGTGTTGAGTAGTGCGTTTCCTTTTTTCGGTTTTCAAAAAAAATACATTATTCATCTCGACGTGTCCCGAAAGTGGTCTGAAGAAAAATTATTATCACGGGGCCGAGCAGATGATCAGGCAGGGGATAAAATAGAAAAGAGGCTTGATTGGTACGAAAAAGATGTGGTGCCCGCGGTGGAATACTTCAAAAATAATCCAGAAGTTGTGTTTCTGCATATAAACGGCGAACAGCCTGTTGAATCTGTCCACAGTGATATTGTGAGTGGGTTTGGTTCTCTTTCATAATGATTTCAAGAAAAACAAAAGAAGAGATTCTTATTTTAAGGGAAGGGGGCAGGCGTCATGCAGAAATCCTCAACCTTTTAGTTGCACGCGTTACGCCTGGGGTATCGACTCTTGCGTTAAATGACTATGCTGAAAAGCTTCTCAAAGAAACAGGAGACAGACCTGCGTTTTTAAACTACACACCTGATGGCGCTCGTCGGCCGTATCCCGCTGCGCTGTGCGTATCTTTGAATGATGAAATCGTTCATGGTATACCCAATGAAAATCCAAAAATTCTCCAAGAAGGGGATATTGTCACTTTAGATCTTGGGGTTGTACACGATGACCTGATTACTGATATGGCTGTAACTGTCGGCGTTGGGAAGATTTCAAAGGAAGATCAAAGGCTTATTAGCGCAACAGAGGAAGCTCTCGATGCAGGGATACGTGCGGCTCTTAGTGGTAATACGATTGGTGATATTGGTTTTGCAATAGAAACAGTTTCAAAAAAGTACAATCTCTCTCTTGCGGAAGGTTTGGCCGGACATGGAGTAGGGTATTCTGTGCACGAAGATCCTTATGTTCCCAATACGGGACGGCCCGGAGAAGGTCCAAAGCTTGTTTCGGGAATGGTCATTGCGATTGAGCCGATGTTAGTTCTGGGGAAAGGGGCAATCAAGCTCGATAAGGATGGTTACACTTACAAAACAAGAGACGGATCACGTGCGGCTCATGCTGAAAAGACAATTGCAATTACAGAAGGGAAGCCGATTGTGCTTACAGAATAAAGAGGGTAAGAAAGTTGGCGAGGTAATTTTATATGAAGCGTAGAGCTTTCTAAATTCGGCATTATTTGGTATCCTCGGAGTCTAATTAAAATCATATATGAATGGAGTAAAGCAAAGAAGTTTTGTATTAATTAAGCACGATGGCGTCCAGCGTTCTCTTGTTGGCGAAATCATTAAACGAATAGAAAGGACGGGTTTAAAAATTGTCGCAATGAAAATGTTTGTTCCTGACAGAGAGCGGGCAATTGTTCACTATGGGAAAGATGATGTATGGTGCGAAGAAAAAGGACAGCGTATCGTAGATAATCTTAAAAAAGAAGGCAAGGAGCCTCAAAAGAGCGCTGTTGAGTATGGGCGCGATATTGTTGAAGCACTCCTCAAGTACATTACTCTTGGCCCAGTAGTTGCAATGGTGATTGAGGGTAATGAAGCGGTAGGGATTGTAAAGAAGCTTGTAGGAGGGACAGAACCACTCACTTCAGATGTTGGAACGATAAGGGGTGATTTAACCGTTGATTCATATGATGCTTCGAATATGAATGGGAGAGCGGTTCGGAATTTGATTCATTGTACAGATAAGCCGGTAGAGGCTCAGAAAGAGATTGATATTTGGTTTAAACCTGAAGAAATTATCAACTACCGCTTGGTGCAGGAACAGATTCTCTACGACGTAAATATTGATGGGATTTTAGAATAGAGGAATAGATATAAAGAAAAAAGGCCCAACAGGGGCCTTTTTTCTTTTGTGTGCTTTTCAAAATTGTTTTTGTGTTTCTTACTTGTGTAAAGTGACTGTTTTTATTTGGTGAGGAGTATAATGCAAATAGGGTTATTTGGCATATTATCTAGATTAAAGATATTTTCAGGGAGCTTTATAGTATTACGCTCTGTGAATGCTTCGGCGTTCTAACGAATGTAATTGCGAGCACCCACCTAGTACTTCACTAGGGCAATATGACCAAGTAGCCCCCACAAAAAAACCCGATTCTCGGGTTTTTTTGTTGTAGGTTATAATAGAGAAATAATGCAATTTCGCCCGTCCCTCCTTCTGGCCCTCTTGTCTTCTATCGTTCTTCTTATTCTGCACCTTTCTGCGCTTGAATACTTCTTATACTGGAGCATCTCATGGTTCGATATTCTCTTGCATCTTTTGGGAGGATTTACTATCGGACTCACTCTTGTGGGAATAATAAGAGTACGAGATCGGTTTGTCCTTGTGGTGGTTCCGGTAATAGGAGCTTTTCTTCTGGCATTTGTGTGGGAAGTATTCGAGTATATGATCGGTGCGACTTTTGTTGCCCAGAATGTACTCATGGACTCGCTCGGAGATGTCCTCTTTTCTCTTTTAGGAGCAGTAATTTCTGGCGTTCTAGTGTATAAAATAGAAAATACATATGACAAATCTTAGTCTTACTTTTTGGGGTGGAGTAGGCACTGTAACTGGAGCCAATTTTCTTGTCGATTACAATCAAACAAAGATTCTTGTCGACTGTGGAATGCTTCAGGGCACACCTGCTTCAGAGGAAGAAAATAAGAAGGATTTCCCTTACGATCCACAAGGTATAGATTTCCTTTTCATCACTCATGCGCACATTGATCACGTGGGAAGAATACCAAAACTTATCAAGGATGGTTTTCGCGGTACGATATTTTCGAGCCCTGAGACAAAAGTGATTGCAGAGCTCATGCTCTCTGACGCTGCTCGGATCGCTGACTTTGAAGCAAGAGAATCCGGGGTGCTCCCGATTTTTGATTCTTCGCATGTACACAAAGCAATTTCCTTATGGAAAACTCTCCCTTACCGAACTGTATCCAAAATCGAAGAAGGCTTTTCGGTTACACTCCATGATGCGGGACATATCCTCGGGTCTTCGATGTTTCTCTTTTCTTTCAAGCGTGATGAAACCACTGAGACAAGGGTTCTTTTTACGGGAGATCTTGGGAATTCGCCGTCGAAGCTTCTCAAGGATACAGAGTTTGTTTCTGAGGCCGATTACGTGGTTATGGATAGTGTCTACGGAGATCGTAATCATGAGCCAAAAGGTGAGAGAGAAAGAATGTTTAAGGAAGTCCTCACAGAAGCAATTGCCCGAAAGGGAACCGTGGTAATCCCCGCATTTTCTCTAGAGCGAACTCAGACGATTTTATATGAATTAAACGAGCTTATTGAGGGAGGGGGTATTCAGTCTGTGCCGGTTTTTGTTGATTCACCTCTCGCAATTGAGATTACAAATATCTATGAGAGAATTTCTGCTCTTTATAATCAGTCGGTTCAAGATGATATTAAGGGCGGTGATCATATTTTCAACTTCCCGAAGCTAAAAGAAACAGCCCGGGTCGCTGACTCTCATCTCATCGAAAAAACTCCTGCACCCAAGGTAATCATCGCGGGCTCTGGTATGTCGACAGCAGGCAGAGTGCTCTACCATGAGGCACTCTATCTTCCTCGGAAAGATACAACGCTCATTCTTATGGGTTATCAAGCCCCAGGTACGCTGGGGCGTAAGCTCGAGGAAGGGGCGAAACAGGTGCTCATTAAAGATAAGATCGTTCCTGTTTTGGCTCGTATTGTAAAGATTGATGGCTACTCTGCTCATAAGGATTCAGACCATCTTGTTGATTTTATAGATCATATCGACAAGACTGCCCTTAAAAGGGTATTTATCGTGATGGGGGAGCCAAGGTCTGCGCTATTTTTGGGTCAAAAGATTCGAGACAATCTGGGTACAGAAACTCTCGTTCCTGAGAGGGGAAAGGTATATAATATTTAAGTCTATTATCCGTAATTTAGGTTTTCATGAAAAAAATAATAACTCTGCTTCTCCTTGTCTCATTACTCACCACTCCGTTTTCTGCACAGGCGCAGAGCATAGAGAGTTTGCAGGCTGTTGTGTTTAATTTGCAAAACCTTATACAGAGCCTACTTGCGGGGATTTCTGCCGGAAACAATCTCGCACAGGTGACATCTCCGTCTCCATCCGTAACTTTCTCAGCTTCTCCTTCAACAATCACACTTGGAGAATCGTCAACGCTATCTTGGAGCTCGGCAAATGCCACTTCATGCATCCTCGATATTGGTGCTCCAAAAAATATCACTCAACCCACTTCTGGGTCATATGTGGTGACCCCGTCGAAGACGATGCTCTACGTAATAAAATGTACCGGACCAGTAGGTTCGGATTTACAGTCACTTTCTATCACTGTTAATCCAGCGGGCTCTACAGGACAAACTTCAACCCAAATAAATACCACTTCTGCAACCACTCAACAGACGACCACAGTTGCTCCAACTACGGTGACCACTACAGTATCTCCGACGACGGTTTCTACCATTGCCCCTGCTGCAGTTACGAATATTTCTGGTGTAGTAGCAGCTCCAATTCTTCCTACTATCTTTAGTACGCCGATGCCAGTTCAGACTGGAAAGGTCTGGGTTATTCCGGGAGGGGACTCTGCGGGTTTCCAGCAGGCACTCAATAGCGCAAGTCTGGGAGATACGATCGAGCTTCAAGCTGGAGCTACTTATAACGGCGCCTTTACTTTTCCAAAGAAAACTCAAGGAAGTGGGTGGATAGTTGTTCGTTCAAGCGCTCACGCAAATCTACCTCAGCCAGGCATTCGAGTAAGCCCAGCTGACGCGATTAATATGCCAAAACTTGTAAGTCCTGGTGGAAATTCTCCAACGATTGAGTTTGCGCAAGGCGCGCATCACTACAGGTTAATAGGTCTTGATGTTACTCTGCCTACAACTCTTTCTTATACTCACAATACAATCGTTCGGATTAGACCTAACTCTGGTAACGTTGCTGATTTACCAAACAATCTTACTTTTGATCGCACTTATATTCACGCTCAGCCGACGAATGATTTGCAGCGGTGTGTTCAGGCTGATGGTGCGTATATTGCAATTGTAGACAGTTACTTGTCAGAGTGTCACGCAAAGGGCTTTGACAGTCAGGCAATTGCTGCATGGGATTCAAACGGCCCTTTGAAGATTGTAAACAACCACCTTGAAGGAGCGGGAGAAAATGTCATGTTTGGAGGGGCAGATCCATTAATTTTGGGTGCAATTCCTTCTGATATTGAAATCAGAGGCAATTACTTTTATACCCCGATTGCGTGGAAGGGTACTGGAGGTACCACTCTTTGGACAAAGAAGAACCTTTTTGAGACCAAGGCTGGTAAAAGAATATTGGTTGAGGGAAATATTTTTGACGGTTCATGGACCGATGGTCAGGTCGGACATGCCCTTCTTTTCAAATCAACAAACCCGGGAGGAAGATGTACGTGGTGTCAGACTACCGATGTGACCGTTCGATACAATATCATTCGAAACGTTGGTGGAACCACAAGTGTGATTGGTAATTCAGGATCAAGTAATACCAATCCAATTGGAGGAAGATCATCTCGATTTTTGTTCGAGCACAACATCTTTGAAAATATCAATGTTGCTCCATATACTGGAGTGGCTCGTTTGATTGAGCTTTACAATGATGCACAGGATGTTGCCTATCGGAATAACACTTGGAATACCACAGGTTATATTCAACACTTTATTTCTGGGGGTAGCGCTCCAACTGCGACAAATTTCGAATACAAGGATAACATTGCACCTTTTGGTCAATACGGTATGGTCCCTGGGTATAGTGAAGCAACTTTCTCTGCAGTCGTTAATGGGGTCTACAACTATTCAGGGGATGTGGTTTACACAACCAACACGACAGCTGCTTCTAAGTATCCAAATACTCAGTTTGTGAAAGATTATGTGTCAGCGCTCGCAACTGGTAAAGGAGCAAATCAATCCGCAGTATTGGCTGCAACCAAGTATGCTCTTACTGGCGGAGGGACTTCAACACCTCCTCCACCGCCCCCACCTCCACCTACCACTCCAACTCTTACTCTTACCGCTTCTCCAACGTCAATCACTTCAGGCCAGTCAGCAACACTTACATGGAGCTCATCTAATGTAACGAGTTGTACGGCTTCAGGTGGATGGACAGGGACAAAATCAACTTCTGGTACACAGACAGTTGCACCTACTGCAAACAGCACGTACACGCTTACTTGTACGGGATCTTCAGGAAGTGTGACTCAATCAGCAACCGTATCTGTCGGAACCGTACCACCACCTCCAACAGGGAAGTTCATTATTGGCGACACAGTTCAGACAACCTCAAACCTTAACGTTCGATCTGCAGCGGCTGGAACTATCTTGGGTACTCAACCACTTGGTGCGATTGGAACTGTGGTTGGCGGGCCAGTTACAGGAAGTGATGCAATCTGGTGGAATATCAATTACGTGAATGCTCCAGATGGATGGAGTGCAGAGTCCTTCCTTACGAAGACTACCGCACCACCTCCGCCACCTCCGGTTACAACTGCAGGCTTGCAATCAAGTTTGGATAGCCTTACGGCAATTACAAATCCTACGATTGGCACGGGAGTTGGCGCTTCTGTGGTAACTTCACCTCTAAATGATTTTACGACTGGCAAGATGGGGAATGGTGTCCGCCTTAATTCACCCTCAGAGTATATCCGATTCCCGCAAACTGACGGCACAAAGAGAAATGTTGAACTAGATCAAGGAACAATAGATCTTTGGTTCCAGCCACTTTATAACCACGATGATAATAATAAGTATAGAATCTTCAGTAATGGAGAGTGGGGAACTCATGGAGCAATTGGCGTAGGAAAGCACAATAGCTCTAACAACAATGCATTCTATCTCCACAGATTTGATTCAGCAGGGAATCTGGATGCGATTAATACCATTGATGTAAGTAAATATAACTGGAGGGCAAATGATTGGGTAAACCTTCGTGTGACCTGGAATTGGAAGGCTGCTCCTGGCGTTCAGAATATCCGTGTGTACTTTAATGGAGTTGAGGCCCAGGTAAGCGGAGATAACGGTAAGCCTGTGACGACAGGGACATGGAGTGTGGGCTCTGAGAGCGCAAATAACTACGTGTACATTGGAAACGTTGGGCCAACCGGAAGTCTGGATGGTGGCATTACTAATAATGCAGTCTTCGATGAGGTGAGAATTTGGGATACTGTTATTCCAGCTACCCCACCTCCACCTACCACTCCAACTCTTACTCTTACCGCTTCTCCAACGTCAATCACTTCAGGCCAGTCAGCAACACTTACATGGAGCTCATCTAATGTAACGAGTTGTACGGCTTCAGGTGGATGGACAGGGACAAAATCAACTTCTGGTACACAGACAGTTGCACCTACTGCAAACAGCACGTACACGCTTACTTGTACGGGATCTTCAGGAAGTGTGACTCAATCAGCAACCGTATCTGTCGGAACCGTACCACCACCTCCAACAGGGAAGTTCATTATTGGCGACACAGTTCAGACAACCTCAAACCTTAACGTTCGATCTGCAGCGGCTGGAACTATCTTGGGTACTCAACCACTTGGTGCGATTGGAACTGTGGTTGGCGGGCCAGTTACAGGAAGTGATGCAATCTGGTGGAATATCAATTACGTGAATGCTCCAGATGGATGGAGTGCAGAGTCCTTCCTTACGAAGACTACCGCACCACCTCCGCCACCTCCGGTTACTGGCATTACAATAGGGTCAACTGTTCAGGTTATAGACAACGTTAATGTTCGCGATGAGCCAAGCGGACGTAGACTCGGAAAACAGGAGGCAGGAGCCCAGGGTGTCGTTCGTGGCGGGGGAACTACCTCGAAGGGGTTTACTTGGTGGGATGTTGACTTTACTAAGGCACCAGATGGCTTTGTAGCCGGAGCGTATCTCTTAAAGATTAAGTAAACAAAATCTTGTGAGTTTCTAAAATAAAATCCCCCATTACTGGGGGATTTTATTTTATGATACTTTCTCTACGATACGTTTGAATGTTTCAGGGTATTCTTGTGCGATGGTAGAAAGAATTTTTCGGTCGAGGGACACATTCTTTTTCTTAAGGGTACCGATGAACTTACTATATGTGTGTCCAAGAGGGCGAAGGGCTGCATTGAGTCGAACATTCCAAAGCTTTCGAAAATCATTTTTCTTGTCTCTTCGGTGTGCGAATGCGTAACTACCCGCATGAAATATTGCTTCATTAGCTTGACGTTCCTTAGTACCTCTTCCAAATCGGTAACCTTTTACCTGGCGAAGGATATTTCTCCTTGTTTTTAGGGCATTTACCCCCTTTTTTACTCTAGTCATGTTATTGGTTTACGAGGAATCTACTCTTTGCCTTTGCAGGTATAATAAAAGAAGACGATCGCTTCTTTTTGAGCTGTACTCGGCTTCGGCTCTCCTTAGAATTAAAGTGGTTTTGGCCAGGTTTTCGGGCGAGAACTTTTCCTGTTCTCGTGACCTTTAGCCTTTTTGCGTATGATTTGTTTGTTTTCATCATAAAGGTGAGAGCATTCATCATACGGATTTTCCTGTTTTTGTCTACCCCAGGAATCGCTATGACAGGGAGGCTCTTTCTAACCTGGTTTTTAGGGCTTTTTCTTACTTTTTTGCCCCGTCTCTTTCTATGATAGCAGACATGCCTTTAGGGCTTTTTTTAGGAGGCTCGGCAATCTTATAGTCCTCAGGGATAAGCTTCAAGAAACGTTCCATACGGTCTTTTAAAAAGGCCTCATTTAGGTATTTGGCTCTTCCAGGAAGAAAAAGGTCCATCTTAATTCGGTGACCTTCCTTAAGCCATTCGCTCGCTTTTTTTGCTTTAAGCGCGAGGTCGTTTTCTCCAGTGCCAATCTTGATTTGTAGTGTCTTTACCTCAGCGGTGTGAGTTTTGGCTTTTGCGGCCTTCTGCTTTTTGTTCTCAGTATATTGATACTTCCCATAGTCCATGATCTTGCCTATTGGCGGGACCGCATTGGGGGATATCTCAATCAAGTCAAAACCAAGTTCCTGAGCTTTTGCAAGAGCTTCGCCCAAAGAGAGTACGCCGAAGTTTTCTCCTTCTGGTCCGATGATTCGAAGCTCGGGCGCTTTGATTTGGTGGTTGATTCTAGTGGTACTCAAGAGTGATTGTATGAAGTAAGTACTATTATATAGCATCATTCCCCCCTATTCGCAATGTCTATGTGTTATAGGAATCTGCGGATAGGGAGAGAAAGGATCTCCATAATTTTATATCGTGTAGGCCTTTCTTTCCAGGAGCTGAGGTGGAGCTCTTCAGATTGAATTAGGTCATTTCTAAAGAAGCCTTGTATCTCTTCTGCAAAATCTTTTTTCGTACTTACAATGTTTGCTTCATAGTTGTAGAGAATCGAGAGTGAATCAAGGTTAAAAGTTCCTACGCTGGCCCATTCTCCATCAATTACTACCGTTTTTGCATGGAGCATTTCTCCGGTATAACGAAATATTTTCACACCTCTTTTCAGGAGTTTCTCAAAATAAGCTCGGCCAGCTCTATCCGCCCATATGTGATTGGATTTTTTTGGCACTAATATAATTGTTTCAACCCCCCGTCGTGCAGCAGATGAGAGAATCCTGCGAAGTCTTCGGTCGGGAATAAAGTAGGGGGTCGTTAAGTATATAGAATGCTTCGCATTTCGTATTGCTGAAACAAGTTCCTGGTAAAAGAATCGTTTCTGCAAAAACGGAGAGTTCGTTACGAGAGAGAATCCCTTTACAAATGTTCGTGTCTTTTTGAGGCGTGCAAGAACCCCTTTTTTTAGGGAAGCATTCCACATTTCTTCAAATGCTTGAATCATTTCTGGAATTATCGGGCCGGTTACTTTCACATGTGTATCTCTCCAGGTGCGGAAGTCGCCTCGAATTCCTACTCCACCAATAAATCCAATTTGCTTATCAATAATCATCATTTTTCGATGATCTCGGAAAAACCAAGAAAATACAGTGTGAACCCTCCACGGTTTTATGACATTCCAGAAGCGCACTTCAATACCTACATCTTGAAGTGAATGGGGGATTGAGGATGCGAAGAGATCGTAACTACCCACCATGTCACATAGAATACGTATTCGGACCCCTTCCTTTCTTTTTTGAATGAGAATTTCGAGAAACTCCCTACCGATTCCGTCTTTTTCTAGGATGAATTGTTCAATATCAATTGAAGCGCGGGCATTAATACACGCTTCTTTCATTGCGCGCCAAGTATTTTCACTTTGCAAATAAAACTTCCAATAGGTATTACTCAAGGGTAGTAGTTTCTAGGATGGACTCAAAAATATCAACAATTGGATCTGTAGGGGAAAGGAACGTTGTCGACATCATTATAATGTTTCCTTTATGCGAAAGGACTACGGAATTTCCCTCATAAAGGCCTGACCACCGATAGCTCAATGCATTATTTCCGCCGATAGTTACAGGAAGGAGTTCTCCATTTCCAAGTTTGTAGTTCGAATCACTCATTCCTCGAACCCAAGATTCAATCGGTTGGTTTTCAAGGTTTTGAAATATATTAACTGAGATTGAAACAGGCCCTTCTCTCCCAGGGGTTTTACCTTCTCGTACAAGACGATTCTCCTCGGTATTTTCTGTGAGGATTATATTAAAACGTGACCGCTCTCCATTTCCGGCTGGCCTTTCTTCAAGAAAGTAGTTTTCTGGGTAAAGGAAAGAAATCCCATAAGAGATAGATTTGTATGCTTTTTTGTCACTTTCTAAGGATTTGTTTTGCGTTCTCGAGAACCATATAAGGCCCACCAGAACGACGAGAAGGAGAAGGATCGATGTAATTTTTCTTGGAGACATAAAACTAGTATAACCCATGAAGTATGGTAGAGAAAAAATATAAAAGAAAAGAGCTCCGACGTTACGACGGGGCTCTTGTATTCAAATCCATCACCTGTTGCCTTACCGAGGGAGGCTCGATGCCTTGATCTCAGCAACCAGTCGGTCGTAGTCGGCGTGATTCTTCTTAATGCGGCTGAGCGCTCCTCGCTCGCTGAGCTGAGGGCCGATGCTTCGGATGCGCTTCTTGCCCTTGAGGAACCAGCCAACTTTCTCCCCAAACATTTCGACCACCTGGAAGGAGATACGGGACCGTTCGGCGATTGCCTCGGGAGTCTCTTCCTCGGGAAGTTCGGAACTCTCGATCAGAGCGAGAAGTGTTTCGCGCTCCTCCTCCCTGACGGAGCCTAAGATGATTCCTAAATCCAAGGCGCTGCGGGCTTCGACCTTGGTTCGCAATGTGCTGAGATCGACGGGGCTTCCATCGGCCATGAGGAACTGCCCAAGAGGCAATTCACTATCACGCTCAGGGACGATCGTGAAGGTGTAGGGTCCTTCGTACGGAGGCGCGCCCCGCGTGGAGCTGTTTCCTCCACTTAAGATGATGGCGAGCAGACCTCCGATGTCCTGGGGAGCCAAGGACAAGGGCTCCTCGTTCTCGGCGAGTGGCGTTGCTTCGATCTCAGCTTCGATCAGTGCCACCTCTTCAGGTGACATCGATCCGCTTTCGCTCAACTGGGCAAGTACTTGCCGAGCTTTCTTCTTGGACATGGCCGGGTTTCCTACGATCCGCCCGCCCGACATGTCTTCAAAGTAGCCGTGAGCGAAGATGGGGTTGCAGTTGCACTGCTCGAACCGAACCGTTCTGGTTACTTCCTGTTCTGTTGCTTCGCCCATCGGGCACACTCCTTGAGTTGAATGAGGTGTTTTTATCGCTTTGGTACGAGTAAATGGGTCCGCTTCACTTCGCGGAATGCCCAGCTCCTTAGGTTAAGGTGATTGTTGAGGAACGAGTTATTCTAGGCGGAATTATGGCACTATTCTGTGAAATGTCAATATACCAAAACGTTTTAGGAGAACAAAATAAGAATGCTTCCGATGGTAAGAAACGCCGTGAGTCTATGTAAGCTATTGAGCACAAAGAGCATAAAAGGCTTGTTATCCCACAGGAATCCACTCGCAAGAACCGGCATGAAGAATCCGAGCCATACAAGGGAGGATAATTCTAGAACTCCAGGGATGGTATAGGTGCTTGTAGCAAGGATGAGACGAGAGAGAGCGTATGCGGTGGCTATTTCAAGTAAAAAACTAATACCATAGGTTTTTGCTACTCCACGCCCTTGATGCATGGATTCCTTTGTAAAACCAGAGAGTTTCATCCATAGGTTGCCAAAGAGAAATGGTGAGTACCAAAGGAAACCAATAATCATACTTCCTACGCTTGCAAGTAATATTCCAATAGGGTCTGTCATGTTGTGTGGTAAATAATAATCTTTACTGTTTTATTTTAACAAATTTATCGAAACAACAGCTTTTTTGGAGGTTTGCAAGTGAGATATGGTGCAAAAACAACACAGAAATAAAGCTTTTTCTGTTAAAATTAGGTGTATGAAAGAAAGTTCCTGGATTACTAATTTGGATGAAATTGCCACGACCCCTCTTAGGCGTGATGCGTGCACTATCCTTGAGGCGGGATTATCTGCAGTAGAAACAAATACTGTAATTACCTCACACATCGATTTTGATCATGAGACAAAAACTTTATGCATTAAAGATCATAAAGTTTGTTTCTCGGACTATGATCACATTTATTTTGTTGCAATTGGAAAGTGCGCCGTGGAGGCATCGAAAGCTCTCGAGAGAATTTTAGGGGATACCATTACCGCTGGGTATGTGCTCGATATTGTTCCTGGTCAATTTATAAAATTGCAATCATTAATTGGCACGCATCCACTTCCAAGTGAGGTGAATAAAGATGCAACAGACACTATTGTTTCTCTTCTTAGAACGACCACAGAGAAGGATTTGGTGTTGGTGGTAATTTCAGGTGGAGGATCAGCACTTCTCTGCAACCCTTTTGATATTTCTTGTGAGAGTCTTGCAAAAATTAATAAAGCGCTTATGAAAGCGGGCGCGACAATTCAAGAGGTAAACACCGTTCGAAAACATCTTTCGGTAGTACAAGGAGGACATTTGGCTCAAATCGCATACCCATCAACAGTTGTAGGATTAATTTTTTCTGATGTGCCGGGGAATGATATTTCGATTATTGCTTCTGGTCCACTTACAAAAGACACCACAACTGTGCTTGATGCGCAGAATATTCTAGAAAAATATAATATTTTAGACACATGCATGCTTCCGGGGTGTCAGCTTCTTGAGACTCCAAAGGAAGAAAAGTATTTTGAAAAGGTGAATACGTTCATCATTGCAAGTAATGAGACCGCTCTTGAGGTAATGAAAGACAAGGCCCGGCGACTCGGATATCAGTCGAAGATTGTGACAGTCAAACTTACAGGAGAGGCGCGTGAAGTGGGGGAATCCTTGGTGAGTTCAAGTGAGAAAGATACGGCGGTTCTCTACGGAGGGGAAACTACCGTAACGGTAAAGGGGGATGGAAAGGGAGGAAGAAATCAGGAGCTTGCGCTAGGTGCACTACGCAGTATTAAGGAAAATGAACTCGTAATATCGCTTGCAACTGACGGAAGAGACAATAGTGATGTGGCAGGAGCAATTGCGGATACGGAATCTTTAAGAAAGGCGGGAGAGATAGGGCTATCGCCAGACGAATACCTTATGAACAATGATTCTTATACATTTTGGCAAAAAGTGGGAGGTCAAGTAATTACAGGGAATACGGGTATTAATGTGTCTGACATCATGCTTGTGTTAAGAAAGTAGATTTGAGTCTTTATACAGTAAACGAAGGTAATAATTAATTCATTATGGAAAAAGAAAAAGCACTTATATTGTGGTTTGAGGAAGTTGGTAATACTGATGTGGCGCTCGTCGGTGGGAAAAATGCTTCTCTTGGAGAAATGTTTCGTGAACTTAAACCAAAAGGAGTGCGTATTCCAAATGGATTTGTTGTTACTGCATATGCCTATCGATATTTTATTGAAGAGTCAGGACTATCGAAAATCATTGAGAAAAATCTCGTAGGTCTCGATACCAACAATGTGCGCGATCTTCAAAAACGAGGTAAGGCAATTCGTGAGGCGTTTGTGAAGTTTGAGTTTCCAAAGGATCTCGCGCAAGAGATAAAGTCTGCATATAAAAAGTTGTCAGATGAATATGGTGTAAAAAAAGTTGATACAGCAGTTCGCTCTTCAGCGACTGCGGAAGACTTACCTGGCGCATCATTTGCAGGAGAGCACGAGACGTATCTCAACGTTTCAGGTGAAAAGGATGTGCTTATTGCGATTCGGAAGGCGTTTGCTTCTCTGTTTACTGATCGGGCAATTTCTTATCGAGTAGATAAAGGATTTGATCATAAGACGATTTCTTTGTCAGTAGGAGTTCAGAAAATGGTACGTGCTGATGTGGGTGCTTCAGGTGTGATTTTTACTCTTGATACTGAAACTGGCTTCCGTGATGTTGTGACAGTGACGAGTTCTTGGGGACTTGGAGAAATGGTGGTTCAGGGTAAAGTTACCCCCGATGAATTCCTTGTATATAAGCCAACGCTAAGAAAAGGTTTTTCTTCAATCATTAAAAAAAATCTTGGTCCTAAAACTATCAAGATGATTTATAACAAGATCGGGAGTCGTCCTGTGAAGGAAATCGCAACCACTCAGTCTGAACGAAAAGTTTTTTCAATCTCTGATCAAGAGGTATTAGAGCTTGCGAAGTGGGCCCTTCTTATTGAAGAACACTATTCTTCGCGAGCCGGGCATCCAATGCCTATGGACTTAGAGTGGGCAAAAGATGGTGAAAGAAATGAGCTCTATATTGTGCAGGCTCGTCCCGAGACGGTTCAGTCAGAACGCAAGGGATATACTCGGGATGAATATACCCTCACGGGGAAGGGTGTGCTTATTGCAGAAGGAATATCTGTCGGAGCAAAGATTACTACAGGAAAAGCGAGAATAATTCTTTCTACAAAGAAGTTAGATGAATTTAAAGATGGAGAAATTCTCTTTACCGAGATCACGGATCCAGACTGGGAGCCTATTATGAAAAAAGCTTCTGCGATTGTGACCGAAAAAGGGGGGAGAACATCTCATGCGGCTATTGTGTCTCGAGAATTAGGAATACCTGCAATTGTGGGATCGCGCGGAGTGTTGAAGAAGATAAAGAATGGTGACGTGGTGACTATAGACACCTCTTCGGGAGACGTGGGCAAAGTGTATAAGGGCGAGGTTTCTTTTGAAAAAAAGACTTATAACCTTAAGGAGGTTCCAAAGACAAAAACTCATATTGCAGTAAATGTAGGTACTCCTGATGGTGCATTTATGTACGCACAGCTTCCTCATAAGGGTGTCGGGCTTGCTAGGGAAGAATTCATCATTGCATCTCATATCAAGGTGCATCCATTGGCGCTTCTTAATTATGAAAAACTTGAATCACAGGAACTTAAAAATAAGATTGATGCAATTACCATCGGTTACCCATCACGGCGTGATTTCTATATAAGAAAGCTTGCTGAAGGGATTGCGCAGATTGGAGCTGCATTTGCTCCAGAGAAAGTGATCGTGCGCTTTTCTGACTTTAAGACAAATGAATACCGAGCACTTCTTGGAGGGTCTCTCTACGAGCCAGAAGAAGAAAATCCAATGTTGGGATGGCGTGGTGCGTCACGGTATGCGCATCCAGATTTCATTCCCGCCTTTGAACTTGAGTGTAAGGCTATGGAAGTTGTGAGAAAAGAATTTGGTCTCACGAATGTTCACGCCATGATTCCTTTTTGCAGAACGCCAGATGAAGGTAAGAAAGTGATTGAGATTATGAATCAGTTCGGTCTTACTCAGGGGACAGGGGAGGAAGATTTAAAGGTCTATGTTATGTGTGAAATTCCTGCAAACGTGTTACGAGCGGATGAATTCCTTGATATCTTTGATGGATTTTCTATTGGATCAAATGATTTGTCGCAATTAACTCTTGGTATCGATCGGGATTCTTCCATTGTTGCGGGGATCTCAAACGAAAATGATCCAGCGGTAAAGGCTCTCATTGAGCAAGCCATTAAGGCATGTAAGAGAAGAGGAAAGTATATTGGAATCTGTGGGCAGGCTCCATCCGACTATCCAGACTTCCTTCGTTTCCTTGTCCGAAATGGTATCGATTCTATATCTCTTAATGCGGATTCAGTGATCCCGATGACGTTTGAGGTTGCAGAAGAAGAGAAGAATATATCTGAACACTAAGATGAACGTAATTACTGATTGCTTTGCCAAGCAGGTTCTTGATTCGCGAGGAAGGGCAACTCTGGAGGTAACTCTTGCTTCCAATGATACTTCTGCAACGGCACTTGTGCCCTCGGGAAAAAGTACGGGAATACATGAGGCACTTGAGCTTCGTGATCAAGACGATAGTGTTCTTAGCGCTTGTGAGAAAATAAATAGCGAGATTAAGGATGCGCTTCTTGGTAAGGAGCCGGTGCAAAAGAATATTGATTCCTTGCTTATAGACCTTGATGGAACCAAGAATAAAGCTCGACTCGGCGGTAATTCTTGTATTGGAGTATCTTTTGCAACTGCAAAGCTGAGGGCTACCTTGAGTAAGGTTCCGTTATGGAAAGATATTGCTTTAGAAAATGGCACAAAGCCTAGTATTCCGCGTTTCTATATGAATCTCATTAACGGGGGAGTGCATGCGGATTTCGCGCTTCCATTTCAGGAATACATCGTTGTATTAGGAGAAGATTCTCCTCGAGAATCATATGAGAGTGGAAAGGTAATGTTTAGAGAATTAGGTAAAGCTATTCAAGAAGAGTTTGGCGATGTCAAAATGGGGGATGAGGGTGGCTATGCGCCCCGCTCAACAGATCTGAGAAGACCATTCGAGCTTCTTGCTGATGTGATTAAACCATACCCTTCTTCCTTTCTGGCAATTGATGCGGCTGCTTCAGAGCTTTGGAATAATGGTGTATACGAGCTTCAAGAAAAGTCTTATAGCCCAGAAGAACTTTTCTCTCTTTATGAATCACTTCATGAAACATTTCCTTTGAAGAGTATTGAGGATCCGTTTGCAGAAGATGAAGTAAAAAGTTTTTCTCGTATTACAGAAAGGCTGGGGGGAGGGTCTTTGATTGTGGGAGATGATTTAACCGTAACAAATCCTCAGAGGGTGAGTAATTTAATCAAAGAGAAAGCTGTGAATGCGTTAATTGTTAAACCTAATCAAATTGGCACTCTTACAGAGACGTATGAAACGATTCGTCTTGCGAGGGAAGCAGGTTGGAAGGTAATTGTGTCGCATCGATCTGGTGACACGCTTGGAACTTTTATCGCAGACCTGAGTGTTGGGGTTGGTGCGTATGGTCTAAAAGCTGGCTCGCCAATACCACCCGAAAGGCGTGTGAAGTACGAACGAATCGTTGAGATCGCAGAAAAAGAATTAGTCGTATAATTAAGAAATTATGAAAATACTGTACTCGTATCGCACTGAAGAGGAGAAAAGTCATATTGCTGAAAGACTCGCTTCTTTCGAGGTGATCTTTCATCAAGGGCCAATTGATTCGTTTGAAGGCGATAGACAAGGTATTGAGTGTGTAAGTATATTCGTAAATTCTCATATTGATTTGGCATTAATGGAAAGTTTTCCCAACTTAAAATTGATTGCCACTCAATCTACTGGCTACGATCATATTGATGTCGTAAGTGCGAAAGAGAAAGGAGTAATCGTTGCTTCAGTCCCAGCTTATGGCGAGAGAACTGTAGCAGAGTTTACCTTCGCTCTTCTCCTCTCTATTTCTCGCAATCTATTTGACGCTCGTGAACGAGTAAGCAGAGATGGTTCATTTAACTCAGATGGACTCACTGGGTTCGATTTATTTGGGAAAACTATAGGAGTTGTGGGTACTGGAAGAATTGGAAAGAATGTTATACGTATTGCGCAGGGATTTTCTATGAAGGTGATTGCATTCGATCTTTATCCTGACACTGCTTTTGCAGAAGAGGCAAAGGTAGAGTATGTGTCGCTCGATCGTTTGGTTGCTGAGTCGGATATTATCAGTCTTCATATTCCCGGTGGGAAGGGAACGGATCATCTTATTGGAAGAGAGCAGATTGAGAAGATGAAGAAAGGAGTGGTGCTTATTAACACTGCCCGGGGGTCTCTAATAGATACAGAAGCACTTGTTCAAGGTCTCCAAAGTGGGATTATCGGAGCGGCAGGTCTCGATGTGTTGTCTGAGGAAGGGTATGTTGATGATGAGCTCGAGTTGTTGAACACTCCACACCCACAGACCGAGGGGTTGCGTACCCTAATTTTGAATCATTATCTTATTGATCATCCACAGGTGGTAATTACTCCTCATACCGCTTTTAATACTAAGGAAGCGCTTGGAAGGATATTAGATGTTACCTGCGATAATATTATTTCTTTTAGTAGAGGAGAGGCATTAAATATATTGAAATAAAAACATGAAACTCTTTTTTTCATTGATTGGATTTTTATCTGCTCCTTTTGTTGCGAGCGCTCATGTTGGGTATGTGATTGACGAGAGTGCGCAAGTAAGTCATGCGGGAAGTAATGTTGCATTCCTTCTAGAGCCACTTTCGGAGCCTTTCAATTTGTTTCTTATGGTGACTACAGTGATTGTTGTTGCAATCATGTTCTGGTTTTACGAGAAATCGACAGCCCTTAAAGGGTATTTCACGCAGGTGGCAGATAGGGCTAGTTCATATGGAGACTTGCTCCCTTGGATGCTTCGGCTTTCCTTAGGTATTGCTCTTCTTGGTGCAGGAACGTCGCATGTATTTATTTCTCCAATTCTTGAGGCAACTCCATTACTATCACTTGTTCAGGTTGTGCTTGGTTTTTTCTTGCTTTCGGGATTTCTTACGGGATTTGCCACGGCAGGCGCCATCATTCTCTACTTCCTTGCGTTGTTTTCGGACGCATACATTTTTGGCAATTTAGATTTTCTAGGAATTGCGATTGCATTGTTACTTTCTGCAAGTAGCCGTCCAGGCGTTGATGACATTTTCGGATTGCCATTCTGGCCGAAATTTCAAGATATGAAAGCTTGGGTCCCAGTGGTAACACGACTTGGTATTGGTATTGCAATGACTTATCTTGCGGTCTATGAAAAGTTTCTAAACCCAGAACTTTCAGCTCTCGTGGTTGAAAAATTTAACATGACCGCGGCTATTCCAGTGAGTCCTGCAATGTGGGTCTTGTCTGCCGGTCTCGTTGAGGTTCTAGTTGGACTTCTTTTAATTATTGGTTGGAGACCAAGACTCATATCAGCAGTTGCATTTCTCGTGCTCACCGCGTCATTCTTCTTTTTCCAAGAAGCAGTGTATTCACACATTACTCTTTTTGGGGCTCTGTCAGTAATCTTTGCAAGCGGAGGAAAGAAGATTCAGGCACAGTAGGCATTGTTTATTGACATATTGTACAAATAAGGTATTATAGTATCGATGTATAGAGTAGAACCAAAAACGAATACGTACCACAAAGAAACCTCACGGGGCATTTTTGTGGTGGATATGAATATTCGTTTTTGCGCAGCTCTAATTCTCTAATATTGATTTGTCTTAATTTTTAGAAAACTAGAGCTGAACAAAAGCTCTAGTTTTTTGTTTAGCATCGTTCTTTCACATCCCAAGGGGAGGATAGTCGAATGCTCGAGATCCAGCCGGTGGTATTTCTCAAAGGGCGTAACGTAAGCCTTCGTCCTCTGGAGAGAGGCGACCTAGTTAATTGCGTGAGGTGGGTTAATGATCCAGAGATTCGAGAGTTCATTAAGAATAACTGGCCAATGACCATGCAAGATGAGGAAGAGTGGTTCGAAAATCTTGGAAAGAGAAAGCCTCATGACCTTACTCTCGCGATGGTAACAAATGATGGTCGGCATGTGGGCAATATGGGGCTGCATCGCATTGATTGGCGTGGACGTGTTGCTACTACTGGCGCACTTCTTGGAGAAAAGGAACTTTGGGGCAAAGGTCTTGGGACAGAAGCAAAGACACTCCTCCTTCATTACGCGTTTCAGTCGCTTAATCTTCGCAAGATTTGTTCACAAGTAATTGCGTACAATGACCGCAGTATCGCCTACAGCAAAAAGTGTGGTTACAAGGTGGAGGGGGTACTTAAAGATCACATCTTCCGGGGCGGGCAGTACTGGGATCTGGTGCAACTCGCAGTTTTTTGGGAAGATTTTTTCCCAGTTTGGGAGAAGTATAGTGCGCAACAAAGGTAAGGCAAAACCCATCCCGGCACATCGGGATGGGTTTTTTGTTAGGAGAATTCTATAATTATTCCGTCTTTGCTTTGCGGTGTGCTATCTCGCAATTTTCAAATGCTTATCAATGAGACCGGTTTTAGATGAGAACGGTCCTACTGACTGAACTTTTTGATAAGTATCATTTGCGACCCTCTCTTCGATTTGGAGTGAATAATTGCCTGGAGCGACAAGGCAATAATATCGTCCATGTTCATCGGTTACTGTGTGGCGTATTTCCTGGTTTACATCCGCATTAATTGCCCGTACGAGAGCAAATTGTAGGGGAGCTCCATTCCTTCTTTCTCTAATAGATCCATACTTTTGTGGTTTACCGAGCAGGCGACAGACGAGGATTACGATTTGGATAATAAATATACTTACTGTGAGTGTCGTGAGCGTGACAAAAAGTGTGGCAAGGGAAATAAAGAATCCTGTAAAGAAAAGGAAATCATTAAATCGTGCAATGAGGACTTCGTGCCGAGAAAAGAAACGCATATCTTTTCTTTCGAGCTTTTGGAATTGATTCCAATCAAATACTTTTCTATCCATAGGAACATCGTAATTTATGATTGCCTTGTCCAAAGTGACAGAGATAGGTCCTCCAAAGTAAAGGTTGTGATAAAGCACATCACTGTCTTTTCCTTCGAGTTTATGTGAAGGGAATACGTAGTTTGTTTTACTTACTTCCATTGTGTATTCACCTGGAGGCACAAGGAATCCAAAACGGCCATCAAGGTCAGTAATTGCAGAGGAGACTTCCTTTCCTGAAAGATCTTTGAGAACTACGATCGCAGGATCAATTGGTTGTTTGGTTTCACTGTCGTATACAGTGCCCCAAGGCTCTGCTCGTTTTCTTAGCCCCGTGATGGAGAGGAAAGAAAGCCATGACCTTCTTATATTGAGCGTGGAGTAGAAGGATCGATCGGCTGAAAGGTGGACGAGGGGACTCGCAAATCCACCCGCAACAATTCCCACAAGAGAGATTGTGGTAAGGATTGTTGCGATTTGTCTTACGATTTTTTCTAAAGTAGCAATTTCTTCAACATTGAGCACTTGTGAAAATGTGTGTGTGAGGAAATCACTAATAGGGTAGGAGATCTGTCTAAATGCACCACGGACTCTTCTTCCTGCGCTCTCCAAAATAGATAATGTACCCGCTCCAGTACTAGTTCCCTCTGAGATTACAGGGGGTAACACTACAGGAGGTGTTGAAGTTGGCAATTCCTTGACTACTAGAACCGTTCGTCTCACAGACGCGCTAAGCTTGAGAGAGTCGGTGACGGTATAGGTGAGTTGGTATTTTCCAAGGGTAGATGTAGAAAGTTTTCCTGTGATTACAATTTTATTTGTCAGATCTCCATCTTCTGTATCGTAGGCAGTTGCTCCAGGATCAATAAATGAAGTTCCGATAAGAGTGCTTACTGTCGAGCTTCCGATGAGTTTAATCGTGGGTCTGGCATTCTTTTGCACTCGTACTGTTCGAGAAATTGTATGAGTAAGCCCCGCTGAATCAGTGACGGTATAGGTAATTTTATAGGTTCCTGGAGTGGAAGAGTTTACTGTACCAGTAGTTACAATTTTATTCGTCAAATCTCCATCCTCAACATCGGATGATTTTATTCCTGGATCGACAAATGGAGCACCGAGCGCAAGTGTGATTGTCGAGCTTCCAATAAGAGTAAGTGTGGGTTTTGTATTTTTCTGCACCCGTACCGTTCTAGATACGGAAGCGGTTTTCTTTGAAGAATCTGTAACTGTATAGGTAATCTTATATGACCCTGGGGTAGAGGAGTTTACGGTTCCTGTAGTTACAATTTTATTTGTAAGGTTTCCGTCCTGTGCGTATTGCGCGGTGGCGCCAGGATCTATAAATGGTCGACCATTCCCAAGATTCATTGTGCTTGCACCCACAAGTGTAATTGTTGGCTTGGCGCTCGTCTTTGAAACATTAATTTGTTGTCCGATGATATTTAAGACGTTAGATATCTGAGTGAGGGCAGAGTTCCCACCGTTAGTAGTTCCTGAAGAAGAGGAACCACTTCCTCCACTACTGCCTCCACCGCCCCCACCTCCTCCACTACCACTTGCGATGGTTACTGAATATGCTTGTGTATCTTTAAAAACAATCACTCCGCTACTGACTGTGTCGGTTGAGGTCAAAGTAAAATTGTATGTACCAGCAGAAGTCGGTGTTCCAGATAGGGTATTGCCCGATATTGAGAGACCAGGGGGAAGTGTTCCCGAATCAAGACTGTGAGTGACAGTGCCTTGTGATCCAGTCGTAAGTGTTTGAGAGTATGCTTCGGTTGTTGTTCCGTTTGCAAAGTTTGCTGTTTCAGGAAGATTGACGAGGTCAAAGGCAAGAACGCGATTATTGGCCGATGTTTCTTGGAGTAAGTTTGCTTCGCTAGTGCCTGCGTCTGCAATATAGAGTCTGTTATTGAGAGGGTCATGTGCAATACCCCAGACTCTAAAGAAATCCGTTTGGGAAAGTCCTGAGCCTGAATTAGTAAAGTTACTTGCTCCAATCACAGAGACCGCATTTTCTCCATCTGTAATTGAGGCAACGTCAAATGTGAG
Source organism: uncultured Candidatus Saccharibacteria bacterium (assembly GCA_964603485.1). Lineage (GTDB taxonomy): Bacteria > Patescibacteriota > Minisyncoccia > Phycocordibacterales > Zambryskibacteraceae > CAYVDB01. Next base: position 37,031 of record CAZRVE010000006.1, read on the forward strand.
GATTCGATATTGCCTTGTGTCTGCAACGTGGAGCATAGAGGTTGCTTCGTCGTACACCATAGCTTGAGGTTGGCGCATTCCGTTTTGTGAAAGTGATGATCCAGAGGTTACGAAATCTGTTTGCCCCAATACATTTACTGCATTTTCTCCATTGGTAATTGAAGCGACGTCAAATACCATGATTCTGTCATTGGACTCATCGGCAACAAATAACCTATTGTTTGTGGTATCAAATGATGCTCCTAGGGGGTAGTTGAGAGTGTTTTGTGTGGTATTTCCAAAGTCACTTGAAATGAAGTCAGTTGAACCTAGTACATTTATTGCATTTTCTCCATTGGTAATTGAAGCGACGTCAAATACCATGACTCTTGAATTAGAGTTATCTACCACAAAAAGACGTTCGCCGTCCTCATCGTAAGCAAGTCCAGCAGGGTAGTCGAAGTTGTTTTGGGTGATATCAAATACACTTGATACGAAATCTGTTTGCCCCAATACATTTACTGCATTTTCTCCATTCACTATTGTGTTTGTATCAAATACAAGAACTCGAGAATTACTACTATCACTCACAAAGAGTCTGTTGTTCTCATCATCAAAGGCGAGATATCCAGGGCCACTCATTCCGTTCTGTGTGGTTGCAGATCCTTCAGATACAAAATTGCTTTGACCGAGCACATAATCAGCGGTTCTGTCAACGAGATTATTGTTGGTATCAAGGTTGAACACGGTAACTCGATTTGCTCCAAGCTCTGCGACAAACATTCTGTGATTTACGCTATCGATTGCAATACTCGAAGGTTGGTAGAACCCGTTACTACTTGGGCCATATCTATTTGCTGTAAAATAAGGATCCCCATTCCCATCTACCGGTCCAATAATGTCAACCGCTGCTTCGTTATTTGAAATGGATGCAGTATCAAATATGGAAACTCTTCCCCAGGTAGAGCCGTTAAAAGTAAATTCTGGTACGTAAAGACGATTGTTGGTGGCGTTAAATACTACAGAGGATGGGTTCTGAACACTTGATGCAGTTGCGCTTGAATACGTCTGACTTGTGTATACACTTTGCCCCAATACATTCACTGCATTTTCTCCGTCTGTGATAGCCGCGACATCAAAAATCATGACTCGATGATTTGATTCGTCACCTACAAAGAGTCGATCTCCTGCATCATCAAACGCTACACCCCGGGGCCCCCAGAGTCGTCCCTGAGTTACTGCATTTCCAGTGTTGGTGAAATTGGTTTGTCCAAGTACGTTTATAGCTGCTTCACCGTTCGTAATGGTGCTTATGTCAAATACGAGTACGCGTGCATTTCCTGCTTCAACTACAAACAACCTGTCTCCAGTAGGGTCTACTGCAACTCCCTGTGGCCCGTACATTCTGCTCTGTGTTGCTGCTGAGCCACTGCTCACAAAATCTGCTTGGCCTAACACATTCACTGCATTTTCTCCATTAGTGATTGAAGTGACATCAAATATCATCACGCGATCGTTCTTTGCGTCCGCGACAAACAAATAGTTGGTAGCTGGGTCGAGCGCCATACCTAAAACACCATTAAATACACCTCCGCCACCGTTCATAGTGCTTTGAGTGGTGCCTCCTGTATTAGACGTGAAGTCTGTTTGCCCTAGTACGTTTACCGCATCCTCATTATTTGTGATTGAAGAGACGTCAAAAATAGAAATTCTATTTTCGTTGGATACAAACAGTCTATTGTTGGTTGAATCAAAAAGAAGACCTCCGGAAAAATTTACAGTACTTGCAGAAGTGGACCTCTGGGTGTATGTGCTGAAGTCCGGCTGACCTAATACATTGTCTGGGATGTAATCAATCGGCTCATTTGACGCATCAAGGTTGTAGACAAGAATTCTATTTCCCTCCTGATCTCCTACAAAGAGTCGGTGATTAACCTCGTCTATTGCCAGATTCATTCTGGGACTAAATTTGCGCTCTCGCAATCCGTTGAAAATGTAACCTTTCGTATAAGTAATGGCACCATTTGTATCGGTTTGCCCAAGGACGTTCGATGCTTCGTAGGGAATTGCCGCGTATGCAACTGAAGGGAGAATGAGTGAAAAAAGAAATAGAAGAGAAAGTAGGAGATGTGACGGTTTTTTCATTGACACATTTTAACATTTTCTTATTACGGTCGTACAACACAAGATTTTATACGTTGTATAATCTGATGAATGGAAGTGGACAAGTTTTTTACATTTAAGCGTTCCCATCTGATCTGGTTCGCCCTGTTGTTTCTGACTCTCATAATAGGCGGAGGTTGTTTTTTAAAGTACAAGGATTTGCGACTAGAGCTTGTCGACCAAAAGCGAGGTGAATTAAAGTTGTTGGCAGATAATCTGGCATCTGATCACGAAGGGTCAATCTATGGCATACGGCAGTTTTTAATCACCTCTGGATATCTGGTTGAGCAAGCGAAGGTTAATGAAGAAACTTGTTCGAGTATTCTGCAAAAAATGTATGTGGTATATCCGTATTTTATTAATATCGGTATCACTGATGCGGATGGAAATGTTATTTGTACCGGTGTAGATATTGGTAGGGTAGTAAATGTGGGGTCAGACGCTGATTTTCTTGAAGTCAAAGAAACCGAAAGCTTTACCGTCAGTGGTTACAGAAATAGCACTATCACGGGCAGGCCTTCGGTGCGGTTTCTCCAACCTATTATGGAAGAGGGTGCTTTTTCAGGGGTAATATTTGTAACCTTTGCGGTTGAGTGGCTGAACGGTTTTTCTACAGATTATGATTTGCCACTCGGCACCGTGATTTCCAAGTTTGATAAGGATGGGATTGTGTTTATGAGATATCCAAACCCTCTTACTTGGAGTGGTACACAGCAGTCTGATTCGGAACTCTTTAAACTTGCACAAGAACAAAAGGTTGGTTTTGCTAAGGTTAGAGGACTTGAGGGAAATGAGAGGCTCTATTATTTCAGACCAATTTACCAAGATGGAAAGATACATGCGTATGTTACGGTTGGATTTTCAGAATCTTCGAGATAGTGTTTTTTAAATAGGATGGATAGCTCCATCAGGTAAAATGAAAACCACTCTTTCGAGTGGCATCATTTTACCTGTGGAGATGGGCGGAATCGAACCGCCGTGCAAGAAGAGATTACTATGACATCTACGGAGAATAGTTTGCTTCATTGATTTCGAGAATAGAGATACAAAACAAACGAAAGCTCTCTACCCTCTAGTCTCTTTATTTAGAAGGGAAGCGAGACACATTCCTTCGTAGTCTGAAGATATATCACGATAGCCACAAAGTCAGACGCTCCTTGGTATCGCGCCGCACCGCGAACGTATTACGCTCGAGCGTATGCGAAAGCAAATTCATTAGCTCCAAAATATGGAGAAACTACTGATTTTGCCCGTGCAACAATTGATTTTGCACTTAGTGTTTGAAAGGGATTAAGGAGTCCTTTCGGCTCCTCTCCGCATCATAGTAATGGCGCTTCTTGTCTAGGCCGATCATCCCCTGGGAGAACTCGATTCTTGCTCGAGTGCTTTCAGGGAAAGCCTAAACTATTTTGTTTTCAAAGTTCTTCGAATCTCTCTGTCACTCTCTCGCTTCTTAATGGTCTGGCGTTTGTCGAATTTTTTCTTTCCTCGCGCAACCGCAAGTTCGACTTTGATTTTCCTACCCTTATTATACATCGAAATAGGCAGTATTGTCAATCCTTTTTGAGCCTCCTTTTTTTCAAGTTCGGTAAGTTCTTTTTTAGTAAGGAGGAGTTTGCGATTTCTTCGAGAGTCGTAATCTTTGGGAGTGTTACTCGGCTGATAGGGTGCGATATCTGCGCCAGTGAGGAAGGCTTCTCCACCTCTCACAACAATGTAGGATCCCTCAAGGGATACCTCTCCTCTTTTTACAGACTTTACTTCAAGTCCAAGTAGCTCAATGCCAGCCTCAAAAGTCTCGAGGATTTCGTAGTTGAGCCGAGCTTTTTTATTGCTTATAAGAGACATGTCGGTATCATAACAAAACTCACTCTTTCGTGTATAATCGCTTTCATGGCAAATATTTCACCTAAACATAAAAAACCACCAGTAAAGATACCTGAGTGGCAAAAAGTTCCTCAAATAAAGAACCCTCTTCTGCGTAATCTTGGTTCTACGCTCCTTTTGTTTTTCATACTGATGTCTCTCTACTCTTTTTTGTCTGAAGGAAAGAAGCCAGAGGATATAGTCGCTATTTCTCAGCTTGCAAATCAAGTAAATGAGGAGCAAGTGCGAAATATCATCGTGAAGGGAGATATTTTAAGTATTGAATATAATGACGGATCCCTTCGAGAATCCAAAAAAGAGGGTAATGAAGCTCTTTCGCAAACACTTGTTAATTACGGCGTCACCTCTGAAGCGCTTCGCAAAGTCTCCATTACTGTCCAAAATGAGACAGGGCTTGGTTTTTGGTTTCTTACGCTTCTTCCTATAATTCTTCCTATTATTTTTATTGTGGTTTTTATTTGGTACCTCTCGCGACAGGTGAAAGGGGCGGGTATGCAAGCGTTTACCTTTGGACAGTCTAAGGCACGTATTACTCCACCAAATGATAAAAAACAGAGAGTAACTTTTAAGGATGTCGCAGGGGTGAAAGAGGCAAAACAGGAACTTTCTGAAATTGTTGATTTTCTGAAGAATCCAAAAAAGTTTCTTGATATTGGAGCACAGATTCCAAAAGGAGTTCTTCTGATGGGTGCTCCTGGAACTGGAAAAACTTTACTTGCGCGAGCGGTTGCGGGGGAGGCAAACGTTTCTTTCTTCTCTATTTCTGGGTCTGAGTTTGTGGAAATGTTTGTAGGGGTTGGTGCCTCTCGAGTAAGAGATCTTTTTCAAATGGCAAAGCGTGCTGCGCCAGCAATTATTTTTGTTGATGAAATTGATGCGGTGGGCCGTGTCAGAGGGGTTGGCGCAGGCGGGGGAAATGATGAACGAGAGCAAACTTTGAACCAGATTCTTGTTGAAATGGATGGGTTTGAGCCAAATGAAAAAGTAATTGTCATGGCAGCAACCAATCGCCCTGATGTGCTTGACCCTGCACTTTTGCGCCCAGGACGTTTTGATCGCCGAGTGACCATTGATTTACCTGATCGCCCTGAGAGAGAAGAGATTCTTTTAATTCATGCGCGTACCAAGCCTCTTGCTGAGGATGTAAATTTGAAGATTATTGCAGAGCGCACTCCAGGATTTTCTGGAGCCGATCTCTATTCTCTTATGAATGAAGGCGCCATTCTTGCAGCGCGAGAAAATCGCACCAAGCTTTCCCAATACGATCTCATCCGCTCTATCGAGAAGGTGATGCTTGGTCCAGAACGCAAAAGTCACATCCTTTCACTTAAAGAAAAAGAAATTACCGCATATCACGAAGCAGGACATGCACTCGTGGCCTCTGTGCTCGAATATGCAGATCCAGTACACAAGATCTCTATCATTTCTCGTGGTCGTGCTGCAGGTTACACTTTGAATCTCCCTATTGAAGATAGAAAATTGCAATCTCGAAAAGAATTTCTTGCAGATATTGCTATGTCGCTCGGTGGGTTTGTCGCAGAGAAAATGATTTTTGGCGACACGACTACTGGTCCATCAAACGATCTTCAGGTTTCAACTGCGCTTGCCCGTGACATGGTTACCAAATATGGAATGTCAGAAAAGCTCGGCCCTATTGCTCTTGAAGGCCAAGCTGGGAGGGCTCTTTTTGGAAAAGGTCTTGAAGATAAAGAATATTCTGAGAGGGTAGGAGCGGAGATAGATGCGGAGGTAGCTCTTCTTATGAAAAATGGTTTGGAAACAGCTCAAGAGATACTCATAAAACACAAGGCGGTCCTTGATGCAATTGCAAAGCGGTTAATTGCAGTTGAGACGATTGAACGAGAAGAATTCGAGCAAATCCTTGTCGCTCACAGCATCACTCCGAAGAAGAAGAAAGACATTGAGCACCAGCCCTAGGGTTATTTAGGGGTGTCTTCTTTTTTACCCCATCTCCATTCTGGTTTCTCGCCAGTTTTGTAGCAGATAAAAATAAGAATTGCGGTGACAGCTAAAAAGGATACGGTTACCGCGATAATTGTGTCATTTGCAGGTCGGGAATCTGAATTAATTTTTCTAAGGATTACAAGAAGGGCGGTGATGTACCAAAGCATTACGAACCATCCTTCGCGTGAAGCAGGGTACCAACCCCATCCATAGTTCTTTGCTTTAAACCAAAGTTTCTTTTCTTTCATATTCTCATTATACAAAAAACCACCCCCGATATGCGTCGGGGGTGGTTTTTTCATTACATTGCTGGTTTCGTTTCGCAATCTTTACAGTTCTTCTTGTGAGTAGCAATTTCGTAAATTGCTGCGAGTCCCACGAGAATGTATACAATTTTCACGAGCATCATTGGAAGACCCCAACCACCAAGACCATATCCAAACGCTTCAAGGTGCCAATTCAAACCTCCAATAATGAGAAGTATAAATGCAACTTTATGCATAGTTTCTTGATAAGTGAATAAGCGGAACAACTCTTATTATATCAAAGAAAGAAATCTTA